>NZ_JABXFD010000511.1 GCF_013372625.1 Actinomadura sp. BRA 177
GGCTTGTCCGCGCCGAACCGCCGGGCCCGCCCGCCCGCCAGCAGGACGGCGTCGAACTCCACTAGCCGCCGATCGCCGACATGGGCCGGGCGGGCTGCAGGAACGACGGGTCGTCGATGCCGTGCCCCGCGCGCTTGGCCCAGACCGCCTTGCGCCAGCTTTCGGCGAGTTCGGCGTCGGTGGCGCCGCCGCGCAGCGCGTCCCGCAGGTTGGACTCCTCGGTGGCGAACAGGCAGTTGCGGATCTGCCCGTCGGCGGTGAGCCGCACCCGGTCGCAGGCGCCGCAGAACGGCCGGGTCACCGAGCCGATCACGCCGACCGTCTCCGGTCCGCCGCCGATCAGGAACGACTCGGCGGGCGCGCTGCCCCGGTCGTGCTGCTCATCGGGGGCCAGGTCGAACTCGGCGGACAGCCGCTCCAGGATCTCGTCCGCGGTGATCATGTTCTTCCGGGTCCAGCCGTGCTGGGCGTCCAGCGGCATCTGCTCGATGAACCGCAGCCGGTAGCCGCGCTCCAGGCAGTACCGCAGCAGCGGGACGGCCTCCCGGTCGTTGATCCCGCGCATCAGCACCGTGTTGATCTTCACCGGTTCCAGCCCGGCGTCCTGCGCCGCGGCGAGGCCCTTCAGGACGTCGTCCAGCCGGTCGCGGTGCGCGAGCCGCTTGAACGTCTCGCGGTCGAGGGTGTCGAGGGAGACGTTCACCCGGTCGAGCCCGGCCTCGGCCAGCGGCGCGGCCAGCCGGTCGAGCCCGATGCCGTTGGTGGTCAGCGAGATCTGCGGGCGCGGGGACAGCTCCGCCGTCCGCCGCACGATCTCCGGCAGCCCGCGCCGCAGCAGCGGCTCGCCGCCGGTGTAGCGGACCTCGGTGACCCCGAGCTCCCGGACGGCGAGCCCGACCAGCCGGATCACCTCGTCATCGGTGAGCAGTTCCGGCTTCGGCAGCCAGTCCAGCCCCTCAGGCGGCATGCAGTACGAGCACCGCAGGTTGCAGCGGTCGGTGAGCGAGACCCGCAGGTCCGTCGCGGTACGGCCGAAGGTGTCGACCAGCACGGGCGCCCCTTCCTGCTGACCGGCGGCCCGCCCTCGCGGCCCGCCGGGGTTTTGCGGTCGGTCAGACCAGCCTATTCCGGAGGTTGACGTTTCGTCGCATCCCATTGGACCGTGACGTTCCATCGAGCATCAGGGAGGCCGGAGTGACGACGGTACGCGAGTGGGAGTTCGCCGGGACGGGGGGCGCGATCACCGCGCGGATCTGGGCGGACGGGGAGCCGCGCTACGTCGCGGTGCTCGTGCACGGCTACGGCGAGCACCTCGGCCGCTACGACCACGTCGCGGACGTCCTCGTCCGGCACGGCGCCGTCGTCTGCGGGCCCGACCACAGGGGCCACGGCCGCTCCGCCGGCGACCGCGTGCTGATCGAGGACTACGCGGACGTCGTCGCCGACGTCCACACGGTCGTGGAGTCGGCGCGCGGCGACCACCCCGGCCTGCCCGTCGTCATGATCGGCCACTCGATGGGCGGCATGATCGCCGCCCGCTACGCGCAACTGCACGGCGACGCCCTCACCGCCCTCGTCCTCTCCGGCCCGGTCCTCGGCCGCTGGCACGCGGTGGACGAGCTGCTCCCCTTGGACGAGATGCCGGACGCGACCATCGACACGTCCACGCTCTCCCGCGACCCGGCCGTCGGCAAGGCCTACACCGAAGACCCCCTCGTCTGGCACGGCCCCTTCAAGAAGCCCACGATCAAGGCCCTGGACACGACCCTGCGCCGCATCAACGAGAGCGGATCCCTGGGCGCACTCCCGACCTTCTACGTGCACGGCGAGGCAGACGAACTCGTCCGCCCCGCCGACACACGCATCGGCATCGAGGCGATCCGAGGCGAGGACTTCACCGAGCGCCTCTACCCGGACGCCCGCCACGAGGTCTTCAACGAAACGAACCGCAACGAGGTCCTAGCCGATGTGACCACTTTCATAGACCGCGTCCTCGCCCGCTGAGCAACGGTCAGCCCTTCACGCAGATGAGCTGGCGGAGTCGGGCCACTACCTCGACCAGGTCGGACTGGGCCTCGATGACCGTTTCCAGGTCCTTGTAGGCGCCCGGGATCTCGTCGACGACGCCGCCGTCCTTGCGGCACTCGACACCCTTCGTCTGCTCGATCAGGTCGTCCACGGTGAAGCTCTTGCGGGCCTTGTTGCGGCTCATGCGGCGGCCCGCGCCGTGGGAGGCGGAGTTGTAGGCGGTCTCGTTGCCGAGGCCGCGCACGATGTAGGTGCCGGTCGCCATCGAGCCCGGGATGATGCCGAGGTCGCCGCGGCCCGCGCGGATCGCGCCCTTGCGGGTGACGAGCAGCTCGTCGCCGCCGTACACCTCCTCCGCCACGTAGTTGTGGTGGCAGGAGATGACCTCGCCCCACCGGCAGCGCTTCTCGCCGAACCGCCTGGTCACCACGTTCTGCGCGAGCGCCATCATGACGGCGCGGTTGCGGCGCGCGTACTCCTGCGCCCAGAACAGGTCGTGGCGGTAGGCGTCCATCCTGGCGGTTCCGGTGAGGAACACGGCGAGGTCGTTGTCCGGCAGGTCCTGGTTGTGCGGGAGCTTGCGGGCGGCCTCGATGTGCCGTTCGGCCAGCTCGTTGCCGATGTTGCGCGATCCCGAGTGCAGGACGAGCCAGATCGCGCCCTGGTCGTCCGCGCACAGCTCCAGGAAGTGGTTGCCGCCGCCGAGCGTGTCCATCTGCTGGCGGGCGCGGCCGTGCCGGGACCGCACCGCCGGGTGCAGGTCGTCGAACTGCTTCCAGAACTCGTACCAGGCGCGCTCCTTCAGGTTCGGCAGCGCGGACGGGTCGACGGCGTCCTTGTGCGAGCCGCGGCCGACGGGGATCGCCCGCTCCAGGCGGTGCCTGATGCCGGACAGGTCGTCCGGCATGTCCTCCACGGTGAGCGACGACTTGACGGCGGTCATGCCGCAGCCGATGTCGACGCCGACGGCCGCCGGGGACACCGCGTCCTTCATCGCGATGACCGAGCCGACGGTCGCGCCCTTGCCGTAGTGGACGTCGGGCATGACCGCGAGGCCCTCCACCCACGGCAGGGCGGAGACGTTGCGGAGCTGGTCGAGGGCGAGGTCCTCGACGGTGGCGGGGTCGGTCCACATCCGGATGGGAACGCGGCCGCCCTTGAGCGTCTGGTACGGCATGCCTTCTCCTGGATCGACGGGAACCGGACCGCGATCTATGAGGCCAGAATCATCACTGGTCGTTCAACCGGTTTTCCCGTCCTGGACGGGTTCATCACCGTTCGAGCTGCGGCGTTCGGTGAGGCCGAGCCGGTCCAGGTGGCGCAGCAGGGCGACGGCGACGTCGCGGCTGGTGCCGAGGGCGGCGGCGGCCTGGGCGCGGGTGAACGGCTGCGGCAGGCCGTTCAGGACGCGCAGCGCCTCCCGGTCGGCCCCCGGCAGCAGGACGATGTCGTCGTCGATGACCAGGACGGCGGCCGCGCGGTCGGCGGCGGCGAGCAGGTCGCCGGTGAGGCCCAGCTCTTCGAGGCGCTCGGCGGACGGCGGCGTGAACGGGGTGTCCGCGAGGTCGGTGCGGAGGTGCTCGACGGCCTCGGTCCAGGGCGGCGGCGGGGTCGCGGCGATCGCCGTCGGCGGTGCGGTGACGGGCGCGGGCTCGGGGGCGAGCGCGGGGCCGTAGACGCGTCCTGCGTCCACCCGCAGCGGCGGCCGGACGAGCGCGGTCACGAGCTGCCGGGCCGGGAGGCCGAGCCGCAGCCGGACGGTCTCCAGCGGGATGCCGGGCGCGTGCGGGCTGCCCGCGGCGTGCCGGGACGTCTCCTCGGCGAGCCGCTCGAACAGCGACGACCAGTGCGCCGGGTCGGCGATCCACTCGCCGTTCAGCGCGACGGCGTCCGGCGGCGGCGCGCAGCCCATCAGCGTCAGCTCGGTGCGGCGCAGCACGCCGTGCCGGCGCAGCACGATCGTGCCGTCCGGCCGGTCCGGCCAGGACGCCAGCTCCCGCGCGCGGGCCGCCCCCGCGCCGCGCCGCACCAGGGTCGGCGGCCGGACGTCCAGCACGCTCACCCCGGCGATCGAGCGGCGCGCCGGGTCGCGCAGGACGCCGGTGTCGCCGAGGTGCAGGGCGAGCCGGGTGTTCAGGGTCAGCCGCGCGGTGTCGGGGCCGAGCGGCCGCAGCCCGACCGGGACGGCGGCGGACCCGAGGTGCAGCGTCAGCCGCCGCGCGAGCCGCCCGGACGCCTCGCCGAACCGGGTCCGGACGTCGACGGACGTGGTGTGCGTCCAGGCGCCGGGCGTGACGAGGGCCATGCCGCCGTCCACGCGGCCCGCGTCGCGGAGCGTCAGCACGACGCGGGAGACGCCACCGACGGTGTCGCACGGCTCGCCGGCGCAGCCGATCGTCCGGACGCGGACGCGGTCGCCCGCGGGCATGAGCAGCAGTTCGTCGCCGACGGCGACCGTCCCGGCGGCGAGGGTGCCGGTGACGACGGTCTGCCGCCCGGCGGTGAAGGCGTGGTCGACCCACAGCCGCACGGGGGCGTCCGGGTCGGGGACGGGCAGCCGGCCGGTGAGCCGGTCGAGCGCGGCGGCCAGCCCGTCCAGGCCGGTGCCGGTGGCGGTGCTGACGGCGACGGCCTCCACTGCGCGCAGCGCGGTGCCGGCCAGCCGTTCGCGGACCTGCCGCAGCGCGAGCCGGGAGTCGGCGAGGTCGGACTTGGTGACCGCGAGGACGCCGGCCCGGACGCCGAGCGCGCCGAGGGCGTCCAGGTGCTCGGCGGTCTGCGGCATCCACCCCTCGTCGGCGGCGACGGCGAGCAGCGCGGCGGGCGCGGGCGCCGTGCCCGCGAGCATGGCCGGGACGGACCGCTCCCCGCCGGGGACGTCGACGAACGCCACGCGCCGGCCGGACGGCAGCTCCGTCCACGCGCCCGCCTCGCCCGGCTCCTTGCCGGTGAGGGCGCGCACGAGCGCCGACTTGCCGTGCCCACCGTGACCGGCGGTGGTGACGACCTGCATCAGCGTCCTTTCCGGGCCGAGACGCGAAAGGCCGTGCGGGGGAATTCAACGCGGGGGTTGTGCAGACGAAGGTCCACGGAAGGCAACCCTAGGGACGCCGGGGCCCGGTGCAAAACCCGATCCGGGCCTTGCCCCGGCCCGGAAAAACCCACTGACCTCCCGTGAACCACAAACGACCAGAAATCGCCGCCGGTTCAGTCGCGTCCGGAACCGGCACGGCCCGCTTCCGCCGCGCGCTCGGCGTCCGAGTGGGCCGCGAAGTCGTCCACCATCCGGTGCACGAGCCCGGCCAGCCGGGCGCGGTCGCCGGGCGGCCAGCCGGCGAGGGCCTCGGCGATCCAGCGCCGCCCGGACGCGCGGATGCACTCCACCGCGTCCGCCCCGGACGCGCTCAGCCGGACCCGCCGGCACCGCCCGTCGTCCGGGTCGGGCACCTGCTCGACGTACCCGGCCCGCTCCAGCCGCTGCACCTGCCGGGTGACGTGCGGCGCCTCCACCGCGAGCGCGGCGGCCAGCTCGCCCGGCCGCATCGGGCCGCCGCCGTCGGCCCCGTCCCTTATACACATCTGACGCTGCCGACGAACACGACTGCGGCGACCCCCGCCGTCCCCCGCATCCTAAACACAAAAACCACACCCGACACACGACCCACACAACAC
>NZ_JABXFD010000122.1 GCF_013372625.1 Actinomadura sp. BRA 177
CCGGCGCGGCGCTGGCGGGCAGGGCGGCGGGGACGGTCAGCGAGGCGGCGACGGTCACCGCGGCGGCGACGGTCACCGCGGCGGCGAATGCCGTGCGGCGGCGGACGCGGGAGCGCTTCGGGGGCGTTTTCGAGGGTGACGGGGAGCGGGACACCTGACCTCCAGACGAACGCGGCGCCTTTACGGTGCCACCGATCTTCGTCCGATGCCACCGTCCGCACCGGCCGACCCCGGACGTCCGCGCGCGGCCCGGTTCGAAAGCGCTTTCCACATTGGAAATTGGGGATATTCGGTCGGAACGGTCCATTAGAAAAAGATTCGGGAGTCGGTCAGCCGAGCGTGAGTACGCCGCTGCGGCATGTCGCCGACCTGCGCTTTGGCAGGATGCGACAACGACGAGACGACATCGATCCGCGCGAAAACGTTGCGATTATGCTCATACGTGGTGAATTCTTAGGGACTTCGACAAGCCATCACCTCGCGAACAGCGGCGCGGGTTCACGGCCTGGGGGGACCCACCTTGACCTTGGACATGCGCATGCGCAACAACATGTTCCGCCGGCTGCCCGTCGAGCAGGCCACCGGCCGGCTCTACGGCGGGCGGCACCGGCTCCGCGTCGTGTACCGGACCCGCGATCTCGTCGTGCTCGGCCTCGGCGTCATGATCGGCTCCGGCATCTTCAAGATCGCCGGCGAGCAGGCCAGCTCGACCGCCGGTCCCGGGGTGCTGATCTCCTTCCTCATCGCGGGCGGGGTGTGCGTGCTGGCCGCGCTCGCGTTCGCCGAGCTCTCCTCGATCATCCCCGTGGCGGGCAGCGCCTACTCCTTCAGCTACGTCGCGTTCGGCGAGGTGTGGGCCTGGGTCGTCGGCTGGGCGCTGATCATGGAGCTGCTGCTGGCCGCGTCCGTGCTCGCGCGGGTGTGGTCGCTGTACTTCACGCAGGCGCTGAACGACTTCGGGGTGCCGATACCGGGCTGGCTCGGCGACGTGATCGGCCAGGTGAAGGGCCCGGACGTGCTCGCCTTCGGCATCCTGCTGCTGGTCGTGCTGATGCTCGCCACCGGCAGCCGGATGAGCCTGAAGACGCTCTGGTACATGGTGATGGCCAAGGTCATCGTGATCGGGCTCGTCATCGCCACCGGCCTGAAGTTCTTCGACACCGGCAACCTCACCCCGTTCGTCCCGCCCGCGAAGCCCGCGCCGGAGGGCGACCAGACGGTGCTGGACGCCGTGCTCGGCGCGTTCGGCGGCGGCACCCCGCACGTGTTCGGCATCTGGGGCCTGTTCGCCGCCGCGCCCGCCATCGCGTTCGCCTACATCGGGTTCGACCTCATCGCCACCGCCTCGGAGGAGACCGACGACGCGCCCCGCAAGGTGCCGCGCGGCATCCTCACCGCCCTGCTCACCGCGATCGTGCTGTACGCGGCGGTGGCGATCGCGCTCGTCGGCATGGTCGGGATGGCCGGCTTCGCCAAGCTCAATCCGGACAAGCTGCTGATCGCCGCCGCGTTCGACGAGGTCGGCGCGGGCGCGATGGGCAAGATCGTCGATGTCGGCGCGGTGCTGGCGCTGACCACCGTCATCCTGGTGGTGATGATCAGCCTGACCCGGGTGGTGTTCTCGATGGCCCGGGACGGGCTGCTGCCCCGCCCGCTCGCCTCGATGAGCCGGTACAAGGTGCCCTCGCGCGCCACGCTGCTCGCGGGCGGCGCGGCGGTGGTCATGTCGCAGACGTTCGACGTGCTGACGCTGGAGCAGCTCGTCGTGATCGGCACGCTGTTCGCCTTCCTGTTCGTCGCCGCCGCCGTGCTCGCGCTGCGGCACTCCCAGCCCGACCTGCACCGGCCGTTCCGGATGCCGGCGGCGCCGCTCGTCGTGATCGCGACGATCCTCGCGGTCGGCTGGCTGATGCTGAACCTCAAGGTCGAGACGTGGGCGTACTTCGCGATCTGGATGGCCGTCGGCCTCGTCCTGTACCTGGTGTACGGGCGCCGGAAGAGCCAGATGAAGCTGCTCCTGGACGAGCCGCCAGCCCCGCCGGTCTCCGCGCGGCTGGGCGCCGCGCCGCCGCCCGGGGCGCGCCCGCCCGAGTCCCCCGGCAGCCTGCCGCCCGGGGTGGTGCCGGTGGGTGGGCCCGGGCTCGGCGAACCCGGGCTCGGCGATCCCGGGCCGTACGAGCCGGGCGGGTGGCCGGGCGAGCGGCGGCCGGGCATGCCCGAGAGCCCCTACCCGACCGGCCGGTACTCGACCGGGCGGCAGCCGGGCGGCCAGTTCGCGCGGGAGCCGTACCAGGCCGAGCAGCGCCCGCCCGAGCGGTACGAGCAGTACGAGCGGGACGACCGCGGCCGGACGGGTCCGTACGGGCCGGGCCGGCCCGCCGATCCGTACGCGGTGGACCCGGGCGTCCCGAACCCGTACGCGTTCGGGCCCTACGCGACCGGGCCGTACAACTCCGGCGAGCAGTCCTACGGCGAGCAGGACCACGGCGAGAACGACTACGGCGAGGAGCCTCCCGGCAGCCGTTACCGCCGCTGAGCCCTACGCCGGGAACTTCTTTTTTGTGAAGTTCCGCCGAACGTAGCGGGCGCCGCTCCCCTCGTGGGGGGCGGCGCCCGCTTTTCGTCACCCCGGTACGCACTGGACACCCGCCCTCGTCCGGGCTATGTTGTTCTCAGCTAGAGATGGACTCATTTTTGAGACTTACTTGCACCGAGCCTGACGGGAGGACGCCGGATGACCCCGGAACCGCGGCGCGACGAGGCCGAGTTCCTCGCGAACTACGACCCGCGCGACTACGACCCGGTCGCCGTGACCGTGGACGTGGTCGGGCTGACCATCCGCGACGGCGCCCTGCACGTCCTGCTGGTCCGGCGCGGGCAGGCCCCGTACGCGGGCATGTGGGCGCTGCCGGGCGGTTTCGTCCAGGCGGGCGGGCCGCTGCAGGGCGCGGACGCCGAGGACCTTTCCGACGCGGCCGTCCGGGAGCTGGCCGAGGAGACCGGCCTCAGCGCCAAGGGCGGCGTGCTCGGCCGCGTCCACCTGGAGCAGCTCGGCACGTACGGGTCGCCCGGCCGGGACCCGCGGATGCGCGTCATCTCCGTCGCCCACCTGGCGTTCGCGCCGGAGCTGCCCGACCCGGAGGCCGGCGGCGACGCGGCCGACGCGGCGTGGGTGCCGGTGGACGCGCTGGGCCTCACCGAGTCCGGCGACCAGCGTCCCGGCACCACCCGCCGGCTCGCCTTCGACCACGCGCGGATCCTCGCGGACGGGCTGGAGCGGGCGCGCGGGAAGCTGGAGTACACCCCGCTCGCCACGGCCTTCTGCGGCGGCGAGTTCACGATCCCCGAGCTGCGGTCGGTCTACGAGGCGGTGTGGGGCGAGGAGCTGCACGCCGGCAACTTCCACCGGAAGGTCCTGTCGGTGCCCGGGTTCGTGGAGAGCACGGGCGCGACGTCCGACCGGGGCGGCCGGCGCGGCGGCCCCCGGCCCCGGCTCTACCGCGCCGGCGACGCCCGCCTCCTGCACCCTGCCCTGCTGCGGCCGAGCCGGGAGGAGGAGATCAGATGAAAGCCCTGGACGATGCGCTGGCGCGGCTGGACCGGGCGCGTGTCCCGGCCGACCTGTTCGGCGCGGACGAGGCGGAGGCGGCGCGGCGGTACCGGCGGCTGGCCCGGCTCGTCCACCCGGACGCGACCGGCGGCCGCACCCGCGACGCGTTCATCAGGCTGAACGCGCTGTGGCACACCTACAACCGGGACGACCACGGCGTGATCACCACTCGCCGCCACGCGTACCGGCTGAGCGGGGACCCGATCGGCGGCGACCTCGCCGAGCTGTACGCGGCGGAACCCGGGGTGCTGCTGAAGATGCCGCGCGACCCGCGCGACAGCGACCTGGTCGAGCGTGAGGCGGTGGCGCTGCGCCGGCTGCCCGAGGACGGCGACGGGAAGTTCCTGCCGTACGTCCCGCGCCTGGTCGAGTCGTTCCGGCACCGGGACGCGGCGACCGGGGCGCAGCGGCAGGTCAACGTGATCGCCGCGCTGGACGGCTTCCGCAGCCTGACCGAGGTCGGGACGGCGTATCCGGACGGCGTCGACCCGCGCGACGCGGCCTGGATGTGGCGGCGGCTGCTGGTCGGCCTCGGGTTCGCGCACCGCGCGGGCGTACTGCACGGCGCGGTCCTCCCCGACCACGTGCTGATCCATCCGGAGAAGCACGGCCTGGTCCTGGTCGACTGGTGCTACTCCGTCCCCGGCTGCTACGCGCACGTCGATTCGTCCGGCCGCGTCCCGGCGATGGTCGACCGGTACGCGGGCTGGTACCCACCCGAGGTGCCGGGACGGCGGCCGGCGAGCCCGGCGACCGACATCTTCATGGCCACCCGGTGCATGACCGGGCTGATGGGCGGCAAGGCGCCCCCGGCGATGCGCTCGTTCGCGCGCGGCTGCACGCTGCCCGCGCAGAACCGGCGCCCGTCCGACGCCTGGCGGCTGCTGGCCGAGCTGGACGAGCTGCTGGAGCGGCTCTACGGCCGGCGGCGCTTCCGCCCCTTCCACCTGCCCGCTCCGAACTGAAGGAGAACCACCATGGGAAGCGGACACTGGTCCACCGACGTCTACGCCGCCCGCGCGAGCTACCGCGCGTCCACCGGCGCCAGCGCGTTCGCCTACTCCGACGGCGGCGCCACCAAGGTCCACGCCGACCTCGACCCGTTCGGCGTCACCGCGCGGGAGAGCCGGGACTCCGGCGACCACCCCGAGTCGCTCGCGATCGGCGTGCTGTTCGACGTGACCGGCTCGATGGGGAACGTGCCGCGGACGCTGCAGACCAAGCTCCCCGACCTGCTCGGGCTGCTGCTGCGCAAGGGGTACGTCAGGGACCCGCACATCCTGTTCGGCGCGGTCGGCGACGCGACCTGCGACCGGGCGCCGCTGCAGATCGGCCAGTTCGAGGCCGACAACCGGATGGACGACGACCTCGGCAAGATCCTCCTCGAAGGCGGGGGCGGCGGCCAGATGCGCGAGTCGTACGAGCTGGCCATGTACTTCATGGCCCGGCACACCGCGATCGACTGCTTCGAGAAGCGCGGCAAGCGCGGCTACCTGTTCATGATCGGCGACGAGCTGGCCTACCCGAAGGCGAAGCGGCGCGAGATCGCCAAGGTCATCGGGGACGAGCGGGCGGAGGACGTCCCGATCGCCGACCTCGTCCGGGAACTGCAGCGCAAGTACGACGTGTACTTCATCATCCCCGAGGGCGCCTACCACTCGGGGAGCCGCGAGCTGACCGACTTCTGGCGGAAGCTCCTCGGCCAGAACGTCCTTTACCTGGACGACCTGGACGCGGTCTGCGAGACGATCGCGCTGACCATCGGGCTCGCCGAGGACGCCATCGACCTGGACGAGGGCCTGGAGCACCTGGCCGAGGCCGGCTCGGACGCGGGCGCGTCGGTGTCGCGGGCCCTCGCCCGGCTGGACGCGTCCCGCGCGCCGGTCGCGGTGTCGTCCACACCGCCGGGGCTGGACGCTTCGGGCCCGTCCGCGACGACCCGCCTCAGTGCCGTAGCAGGCAACGTTTGCCCTGTAACCGCTTGAGGCGTCAGCTCGTGCTGAGTGGTGTGCTGGCCTCGGCATCGAGCTGGTGGTCCGCCCAGATGTAGCTTTCGGGAAGCAGGTCGGTGAC
>NZ_JABXFD010000341.1 GCF_013372625.1 Actinomadura sp. BRA 177
CGCCGCGCGCCCCGCCCGGTCCGTCGCGTACCGGCTGCACCACCCGACCTGACCGGTCAGAACTCGGGGACGGGTTCGGGTTCCCGTGCGATGTCGGCGGACGGGTTCGCCCACGCCTCCAACTGTGCGACGAAGCGTTCGGCGTGGACGGGCCAGTGAAATTCTGCGCGGGCGGCCTCGTAGCCGCGTTTGCCCAGCTCAGATCGGCGGGCCGGGTCGTCCCGCAGCCGCAGGACGGCCTTCGCGGCGGCCTGCGGGTCGCCGAACGGGACGACGATCCCGCAGCCGGCCGGCTCGACGATGTCCACCGCCGGCGGGTTCGGCGTCGTGATCACCGGGATGCCGCGCGCCATGTACTCGACGACCTTCGTCGGCATCGAGTGCCGGTAGTTCGGCTCGTCGTGCAGCAGCGCCAGCCCGGCCATGGCGCCCTCGGCGATCCGCAGCGCCCGGTCGTTCGGGACGAACCCGTACCAGCGCACGAACCCCTCGCGCTGCGCCGCCCGCAACGCGTCCCGCACGTCGGCGTCGGCCGCGCCGATCAACTCGACCAGGATGCCCTCGGCGGCCAGCGTCCGGGCCATCTCGATCATGTCGAGGGCGCCGCGCGCCCGGGACAGCTGCCCGACGTAGACGGCGCGGCGGCCGTCCGGCGGGCCGGGCGGCCGGTCGGCGACATACGTCGTGTTGGGTACGACCGGATGCTCCTCGCGGAACCGGGACCGGTAGCCCTCCTCGGCGAGCAGCAGCCGGTGCCGCCGCTCACTGCGCCGCTCCAGACGCCGCACGGCCGGACGCAGCACGGGCCGCGCCGGACCGGGCACCCACCCCTTGGCGGACAGGGCGGCGGCGGTGTCCTCATGGACGTCCCACACGACCGTCCGCTCCCTTACCTCGCGGGGCAGGGACACCAGCAGCTCGGGGTCGTGCAGCAGAACCACGTCCGCATAGGGAGCGTGCTCGATAAGCGCCCGATGCGCCGCACGCAACGCCCGAAGCCGCCGCCGCCCGATCGCCCGCGGAATGTCCACCGGACTGATCCGCCGCCACGGGACCGCGTTGCATGCCCGAAATGGGGCGATATACGTGACCTCGTGACCGGCATCGAGCAGCGCGCGAATCTGCCGGTGCAGAATGCGTGCGTCCTCGGGATGGTGCACCACCGTGCAAACACAGACCCGCATCACACTCACTCCGTAACGCGCCGAAATCTCTTCATCTCAACGCCGAGTCTCGGCCGCCGAGGCAAATAACCGGTGAATTCCCGTGACCCACGACATGGCCACTACCAGGCACCTCACCAACAAGCGGCGCGCCGCCCCCACCGGCAGCCGCAAAGGACAACACATCGCAGCGTGCGTCCAGCCGCGGGTGCCGGAATCGGCGGCCGTGTAGGGCGGTGCGCCGCAATGGCCCGGAAACATTGGACGGTTTGGTGGTGGGCGCCCTGCGTCCGGCTGCGGGTGTCGGGCTAGAGGAGTTCGACTGTGTCCTGCTGGGTGTTGCGGGTTCGGCCGCGGGTGTCGAAGAGGAGGTGTGCGTGCCGGGTGAGGGAGTCGGCGTCGTAGGCCGTGTGGTCGGCTAGGACGATCGCCAGGTCTGCCTTCCGGAGCGCGGCGACCAGGTCGTTGCCTGCGTTCGGGACCGGGGCGCCGTCTACCTCCCAGGACGGGACGAACGGGTCGTGGAAGGACAGGTCGGCGCCCAGGCGGGCGAGCCGGCGGGCCACCGGGCGGGCCGGCGACTCGCGCTGGTCGGCGATGTCGGCCTTGTAGGTGACGCCGAGGAGGAGGACCTTCGCGCCTTTCAGTGCGCGTCCCTCCCGGTTGAGGAGTTGCTGGGCGCGTTCCGCGACGTAGCGGGGCATCCGGTCGTTGATCTCCTGGGCCAGTTCCACGAACCGGAACGGGTAGCCCAGCGACCTGACCTTGTAGGACAGGTAGTTCGGGTCGATGGGGATGCAGTGGCCGCCCACGCCGGGGCCGGGGCGGAACGCCTGGAACCCGAACGGCTTGGTGGCGGCGCAGTCGATCGCGTCCCACAGGTCGATGCCCAGCTCGTTGCAGAACACCGCCATCTCGTTGACCAGCGCGATGTTGACGTGCCGGTAGGTGTTCTCCAGCAGCTTCGCCATCTCGGCCTCGCGGGTGCCCTTGGCCTCCACGACCCGGTCGACGAACTTGCCGTAGAACGCGGCCGCCGCCGACGCGCACGCCGGGCCCAGCCCGCCGACGATCTTCGGCGTGTTGCGGACGCCGTACACCGGGTTGCCCGGGTCGATCCGCTCCGGCGAGAAGGCGAGGTGGAACTCCTCGCCCGCGACCAGGCCGGACGTCTCCAGGATCGGCCGGACGACCTCCTCGGTCGTGCCCGGGTAGGTGGTCGACTCCAGCACCACCAGCGTCCCCGGCTCCAGGTGCCGGGCGACCGTCTCCGCGGCGCCGCGCACGGCGGTGAGGTCGGGGCCGCCCTCCGGGGACAGCGGCGTCGGCACGCAGATGACCACGGTGCGGGCGCCGTCCAGGACGTCCTCGTGCAGGCTCGGGGCGAACCCGGCCTCCAGCATCTCCTCGATCTCGGCGGGCGAGACGTCGTCGATGTGCGACAGCCCGGCCTTGAGCCCGGCGACCACGCGCGCGTCGCGGTCCAGGCCGCCGACCCGCAGGCCGGCCCGGCAGGCTTCGCGGACGAGCGGCAGCCCCACGTAGCCGAGTCCGATGACAACGAGATCCATGCGCCCGGCTCCCTTCGATCTAGGTGAGTCGGTAGGCCGCCCGGTATCGCTCGGTGACGGCGCGCCAGGTGCGTTCCGCCGCGACCCATTCCCGGGCCGACCGCCCGATTTTCTGTCTTCGTTCGGGAGCGTAAGCCAGATCTTCCAGGCAATTCGCCCATGATTCCGGGTCTTCCGGAACTGTTAACGCGCCCGTCACGCCCGGTTCCACGATTTCCCGAAGAGCTTTGACATCACTGGCCATAACGGGGATTCCCCCTGCCATCGCCTCGATCGGCTTGAGGGGCGTCACCAATTGGCACACCCGGTCCGCCCGGCGCGGAACCGCGAACACATCGAGGACGGCATGGAATCGGCGAACGGACTCCATCGGCACCCGCCCGGTGAACACGGCATGAACGCCGTGCCCCGCCGCGCGCCGTTCGAGTCCCGCTCGCTCTGGGCCGTCCCCGACGAGGAGGAGGGTGATCGGGGTGCCGCGGTCGCGGAGGAGGGCGGCGGCGTCGATCAGTGTGTCGATGCCCTCGTAGCCGTAGAACGAGGACGTGAGGCCGATGACCGGCATGTTGTCCGGGACGCCCAGTTGTCCGCGCAGGTCTCGCGCGTCGGGGAGGGGCTCCAGGAACGCCTCGTCCACGCCGTTCGGGACGGTGAAGATCTTCTCTTCGGGGATGCCTCGGGACGCGATCTCCGCCCGCATCGCCTCGCCGAGCGTGACGACCGCGTCCGCCTCGGCCATCCGGCGCGTTTCGAGTTCGCGGGTGAGCCGGTAGAAGTCGTCCTTTTCGGTGTGGGCGGGGTCACGAGAGAGCCAGGAGTCCTCCAGGAAGCCGCGCACCTCGTAGACGACGGGGATGCCGTGGCGGCGTCCCAGTTCGAGGGCGACGGCGGCGTTCACGTGGTTGCTGACCGCGTGCAGGACGGACGGCCGCAGCTGCTCGACCAGCCGTCCGGCCAGGTCAGCGCTCTTTTCGATGGCCCTGAGCGGGTCGGCGGGAGGCAGCCAGGGGAGGAGCCGGTGGTACTGGACGCCGTCCACGTCCACCTGTTGGCGCGCGTCGCCGATGCCCTGGCTGAGCGGGTAGCCGAGCCGGGTGACCACGTGGGTGTCGAGGCCCATCTCCCGCTGGGCGAGCGCGATCCGATGCGTCCGGACGGTGTAGCCGGCGTTCGTGGTCGGCAGCGCGTTCGTGACGAACTGCAGGACGGTGCTGCCAGGCCTGGGCTTGTGTCGCGCAGGCGCAGGCGCAGGCGCTGGGGCCTGGGCCAGCAGGGCGCGCAGATCTCCGGTCTCGCGCCGGACGTTCCGGGGCTTCGGCACGGCCAGCGGCGAACGTCGCAGCCGGGCGCCGAACGGGGTGCGCGCGGCCAGCCGCACGGCCAGCCGCGACGCCCGTCCGGGATCGTCCCGCAGCTGCCGGAACGCGAGTCCTGCCAGGTAGACGGGTTTCTTGACCACGGGTTTCTTAACCACGGGGCCGGACGCTAAGCGACCCCGATGAACAGAAGGGAAATTGTGGTGGCACCCATCGTGCACGTCCTCGGGGCGCGGCCGAACTTCGTCAAGGCCGCCCCGGTGATCGCCGCGCTGCGGACCGCCGGCGCCGAGCAGGCCGTGGTCCACACCGGTCAGCACTACGACGCGCGGATGTCGGAGATCTTCTTCGCCGAGCTGGGGCTTCCCGAGCCCGACGTCAACCTCGGTGTCGGCTCGGGCGGGCACGCCGAGCAGACCGCCGCGCTGCTGATCGGGCTGGAGGGGGAGTTCACGAGCCGTTCACCCGCGCTGGTCATGGTGTACGGCGACGTGAACTCGACCATCGCCGCCGCCCTCGTCGCGGCCAAACTGCACATCCCGGTCGCCCATGTGGAGGCCGGGCTGCGCAGCTTCGACATGACCATGCCGGAGGAGGTGAACCGGCGCGTCACCGACCAGCTGTCCGCGCTGTGCCTGGTCACGAGCCCGGAGGGGATCGGGCATCTGGCCGCCGAGGGCGTCCCGGTGTCCCGGACGCACCTGGTCGGCAACCCGATGATCGACACGCTGCTGGCGAACCTGGACTCCTTCGACACCGGCCGGGTGCGGGCGGAGCACGGGCTGCCGGAGCGGTACGTCCTGGCGACCGTGCACCGTCCCGCGAACGTGGACGCGCCGGAGACCGCGTCCGCCCTCGTCCGGCACCTGCACGGCGTCGCCGACCTCGCCGACCTGGTCATCCCCGTGCACCCGCGCGGCCGCGCGAACCTGCTGGCCGCCGGGCTGGACGACCATCCCGGCGTGCAGATCCTGGACCCGCTCGGGTACATCGACTTCATCGCCGCCGTGCGGGGGGCGGCGGCGGTGGTCACGGACTCGGGTGGGCTCCAGGAGGAGACGACGATCCTGGGTGTGCCGTGCCTGACCGTCCGTCCCAACACCGAACGGCCGATCACCATCACGCACGGCACGAACCGCCTCGTCACGTTCGAGGAACTGGTGCCCGCCGCGCGCAAGGCCCTGGAGTCGGGCACGCCGCCGGCCGACCGGAGACCACCCCTGTGGGACGGCCACGCCGGCCCCCGCATCGCCGAAGTGATCATGGAGTATCTCGGTGAGTGACGAGAAGGCATACCAGCAGCTGGGGCGGCTGAAGTCGACGCTGCGCGAGCGCGAGGCGCGGCTGGACGAGGTGGAGAAGCGGCTCGCCGCGCTGGAGACGTCGACGGCCGTCCAGTTCGGACGCCTGGTCGCCGGGGCGGCGCGCAACCCGAGGCGCGGCAAGCGGCTGCCGAAGGAGCTGTACCGGCTGTGGCGCAAACGGAACGCTCCCGTATCGGCGGGGGGCTCGTCCGGCGGGGGCGTCCAGCCCGACCGTGTCGAGCGTCCCGAGAACCGCCTGCTGGTCGCGGGCCCCTGCGAAGGCCTGATCATCGCGGGGGTGCTGGCTCCGCACACGGTGGCGCTGCTCGCCGAGCACGCCAAGGTCGTCCCGCTGTATCCGCACGACGCCGCGATCGTCCTGGACAGGGCAGACGTCGACATGCTCGTGGTGGACGCATCGGCCGGTGAACCCGGCGGCCCGTGGGCATACCTGGGCGTTCCCGGCATGCACGACCGTGATCTCGCGCTGCACGAACTCCGGCAGATCGCCGCCGCGCGCTCGCTCCCGCTCGTCCTGTGGGGCGGGACGCCGCCCGCGACCCTCGCGTCCCTGCCGTGGGACGCCACCATCACCGCACCCGGCCGGCTCGCAGAAGTTCTCGAACCGGCCCGTTGAAAGGAACCACCGTGCGACCACGTGCCCTCGTCTACGGCGATGTCGACCTCAACATGATCGACGGGTCGGCGATCTGGGCCCAGGGCATGGTCCAGGCCCTGGCCCGCGCCGGCTGCGAGGTGACCCTGGTCCTGAAGGCGCCGATCCGGACGGGACGGCTCGTCGACCCGCTCCGTGCGCTGCCCGGCGTCACCGTCCGCAGCCCGCATGCCGAGGGCCTGTTCGACGCGCCCATGGCACCGCGGCACGCCGCCGCGATCCTCGCGCAGATCGACGCCGAGAACCCGAATGACCTGGTCGTCGTCCGAGGCCGCCGCCTCGCGGGCAAGCTGGCCGCAGGGCCCCTGGCCGGACGGCTCTGGACGTACCTGACCGACGTCCCGCAGTCGGCGGCCGAGTTCAGCGCGTCCGCGAAGGGCGAACTGCGCCGCATCGCGGACGCCTCCCGCGTCCTGCTCTGCCAGACCGAGGAACTGCGCGGCTTCCTGGAGAGCGCCGTCCCCGCCGCCGCCGGGAAGAGCGCCCTGTTCCCGCCGGTGGTCGTCCTCTCCGGCCTGGAGCCCCGCGCCCCGGGCGCGCCTGATGGCCCGCTCCGTCTCGTCTACACGGGCAAGTTCGCGCCGCGCTGGAACACCTACGAGATGACGTCCCTCCCGCGCCTGCTCGCGATGCGCGGCGTGGACGCCGAACTGCACATGATCGGCGACAAGATCCACGACGACCCCGCCGATCCGGGCTTCGCGACCCGCATGCGGACCGCGCTGGAAACGGCCGAGGGCGTCATCTGGCACGGCGGCCATCCGCGCGCCGAAGCGATGCGCCTTACCACCACCTGCGACGTGGGCCTCTCCTGGCGGGACGCCTCAATGGACGCGAGCCTGGAACTGTCGACAAAGGTCCTGGAATGCGGCACGCTCGGCGTCCCGGTCGTCCTCAACCGGACGCCAATGCACGAACGCCTCCTAGGCACGGACTATCCCCTCTTCTCGGCCACCGAGGACGACGTCCTAGACGCACTCACCCTCATCGGCAAGAACCCGGACGTCTACACCCTCGCCGCCGACCGCTGCCGCACGGCCGCCACCGAATTCACCCTCGACGCCGCCGCCGAACGCCTCCGCGCCTACCTTTCCCAGGCATTCCCAGAGCCCTCCCAAGCCGTCCTAGCGGTCAAACAGCGTCCTCTTCGCGTCGGAGTGGCAGGTCACGACCTCAAATTCTGCACCCGCCTGCTCGACTACCTGCGTTCCCGCTCCGACATGGAGATCCGCGTAGACCACTGGCCGGCCCTCAAGGCCCACGACGAGAAACGCAGCCAGGACCTGGTCGACTGGGCGGACGTCATCATCTGCGAATGGTGCGGCCCGAACGCCCTGTGGTTCGCCGCCCGCAAACGCCCTGACCAGCGCCTGGTAGTCCGCCTCCACCGCTTCGAGCTCTACGCGCCCTGGCCGAAGCAACTCGACATCGACGCAGTGGACCGGGTCATCTGCGTAAGCCCCCACTACACCGACCTGACCCGCGAACTAACAGGTTGGCCCGCCTCCAAGGTCGCCACGATCCCCAACTGGGTAGACGACACCCAACTAGACCGAACCAAACTCCCAGGCGCCGAACACCACCTGGGAATGATCGGCATAGCCCCGTCCCGCAAACGACTAGACCTGGCCCTGGACGTCCTCGAAGAACTACGCCGCGACGACCCCCGCTTCACCCTCTTCGTCAAATCCAAACTCCCCTGGGAGTACTGGTGGATCTGGCAAAAACAAGAAGAACGAACCCACTACGAGAAGGCCTTCCGCCGCATCCGCCGCTCTCATCTCCTCTCTGGCGCCGTGGTCTTCGACAGTTACGGCCGCGACGTGGCGTCCTGGCTGCGCCGCATCGGTTTCGTGCTCTCCACCAGCGATGACGAGAGCTTCCACCTGGCCCCCGCCGAAGGTATGGCGTCCGGCGCCGTCCCGGCCCTCCTCCCATGGCCGGGCGCCGAAACCATCTACGACCCTCGTTGGATCCACGACGCCCCATCGGCAATGGCCGCCTCAATCTCAACAACGGTCGCCCAAAACCGCTGGCACCAAGACCGAGAACTGGCCCGCGCCCAGGTGAGAACCGCCTACGCCCTCTCCGAAGTCTGCCGCCAATGGACAGACCTGCTAACCGCATGAAGGCGCCCGGTCCGGCCCTCCCCCGCGAGGACCAGACCGGGCGGGTGGGTGACTACAGGCTGATGCTCCAGCCGTTGAGGGTCCCTATGTCACCGGGACCGTAGTCGTACATGTACAGCTGCCAGGTTCCGTTCGCCGGGGAGTAGATGCCGGGGACGTCGAAGTCCTCCGGGCCGTTCCACGGCGTGCACTGGTACTGGCCGCTGCCCTGCCGCTTGACCACGTAGGCCTGCCCGCCTGGCGAGATGAGCCAGACCGCGACGTCCTCCGAGCAGGTGTGCCGCGCATCGATGGACAGATGCACCGGGTTCGCCGCCGTCCCGCCCACGTCGACCCGCAGCGGGCTGACCGTCCACGTGAAGTCGCGGATCGGGTAGTCGGTCTCGCTGGTGGTCGTCCGGTCGTCCGACTTGGTCACGGTCAGCGTGTAGGTGTCGGTCCGGGTGACCGACCCCTTGCCGGTGACCGTCACCGTGTAGCTGCCCGCAGGCGTGCTCCCGGTGGTGGACACCTTCAGGGTCGCCGTACCGCCCGTGTTCACCGAACCCGGGTCGACGGTCGCCGTCGGCCCGCCCGGCGACACCGACGCGGACAGGCTCACCTGCTGCGCGTTACCGCTGGTCAGTGCGGTCCGGATCGTCGCGGTCGCGGAATCTCCGGCCTTGACGGTCCCGCTGGACGGGTCCACCGACACCGAGAAGTCGTCACTGCCGTCGCCCTGCACCGTGAGGGTGAAGGCGGCGGTGTGCGTGGCGGACTCCCCGGTGCCGGTGACCGTCACGGTGTAGTCGCCCGCCGGGGTGTCCGGCGAGGTGGCGACCGTCATCGTGGACTTGCCGCCGGCCTGGATGGACGACGGGTCGAAGGTGACCCTCGGTCCGCCGGGCGCCACCGTCGCCGTCAGGTCGATCGACTGGGCGGCGCCGCCGGTCACCGTTGTGTTGACGGTGGCCGTGGCCGACTGTCCTGGTCGGACGCTTGCGCTTGCGGGATCGGCCGCCATCGAGAAGTCGTCCGCGGGCGTCGAGGCGTCCACGGAGGTCTTCCAGAGCGCCCATCCCATGGCGTCCGCGCTGCGGTCCAGCGCGGTCATGTTGATGTTGCCCGGGTAGCTGTCGCAGGACGAGTGGTAGCACCGGTCGTACGCCACTCCGGCGGTGCCGCCCCACTTCTGCGCCTGCGCCGAGGTCTTGACCGCCGAGGCGCCGGTCGACAGGAACGAGGTGGCGATCCCGGCGTTGCGGAACGGGCCGTCATCGCTGCAGCACTCGCTCATCTCGTCCGGAGCGATGTCGATCGAGTCGAAGTATCCCTTCAGGTTGGACGACAGTTGCGAGTTGAGGCCGTCGATGAAGTAGCCGGCGTTCGGGGAGCCGACCATGTCGAAGTTGAAGTAGCCCTTGATCTTCGACCGTTCGGTGCCGGACAGGCGGCTGACGTAGAAGTTCGAGCCGTTGAGGCCCTGCTCCTCGTCCGTCCACCAGCCGAACCGGACGTGGTTCAGCATCGCCGGCTTGGTCCGCGCCAGCGTGAGCGCGGTCTCCAGCAGCGCCGCGGACCCGGACCCGTTGTCGTTGATGCCCGGCCCCGCGCGGACGCTGTCGAGGTGCGCGCCGAACATGTAGACGCTGCCGTCGTTCCCGCCCGGCCAGTCGGCGATCACGTTGGGCCCGGCGCCCGGGGTGCAGCCGGACGTGCACGCCTGCCGCGACACGGTGAACCCGGCGTCCCGCAGCTTCTGCTCCACGTACGACACCGACGCCGTGTATCCGCCGCCCGTGGCGTAGCGGGTGCCGCCGTTGCTGTTCGCGAAGTTCTGGAACTGCTGCAGGTGCGCCTTGACGTTCTCGACGTTGATGTCCGGCGGATTGCCCGGGTTGGGGGTGCCGCCGCCGACCGTGAGGTTGTAGGACGCGGTATGCGTCTTCGTCGCGCCCCGCCCGGTCACGGTGACGCTGAACGGGCCGGTCCGCGCCCCGTCAGCCGCCCTGACGGTCATCGTCGAGGTGTTGCCGGACTGGACCTGAGCCGGGTTGAAGCTGACGTCCAGGCCGCTATTGGCCGGGGACACCGCCGCGCTCAGATCGACCGGCTCGGAGTCCCCGCCGGTGACGGTCGTGTTGACCGTCGCCTGCACCGAGGCGCCCGGCTTGACCGTCCCGGACGCCGGCGACACCGACATCGAGAAGTCGCTGCCGGTCGGCGTGCAGGACGGCTCGCCCGACTGCTGCCGGAGGCTGACCGCGTCCCAGGCGTCCTTCACCCGGTTGAACCAGGTGCAGGACGAGTCCAGGTTCTTCGCCGCGTTCAGCGTCAGCACCCGGTACCGGCCGTAGCTGGTGTTGGACGTCTTCAGCATCATCGCGTTGTAGAAGATCTTCGCGGCGTTCATGACGCCGATCCCCGTCACCGACGACGGCCCGCCCGAACAGATCGGGCTGCTCGGCTTCCCGCCACCCGGGTTGGAACCCTCGGCGAGCAGGTAGAACCAGTGGTTGCCGGGGCCCGCAGCCGCGTGTACCTCCATGTTCGGCACCGAACTGGAGTAGCAGTTCGGGTGGCCGCTGACCCGCGACGGCTCGGCCATGTTGCGGATCGGGCCCTGGCCGACGAGGTCGATCTCCTCGCCGACGGTATAGTCCGGCGGGTCGGCCGGGTTGTTCAGGAACGCCTCGGTCGAGGCGCCCCACACGTCGCCGACGAACTCCTGCGTGCCGCCGCCCGACATGCTGCCCGGCGTGAAGTTGTCCAGGGCGTGCCCGAACTCGTGCGCCACCACGTCGGTCGCGGTGATCCACTGGCGGTTCTGGTTGTAGCCGAACTGGGCCTCGCTGCCCGTCCAGTAGGCGTTGACGTCGCCGAGGCCGACCAGAGCCGGCTTCCACTGGCCGTTCTGCAGGCCGGTGCGCCCGAAGGACTTCAGCAGGTCCCATTCACCGGCGGCGGCGTACATGACGTCCACGCAGCCGGCTTCCCTGCTGGTCTTGGACGTGCTGCCCCAGGAGTCGTCCGGCCCGGAGAAGATCTGCCGTCCGCTGTAGTCGGCGCAGGTGAGGCCAGGATGCTCGGGGTCCCGCATCGTGTACTGGCCGCCCGACTGGGTCGTCCCGATGGTGAGGTTCGAGCCTTCCCAGATACCCGTGCCGGTGCCCACGTAGATGGTCTCCTTCTCGTCGAAGCGCTTACCGGTCCGCGCGTCGACATAGACCTTCTTCACGCTCGGCTGCTTGCCGTCCCGTCCGGACACGGTCGTCTCCCAGGCCAGCCTCGGCTTGCCCAGCGCGTGCACGACCAGCTGCGGCTTCAGCGGCTTGCCGTCCGGCTTCGACACCGCGCCGCGCGACTTCCGCGCGGCCGCGGACTTGCCGACCCTCGGGGTGACGCCGATGCGGATCGGCCGCTTCTGGGCCACCGAAACGGTCCGCACGTGGCCTTTCGCGTCGGTGGCGACGACGAAGTCCCCGCCGACGACGGGAAGCCCGCGGTACGTCCGCTCATAGGCGACGTAGTACAGATCCCACGGTGTGCCGACCACCTGGGAGCGGACGAACTTGTCATTCTTGCTCGGGTGCAGTTCGGCGACCCGTCCGGCGACGAGCCGTTCCGCCGACGCCACCGCCGCGGCCTTCGGACTCGGACTGGATCCCCGGGCATCCGGGATCGCCCGCAGGGCCAGCGGCACCAGGCCGCTGACCACGAGGGCGGCGGCCACAAGGACCGCCAAGAGGTGTTTGCGTTTCACGGTCGCATGCCGCCATAGGCAGGGGGTCCGCTCTGCGGGGGGACAGAGCGGCGGCAAGGCACGACGACGACACCCATTGGCGATGGGCCGCCGGAAAGAAAGAAGGAAGCGCGCCTTGCGCCCCCGAGAGTGACAGCCGCGGAACTCTTGCGGGCCCTTTCAAATGGGCATAGCTTCCGGGCTATGCAGGTTGAACTGCGGCATCTCCGCGTACTCAGCCAATTGGCCGAGACCGGCAGCATCACGCGCACCGCAGCGAGCCTGGGCGTCTCTCAGCCCACGCTCAGCAACCAGCTCCGCCGCATCGAGAACGCGTTCGGCGGACCGCTGTTCTCACGCGGACCGGACGGCATCGTCCCCACCCCGCTGGGCCGGCATGTCCTCGCCCGCGCCCGCGGCATCCTCGCCGACATGGACGATCTGCTCGCCACCGTCCCCGGCGGCCGCACCGGCATCCGGCTCGGCACCCACCCCCACGTCCTCGTGGGGGAGTGGCTGCGCAAACTCGAAACGGAGCTGCCGCGCACCGTCAGCACCCGCCTGGACTACTCCGGCGCCGTCCTCACCCGCCTGCTCGCCAACGACAGCGTCGACGTCGTGTTCATGGGACGGGTCGCCGACCACAACGCGCCCCCGTTACCGCCCGGAACCAGCGAACGCGTCATCACCATCGAACCCTGCGGCATCGCCCTCCCGTCCGCCCACCCCCTCGCCGGCCGCGGCCGCGTCGGCCTGGCCGACCTCGCCGGCGAGGTCTGGATCCCGCCGCAGGGCGGCGACGACGGCGGCACCGCCATGCTCCGCGCCGCCTGCGAGGCCGCCGGCTTCACCCCCACCTTCCGCTACGCCGAAGTGGACACCGGCAGCATGCCCGGCTTCGTCGCCGCCGGCTTCGGCATCGCCCTCGTCTCACCCACCTGGCACCCCACGGACGGAGTCACCGTCGTCGCCCTCACCAGCCGCGAAACCGACGCCTACCGCGTCCTGCGCTGGCGCACCGCCACCATCGCGACGACCGACATCGACATCCTCCACCGCACCTTCCACGACCTCTACAAACCCATGGTCCAACGCCACATGACGACCCTCCCCTGGCTGGCCCAGAACCCCGACGCCCACCCCCGAACCCTCAACCCCTGACCCGGCGACCGCCACGGCGACGGCCATGTCGCCCTGCGGGCCGCGGCGTGGCTTCGGTCCTCTTTCCGTATATATGGGTTTTTCGTAGATAAGCGCAAAGATTTCGCTAGGTACCGTTATGTACAAATTTGTTGTATTTCTATTCTCTTGTGCGGGCCTCTCGCGAGTGGGGGAGGAGCCATCATGGACGAAGCCCTGCCGCGAGATCCGGCTCCTGGTCGCGAGCGTCCGAGGGCGCCGTCGCCGGTCTCCGCGGCGAAGGTGCGCGTACCCGGCCGCCGCAGCTGGTTCATCACCCGGCAACGGCTGATGGAGCGGCTCGAAAAGGGCACGCGGGGCCCGCTCACGGTCGTGACGGGACCTCCCGGCGCGGGCAAGTCGGTCGCGGTGGCCTCCTGGGCGACCACGGGACGCCGCCCCGGGCCGGTCGCCTGGGTCTCGCTGGACGAGCCGGACCACCGTCCGGCCGCGTTCTGGAGTCTCGTGGTCGCGGCGCTAGGCCAGGCGGGAGTGGCCGATGCCCCTCGCCCCTCGGAGCGCGGGCACGACATCTTCTGTGCGCAGCTCATGTTCGCCCTTTCTGGCCGCGCGGCCCCCGTCGTCCTCGTGCTGGACGATTTCCGTCCGCCGGCCGGCTCCGACCTCGCTCGCGACGTGGCCCGCGTACTCAAAGGGGCCGGCCCGGTGCTGCGACTCGTGCTGATCTCCCGGACCGACCCGCCCCTTCCGCTGCACCGCTACCGGCTGACCGGTGAGCTCGCCGAGATCCGGAGCGCGGATCTGGCCTTCGACGGCGGCGAGACCCGCGCACTGCTCGCCCACCACGGGGTGTCGGCGACTCCGGCGTCGGTCAGCGCCCTGTGCGAGCGGACCGAAGGGTGGGCGGCCGGTCTGCGGCTCGCCGCCATGACGATGGAGGGGCATCCGAATCCCGACGGCTTCGCCGCCGCGTTCGCCGGAGACGACCACGCCGTCGTCGACTACCTCGTCGCGGAGGTGTTGAACGTCCAGCCCGCGGCGGTCCGCCGGCTGCTGCTCAGGCTCAGCGTCGTGGAACGCTTCGACGCGGAACTGGCGGCGGAGCTCGCCGGGCCGGACGCGAGTGAGCTGTTCGCGAACCTGGTGCGCGAGAACGCCTTCGTCCTGCCCGTGGACCACGGGTGGTACCGCTTCCACTCGGTGCTCGGTGCGGCCCTGAACCTGACGCTGCGCCAGGAGCATCCGGCGGACGCGGCCATGCTGCATCGGCGTGCGGCGGAATGGTTCAGCCGGACCAAGGCGCTTGAGGAGGCCGCCCGGCACGCCGTGCTGGCCGGAGACCCGGCCTACGCGTCCCGGCTCATCGTCGACGGCCTGGCGATCGGCCGTGTGCTGGGCCTGTCGGACGGCCGGGCGCTCCTCCCGCTCCTCAGCGATCTCCCGGACCGTGCCCTTGCCGGAGCCGCCGGGCCCGAACCGCACCTCGTGGCCGCCGCGGTCTCGCTGGGCCAGGGCGACGACACGGGCCGCGCAGCGCACCTGTCCCGGGCGGAGCGCCTTCTCGCGGACCTGCCGGACGACCGGGCGATCCCGGCGCGGCTGGCGGCGGGACTGATCAGGCTCGTCGCCGCCTGCCCGGAACGGCAGCAGGACCTTCGCGACCTCGTCCACGACCTGGACGAGTCGCTGGACGCCCTCCCGCACGGGTCGCGGCACGACCTGCCAGAGCTGGACGCACTGGTCGGCTACGCGTACGGCCTCCTGGAACTGCGCACCGGGCGGCCCGGCCGGGCCGAGGAGGAGTTCAAGCGCGCCCTGCCCGCCGCGGAGGCCGGGGGCGATCTTCAGCATCGCCGGTGCCTGGGCGGGCTGGCGCTGGCGGGGGCGCTCCAGGGCGGCTTCCGTCGGGCGGCCCGACTGATGTCGGCGGCGGCGCAATTGCCCGAGGTCTCCACCGATCCCGCCGGGCGGCGGGTCGCGGCGGTTCATCTGGCCTGCGCCTGGGTGGCGCTGGAGGAGGCTCGCCTAGACCAGGCGCGGGACGAACTGGACAAGGTCCGGGTGGCGAACGCCGACGCCCCCGACGCTCTCCTTTCCGCCCTGCACGATCTGCTCACCGCGCGCCTGGACGTGGCCGCCGGCCGGCCCGACCGGGCGCTGACCATGCTGGACACCATCGGCGGGGACGCCGGCGGGATGCCGTGGTTCCGGCGCAGGGTGCGGCTGGCCGAGGCCGAGGCGCACCTCGCGGGCGACGCGCCGGCGGAGGCGAGGGACGCCGCCCGCGACGCCGGTGGCGCCGAGGGCGCGGTCGCGCTCGCCCGCGTCCATCTGCATGAGCGGCACCCGGCGGCGGCGTCCCGGGCGGTCCGTCCGGTGCGGATGGAGCCGTCCGCGCCGGCCGCCGTCCGGGTGGAGGCATGGCTGCTGGACGCCTGCCTGGCCTACCGGGAGGAGGACCGGTCCCGGGGACGCCGTTCGCTGGAGCGCGCGCTGCGGCTGGGAGAACGCGAGAAGATCGGGCTGCCGTTCGTCGGGGCGCGGAGCTGGCTGCTTCCCGTGCTGCGCCGGGATCCGGAGCTTTCGCGGCCGCACCGGCGGTTCCTCGGACAGCTCGGCTTGGGAGGGACCCCCGACCTCGGAGACGTCGCCGCCCCCGCCGTCGTGGGGCCGCTGAGCAAGCGGGAACTGGAGGTGCTGACTCTGCTCTCCAGGATGCTGACGACGGACGAGATAGCCACCGAAATGTACATCTCGGTCAACACCGTGAAGACCCATCTGAGGAACATCTACCGCAAGCTCGCGGTGACGCGCCGGGGCGAGGCGGTCCGCCGCGCACGCCGATACCGGCTGCTGTGACCCCGTCCTGAGGACGTCCTGATCCGGGGATCACGGCGGAGCGGGCGGTAGCCGGCGAACCTCGAGCAGTTCGAATCCCAGCGCCTGGATCCGGTCCAGGATCCCGTACAGGGCCGCCTGATCCAGTTCCCGGCCGCGCAGCACCGTCTCGCCGGGGTTGAGCGTGATGCTGAGCCCTTCGAAGGCGAGCCGGAGCGATTCGCCGACCCGCCCCTTGATCCTTATCTCGTAGTCGCACGTCGCATGCCGTGCGCCGTATCCCGATGCCGCCACGTCGCCTCCTCCCGGCCCGTGGGGGTCACCGTGCGGACGCCGTCCGCTTGTCGGCGTACCGGATCCACAGGGTGACGAGGACGCTGATGATTCCCCAGGTGATCAGCCAGAGACCGAACAGCCAGGTCAAGGCCACGAGACTGGCCTCCGGATAGGCGAGGACGACGATTCCGGCGAGCGCCGAGAGGCAGGCCAGGACCAGTTCGGGGCCGCGTCCGGGCCGGTCCCTGTCCGAGAGCACGGCAACGGCTTCGATGATGCCGCCGAGCAGCCAGAACATGCCGAACAGCACGGCGAGCACGGCAACGGTCTGGAACAGGTGGCGCATGGCGAGGACGCCGATCGAGAGCGAGAGCACCCCGAGGACGGCCACGAGGGTGCGGGTGCCGGCGGTGAGGCCGCCGGCGACCGACTGTGCGATCCGGACGACCCCGTTGATGATGAGTTGGAGCCCGATGAGCACCGCCAGCACGCCGATGCTGACCCCGGGCCAGGCCACCACGACGACGCCCAGCAGGAACGAGATACCGCCGAGAGTCAGGGCCATCGTCTGATGCTCGTTCACCATGTGCGTGAGCATCGTGCCTTGCCTGCGATCGGGGACGGTTCCGCCCGTCCTCGGAGACGTCGTCGACATCGTCGCTCCTCTCACGTCGCGGTACTGGGTCCGTCCTAGCTGGGCCCGGTACCTGAAGGACACCGTTTCCGCAGGTCGTGCCGCATCCTCCGCAGCGGGTGATTGAGGCGCTCCCGGATCACCCGCCGAGGGTGAGCCCATGGCCCCGCCGCCGGGTGATTCTGCGAGTGATCGATGGAATGAGGAGGTTCACATGTCACAGCGGATTTCCACGCGACCGGGCCCCGGGGTGGACACCGAGCCCGCCGGCGGCTGGGCCACCGGCTTCGCGATCTTCGCCGGCGTGATGATGGTGCTGATCGGGTCGTTCCAGGCCCTGCAAGGGCTGGCCGCCATCCTGCGAGACCAGTTCTATGTCGTCACGCCCCGCTACGTGTACGGCTTCGACGTGTCCGCATGGGGGTGGACGCATCTGGGGCTCGGCATCCTCGTCGCCGTCGCGGGAATGTTCGTCTTCACCGGCCACGTGTGGGCCCGCGCGATCGGAATCGCCTCCGCCGTGCTCAACGCGATCTCCCAGTTCCTGTTCCTGCCCTATTACCCGGTGTGGTCCGTGGTCATGATCGCGTTGGACGTCGCCGTGATCTGGGCGCTGTGCGTCTACGGCCGCCGCGCCGCCGAGAATGCGGGCTACCCGCGACGGTGACGCTCGGCGAAGCACCGTCCGCCCCCGGCCCGGAGCGCTGGCTCGCCTGCGAAGGGCCAGTGGTACCGCTCTCCGGCGCCGGCACCGGCTCCGGCCGGCGCCGGCAGAGCCGCGGGGCGCGACGGCGGACAATGACGGTGACCTGGCTGGACGGCCGCGAACCGGTGGACTTCGGCTCCTTCCGGGACGCGGTGGAGCTGGCCGAGCGGCACGTGGAACCGGGCACACGAGTCGAGCACGCGCTGTGGACGACCGGCGCCCGGCTGGACGACACGTGGTGCCGGTTCCTAGCCGAGCGGGACTTTCTGGTCGGACTCTCCGCGGACGGCACCGCGGCCCGCCGCCTGCTGCCCGAGACCGCCCGGCGGTTACGCCGCCACGGCGTGGGCTGCAACGTTCTCTACCCCGTGCACGCCGGCAACGCAGACGAACCGGTCGATGCCTATCGGTACTTCCGGGACGAGCTCGGGGTGCGCCACGTCCAGTACATCCCGGTCGTGGAACGCATCGGCGAGCCCCGCCGGGCGGGTGGTACCGCCGTCTCGGCGCGGACCGTCCGCCCGGAGCAGTGGGCGGCCTTCCTCGTGGCCGTCTTCGACGAGTGGGTGCGCCGGGACGTCGGACGGCAGCACGTCCAGATCTTCGAGCAGGCGTTGACCGCGTGGACGGCAGCCGAGCGGCGGCCCCGTCCGCCCCGCGCCGGATGCGAGCGGCTGCCGCTGTACTGCCGCTGCTGCCCGGTGCTGTTCGCCTGCGGCGGAGGAAGCCCCGGCAACCGCTTCGTCACGTCCCCCCACGGCGAGCCCGGTCTCGACTACCTGTGCGCGGGATACCGGCAGTTCTTCGACCACATCGACCAGCCGATGCAGGTCATGGCCGCCCTTCTCCGCAGCGGTCGCGACGCTGCCGAGGTCATGACGGTCATCGCACGATACGAACACGAGCGGCAAGCCGCCCCGAATGCTAGTGCCAGTGGACGGGCGACGAGTTGACGACCGGCGAGGGACGACCGCGCCGGTCATCGCCGCCGGCGGCGGGCGGCGGGTCCGTTGCCGGATGTTGCCGGTGTGCGGGGGAGATCGCGGGTGAACGCCAGTGAGCCCAGCGCCAGTAGCGCGGTGGCCAGCAGTCCCGCCTTCAGCGACACCAGCTGTGCCTTCCCGTAGTCGTCGACGAGCGCGCCGGCGGTGGCGGCGTCGAGGCCCGCCTTCCGCGCGGCCGCCTGGATCTGGCCGGTGGAGACGAAGTCGACGCCGGCCCCGGCGGCCACGCCGACCTGCTCGGCGACCTGGGCGCTGACGCGCTCGTCCTGCCCGACCTTCGACACGAACGCGCCGGTCAGACCGGCCAGGACGATCGCTCCGATGAGCGCGATGCCGAGCGAGGAGCCGAGCTGCTGGCCGGTGTACTGCAGGCCGCCCGCCTCCGCCCGGCCGGACGTGCCGACGGAGGACTGCACCAGGTTCCCGAGCTGGGAGACCATCAGCCCCATGCCGGTGCCGAGCGCCCCCATCGAGACCGCGAAGGCGGGGCCGGCCAGATCCGGCCGCACGGTCGCCATCAGCGCCAGGACCGCTGCGCCGGTGAGCAGCAGTCCGGTCCGGACGATCGTCCGCACCGGCAGCCGGGACGACAGCCGGGATCCGGCCGCGGAGGCGACGAACATCATGACGGAGACGGGCAGCATCCTGACGCCCGTCTCCAACGCGTTGAGGCCGAGGACGAGCTGCAGGTAGAGCGGCATGACGAAGAAGACGCCCATGAGGATGAGGTTCTGGGCGAACAGGCCGATCAGCCCGGCCCGGAGCGGCGGCGACTTCAGCAGGTCCAGGTGCAGCAGGGGGTCGCCGGACGCGTGCTCGCGGTGCCGCTGCCAGGCCGTGAAACCCCAGAGCAGCGTCCCGCCGAGCGCGATGACGAACAGCGTCGGCGCGAGGCCGAACGGCTCGACCGGGGCGTCCTTCGGCCGGACCCAGCCCCAGGTGCTGGACTGCAGGGTGCCGAGCACGATCGTCCCGACTCCGCAGGCCGACAGCACGGTGCCGGCGAGGTCGAGGCGGGGGGCCGGACGGCCGCGGGCGGACTCCGCCAGCAGGCGCGCCGCCAGCAGGACGAGCACGACCAGGACCACCTCGCCGACGAAGATCACCCGCCAGGTCAGCTCGGTCGTCGCCCAGCCGCCGAGGATCGGCCCCACCGCGATCCCGGCGCCCGCGACGCCGCCGATCACGGCGTAGGCGGCCGCGCGATCGCGTCCCGTGAAGTTGTCGGCGACCAGGGCGACCAGCGCGGGCAGGACCAGCGCGGCGCCGATGCCCTCCAGTACCGACCAGCCGAGCGCGAGCACGGCCAGGGTCGGGGCCGCCGCGGTCAGCGCCGACCCGCAGGCGTAGACGACCAGCCCGGTGGCGAAGGCGCGGCGCCGCCCGATGATGTCGCCGATCTTGGCGCCGGTCAGCATGAACATCGCCATCACCAGGCAGTACAGGGTGATGACCGCCTGGATCGCGGGGACCGTCGTGTCGAAGTCGTCCACCAGCGTGCTGATCGAGACGTTCATGACCGACTGGTCGAGAACCATGACGAACTGCGCGGTCGCCAGTGCGAGCAGCGGCCCCCACCGTCCCATCGGGCGCCTCCGCTGCGCCGTGCCTCCGTCCGCCCGCATCACGCTCCTGGGGCGCGGGTGGCCCGTCATGCGGCTTCCGCGGTGATCCGGCCGGTGCGCGCGGCCCCGGCGAGGGCCTCGCGGTCGCGTTCGTTCTGGTCGGCGTAGACCTCGGCGAACACCGCGAGCGCCCGATCGAAGGCGTCGCCCCCGCCGAGGTAGGCGCCGATGGCGGTCGGGTCGCCGGAACGGGCGTGCGCGCGGGCCAGCGAGGCGCCGCAGATCCGGCCGAAGGCCGTCATGATCTCGGGCGTCATGGTCTCCGGCCGGGCGATGCCCTTCCAGTCCCGCAACTGGCGGACGTAGAAGTCGCGGCGCCGGCCGTCGATCCCCCGGACGGTCTGCCAGCCGAGGAAGATGTCGCCCGCGGCCTGCATCAGTCGCTGCCCGGCGACGACGCGCTCACCCTGGCTGGCGTAGTCGGCTGCGCCGATGTACGGGGCCAGGACGGACGTGCCGGCCTCCTTGGCCTGGAGCAGCAGCGGATCATCGTCGTCCCGTCCCAGCAGGAGGACGATCCAGCAGCGGGTGCCCACACTGCCGACCCCGACGACCTTGCGCGCCATGTCGGCCACGCGGTAGCGCCCGAGCAGGACCCGGCGCTCGGAGGCGAGACTGCGGCCGTAATCCTCGATCAGCCGGCGCAGCATCTCCGCCGTTCCGGCGCCCTCGGGAAGCAGGTCATGGATCGGCGTGACCAGCGGCGGGTCGTGGACGATCCGCCGCACGCCCCCTTCAACCCGGGTCAGCTTCGCGACGGCCTGCAGATTCGTGCGCGTGCGGGCCCGGTCGGCGGCCGCCGAGAACCGCCGGCGGGCGCCGCCGCCCAGCCCGTCCGCCCGGATCGAGCCCAGGTCGTCGGCGCTGTCCTGCGCGTACCAGATGTCGAGTGTGCGCATGCCGGCGAACTCGCGCATCCGCTCCCGGTAGCCCCGCACGCAGGCTCGCACGGCGGCGGCGCATTGCCGTCCGGAGAAGCCGTTGGCGCGGCCGGCGATGGCCAGACTCGCCGCGAGCCGCTTGACGTCCCACTCCCACGGCCCCGGAAACGTCTCGTCGAAGTCGTTGATGTCGAACACCAGATGCCGCTCGGGGGACGCGAGCAGCCGGAAGTTCAGCATGTGGGCGTCACCGCACAGCTGCACCGTCATCCCCGTGTGCGGCAAGACGCCGAGATCCGCGGCCATGATCGCCGCGGCGCCCCGGTAGAAGCGGAACGGCGACTCCAGCATGCGGCTGTAGCGGATCGGCACCAGTTCCGGGACCCTCGCCGCGGACTGCGACTCCAGGATGCCGACCGGATCGGGCCGCTCGCCGTCCGGCTCGAACCGCCCATGGCTCGAACGGGGCACCTCGGCGCGCACCCGCTTCCCGTACGCCGCCCGCTCGGCCGGAGTCCGGACGGCGGCACCGATGGTGGTCATGGACGGAACCCCTCTCATCAGACGTACAGAGGGGATCCTCGGCGAAGCCGCGGCCGGAGGGCTTCACCCGAGCGGGGTGAATCCCGGCGGAAGCCACCCGCTGCGGGTGACGCGGAAGGAAGCCGGCTGCGCGGAGCATGGGCCGCATCACATGCAGAGGGCCCACGACTGGAGGACCACCATGAACGAGCTCGCCGGACCCGTCGCCGCAACGGACTACCCCCTGCTTAACATCTTCTGGACCATGCTCTGGTTCTTCCTGTGGGTGCTGTTCTTGATGCTGCTCTTCAGGATCATCGCCGACATCTTCCGCGACGACCGGTTGAGCGGCTGGGGCAAGGCCGGATGGTCGATCTTCGTGATCGTGCTGCCGTTCCTCGGCGCCTTCGTATACCTGATCGCACGCGGCCGGGACATGGGCGAACGCGACCTGCGGGCGATCCAGAAGCGCGACGAGCAGTTCCGCGCCTACGTCCGTGAGACCGCCGGGGCCCCGGAGCAGACGAGCACCGACGAGTTGGTCAGGCTCGCCGAGCTCAGGAAGCACGGTGACATCAGCGAAGTGGAGTACCAACGGGCGAAGACCAGGGTCCTCACCTGAGTGCCCACGCACTCCTGACCCTCCCGCGAACCCGTCGGCGCAGCCTTCACAGCAGTCGGCGGGTTGTCATCAGGGACCGGCCCCGAGTTGAGCGCCGACCGCGCGCGCGATCGTGTCGGCGGCAGCAGCCGGGGCGTTGGCCGCGCCGATCATGTCACCGGTGGGAGCCCAGATGAACACCCAGGCGCGAGACCGGTCAGCAACGCGCGCCGCCCACTAACGGGCGTCAGGTGATCAGTGGTCATCTTCGTACTACCTCCCATCGAGGGGCATGCCTGGACTCCCGGCGCGGACATGCGCGTGGAGCCGTCCATGGGGTGGTGCCGGGGCCCGCTACGGGTGCATCCGGGCCCAGACCCACTTGCCGCCGGCCGGGTCGGCGGTGACGCCGCACTTGGCGGCCAGGGCCTGGACGATGTGCAGGCCCCAGCCGCCGTTGTCGTCGAACGCCTCCTCGGACAGGTCGAGGTCGTCGAGGGTGAGTTCGGCCATCGGCTTGGCCTCGGGGAGGGCGTGGTCGGCGTCCCAGACGGCGATGATGATCCCGTAGTCGTCCCGGCTGAGCTGGAGTCGGATCTCCTCGTCCGGCGTCTGACGCGCGGCATTGGTGACGATTTCCGAGACGATGAGAAGCGCGCTGTCGAGAATGTGCAAGTAGTCCCATTTGCGCATTTGCGCCTCCGCAAAAGTGCGCGCCAGCCCCACTGCGGAGGGCGTGCCCATAAGGGCCTTGATCGGCTCTGCGGTCGCCGTCATCGTCATCGTCCTGTCCTTGTCCGAGATTCCGATTTCCTGTGACAAGGATCACCGCAGTGTTCTATGTTTTGCCTGTAGCCGCCGAAGTTGGATACAGGGAGGACGCAAATGCCGATCGTCCGGGAGCCGCTCGATCCCAAGATCTCAATGTGGTACTTCCTGGCCTTCTACCTGCGATTTTGGCGGGAGAAGATGGGGCTATCGCTGACCCAGTGCGGGGAGATCATGGGAGTAACGCGGGGCACTGTATCCAACTTTGAAGCGGGTCGGCGGCGCCTGCAGGACGACCACGTTCGGGCCCTCGACCGGCACTTTGGGACGGGTCTGCTATTTCAGCTCTTGCTCTGGTTTGCCCGAATGGCCCACGACCCCAACTGGGGAAAGCAGCTCGTCAAGTACGAGCACGAGGCGAACCTGATCAAGACGTACCACGGCCAGGTCATCCCCCTCGCCCTCCAGACCGAGGAGTATGCCTGGGCCTACGTCCAGGCCGGCACCCCGAAGGACTTCGAGGCGGAGATGGCCGAACGCGTCGCTCGGAAGAAGTCCTTCTTTGACAGGGGAACGGACGTCGAGATGTGGGCCACGCTCGACGAGAGCGTCCTGGCGAGGGAGGTCGGTGGCCCTGAGGTGCAGAAGGCTCAACTGGAGCACCTGCTTGCTATGGCCGACCTGCCGCAGGTCAGCCTCCGTATTGTCCCGTTCAAGTCGGGGGCTCATCTGGGCGTTGACGGATCGCTCCAGATCCTCAGCCTGGAGAGCCGCGACATCGCCTATTCGGGCGCCCAGAACGGTGGCCGCTTGATCGAAACACCTGGCGAGGTACGTGAATTGTCGGTTAAGTTCGATCGTATCGGCGCGAAGGCGGCCTCCCTGGAGGACTCGCGCGAGATCATCAAGCGGTACTTGGAGAGTTACGAATGAGCGTCCAGTGGCGTAAGAGTACTCACAGCGGCGGAGCGGACGACCAGCACTGCGTTGAGCTGGGGCGTCTTGTGCCGGGTGCCGGGGTCGGGGTGCGGGACAGCAAGGACCCGGATGGGGGACACCTCATCTTGTCGCTCGCCCAGTTCGCCGGTCTGATCGAGCAGGTCAAGCAACACCCGGAGGGGTAGCCATGGCCGTCCAGTGGCGGAAGAGCACTCACAGCGGCGGGGCGAATGATCAGCACTGCGTTGAGCTGGGACGACTTGCGCCAGGGGCTGGAGTCGGGGTGCGGGACAGCAAGGACCCGGAGGCGGGGCACATCACCCTGTCCTTCGCCGAGTTCGCCAACCTGATCGAGCAGGTCAAGCAGTTCCCTGCCCGCTGACCGTCCCGTCCCGCCCGGTCCGACGCCTGTCCGGTGTGATCTCAGCGTGCCTTCATGGCGCTGTGGGCGAGGTGGCTGCGGTCGGCTTCGGCGACGCATGTTCTTCGCCGCCGTCCCGCTGTGTCTCCCCCTACCTGGCCGCCCTAAGCTCCGGCCACCCAGTGCCAGAACGGAACCCGAGGCCGCCCAGGCAAGAGACGATGGACTCTGCCGGGAGGGGGATGCGATGAGCAGTGAGGAGTTGCCCCGGTACACACTCACCGAGTGCACGGTGGTGGGGTACCAGCACTACGGACTGCTCATTGAGGTGGTGGGCAGCGGGCAGAGGGGATTCGTCGACTCCTCGTACATCGGCGACCCGCCGCTGCGGCGAGCTGACTGGCCGGACGTCGGGGATCGGCTGCGGGGAGTCGTCCTCGGTTACGCGAGGGACGGACGAATACGTCTGTGCACCCGCCAGGGAGATGTGACGTTCGTGGAGTCGGTCCCGGACCCCGGCCAAGCCTTCCGTGAGTGGGCGGCAGTCGCCGACGCCACCGACGCCAAGGATCAGTTTTATCGCTCGCCCAACGCTCCGGCTCTGCTCAGGTGGGCGCTGGGTAACGCCGCACTCTCGAGTTATCGAAGGCGAGCGATCGAGTTGCTCTCGACCGCACCAGCTGAACTGAAGACGAAGTTTCCGGAGGGGGCATGAGCAGTCGGCGGACCAGCCCGCATGTTCTTCTTGGCGACCACCCTGGCCTGGCTGCCAAGCGTGCCACTGACGAGTATCGGCTCACCTACGAAGAGGCGCGCCTAGCGCTCGCCCTCGGCCGTTCCATCTACGCCCGGCGGACTGAACTGGGCATGTCACAGACCGAACTGGCTCGGCGCGCCGGGATGCGTCAGCCCGCGGTGTCACGCATCGAGTCTGGCGGTGGAGGAGTCCCGACCCTGGCCGTGCTAAACCGGCTCGGGCATGCCCTCGGTCTGCGGTTCCGGGTCACCGTCGGTGAGGGGGACGCCGGCGCGGCGGAGACGGAACTCCTCGCCACCGCATGAGGACCCGCCCCCGGCTGTTTGGGACAGGCCTAGGGCCTTGCGGTGGCCATCGATGTAGGACTGGTTGCGCCTGTGCGCCTCGGCGACGGCTTCCTCGCCGCCGGCCGCCGCGACGACGTCGGCGCGGACCTCGCTCCACTTGGGAAAATTGGTCATCGCTGCTCCTCTTCCTTGAGTCCCGGCGCGGCGTCCGTGATCGACGTTATCGCCGTGCTGGGTGGAGTCTGGTCAGACTTTGATGACGGCGTGTCCGCCGCACAGAGTGACCGCAGGCCCTCGCGGACGTGACCACGACTCATCCCTGGGGTGGAACATGATCGAGGCATCGACGACCAGGTTCACCGGCGCCCCTCGCGCATGGTCTGGCGGACGAAGTCGGGGGCGTAGGGCACTGGTTCGTCGGCTGCGATCTTGGTCATCACCTCGTCAAGCGTCGTGTTGCGGCTTCCTCGTTCAGGAGGTCTCGAAGGTAGGCCGCCAGTGACTTGCCCGCTTGGTCGGCCCGCGCCTTCAGCGTCCGCTCGGTCTCATTGGGGACGTCCCGGATCTGTATGACAGCCATGCAGTCATGATCTGCCATTCATCTTGCTTGAAGTGCTCCACCGGCGTCGTGAACGGTTGGGCGGGGGATGGTGGCGAAGGGGGAGAGGGCGAACCAGGTCGGGAGGGTGCGGCGGAGGGGTTCGGGGCCCTGGATGTCGATCGCTCCGGAGCGGAGGGCGTCCTGCCAGGGGGTGTCGCCGCGCCAGATCCGGACCATGTGGCGGAGGTCGGCGGTCACCGTTACGGAGACCTCGTAGCCCGGGTCGGTGTCGCAGACGTCGGCGGCGCCGGCGTTCATGACGAGCCACCAGTGGCGGTTGCGGGGTTGGACGTCCGGGAAGACGAAGAGGATCACGGTTCGGGTGTCGGGGATGGCGTCCAGAGTTATGTTGCGGCGCATGTCCCAGAGGAGGAGTTTCGGGTCCAGGTCCTGGTCGCCCAACTCGCCTATCCAGCGGACGCCCCATACTGCGAGGGCGTCCACTACTGGGCGCAGTTCCTTGCCGGCGGGGGTGAGGACGTAGCGGTCGTCCTTCTTCTCCGCGACGCCCGCGCGGACTAGTTGGTTCAGGCGCTTGGAGAGCAGCGTCGGGGACATGCGGGGGACGCCCCGGCGTACCTCGTTGAAGTGCTCGCTCCCGGAGAGCAGTTCGCGGACGATCAACAGCGTCCAGCGCTCGTCGAGTAACTCCATCGCCTTGGCGACGGGACAGAACTGGTAGTACGAAGCCCCCATACTTCGCAGGCTAGGACGGTTCGCCCGAGGCGGCCAGAGGCCGGTACAGATCCTGTACTAGGAGCCCGGCCTCGTGGTTCTTAGCGTGGATCCCACAATGGGAGGAGAGTGACATGGGGGACACGCTGAAGGATGCTCACAGGGCCATGTGGGCGTTGGGTGATTACCCGGCTCTGGCGTCGGCGGTGATTCCGGATCTGGGGGCCGTGCTCGTCCGGGCGGCGGGGGTTCGGGGCGGTCCGCGGGTGCTGGACGTGGCGGCCGGGGCCGGTAATGCGGCCATCGCGGCGGCGCTCGAAGGGGCGGACGTGGTGGCCAGTGATCTCACGCCGGAACTCCTCCGGGCCGGGGAGGAGGATGCGGCCAGGCGGGGTGCCGAGCTGGTGTGGCGGGAGGCCGATGTCGAGGCGCTGCCGTTCGGGGACGGGGAGTTCGACGCGGTCCTGTCGTGTGTCGGGGTCATGTTCGCGCCGCACCACCAGGTGTCCGCGGACGAGATGCTGCGGGTCTGCCGGCCGGGCGGGACGATCGGGCTGGTCAGCTGGACGCCGGAGGGCCTCATCGGGCAGATGTTCACCGTGATGAAGCCCTACGCGCCGCCGCCTCCGGAGGGGGCGCAGCCGCCGCCGCTGTGGGGGCGGCCCGAGCACGTGCAGGGGCTGCTCGGTGATCGCGTCAGCGATGTGCGGTTCGAGCGGCGGGCGGTGCGGGTTGAGCGGTTCGGGAAGCCTGAGGAGTTCCGCGACTACTTCAAGGCCTGCTACGGGCCGACCATCGCCGTCTACCGGCGCATCGCCGAGGATGCGGAGAAGGTCGCGGCGCTGGACTCCGCGCTGGTCGAGCTGGCCCGCACCCAAGACGTCGGGACGTCTGGGTTCGCCATGGAGTGGGAGTACCTGCTCGCCACCGCGCGCAAGCGCTGAACAAAGGCGAAGGCCCCCGGCATGGTGCCGGGGGCCTTCGGCCGTGGGTCAGCCGGCGCTGCCTACCGTTACCCCTTTGTCGGCGGGGAGTTCGGCGCGGTAGGACTCGATCTTGGCGTTGAGCTTGGTGAGGCTGCGGCTGTAGTCGCGGCTGGACAGCCAGAACTTGTAGATGATGACGAGTTCGAAGGCCAGCATGCCGGCGGCGCTGGCGGCGACGACGGGGATGATGGCGCCGGAGATGATCGCGGCGGCGATCGGCGCGACGATGAACACGCCCATCTGGAACTCGATGCCGCTGACCAGGTGCGGGCGGATGCGGCCCGCCATCAGGACGTTCCGGATCCGCGCGTACCAGGGGAAGCGCTGGTTGAAGCCCTGCTGGAGAGTCGCGATGGTCGGGTCGTCGGCGACGACGCGGTTCTCCATGTCGGCCTCGGGGTCCTCGGTGAGGGCCTCGGCAGAGCGGAAGTCCTCGTCTTCGGCGGGGATCTGGCCGTTCGCGCGCTGGGCGGCGAGTTCCAGTTCCTTCGCCTCGGCGCGGGCCGCATTCAGGGTCGTCCGCATCTGGTTGCGGACCTTGTAGATCTCCAGCGCGTCCATGTAGCGGAGCATGTCGAGGAACACGACCGCTACGGCCGTCCAGATGTAGGCGACGTTGTCCGTGGCGGCGTACTGGCCGGCCATCAGGGCGATCGCGCAGGCCAGGACGCGGACGCGGTCGAAGATGTAGTCGAGCCAGGCGCCGAAGACCGAACCGTTGCCCTTCAGACGGGCGATCTTGCCGTCCATGCAGTCGAGCGTGAACGACAGGTGGTACAGCAGCGCGCCGGCGAGCAGCCACGGCCAGGACGCGACGGCAAAGCAGGCACCGGCGGCGAGGCCGAGGACCAGGGCCCCGACGGTGAGCTGGTTCGGGGTCACGCGCGTCCGGTTGGCCGTGAACTTGACCAGCCTGGACGCGAGCGGATCGACCAGCAGGACGGTCCACCAGGCGTCACGCGCCTTGTACGTCCGTTGCCGAACGTCATCGAGCGTGAAGTTCGCCATGCAGTTCATCCCTTTCAGCGTGAGGAGCGCTCCGATGCTATCGCTGACCGGTTCGGGGAACCGGCATTGTCGCTGATCCGTGACTGGCCGGTGCACATGGTGATCATTCCCGTGGGTAGCGTGGGCCGGGTGCGCGTCCGACTCATCGCCCATGTGCCGTTCGCCGGGGTTCTCGGGGTGGCGATCTGGATCCGGGTCCTCGCGGTCCTGGGCTATCCGGCGCCGTTGTGGTTCGGCGACTCGAAGAGTTATCTGGAGGCCGCCCTCCAGTTGCGGCCGGGTGAGACGCGTCCGAGTGGATACCCGTTTCTGCTCTGGCTGATCGAACCGTTCCACAGCTTCACCGTGCTGGTGTCGGTGCAGCACGCCATCGGGGTGCTGACGGGCGTCCTGGTGTACGTCCTGGTCCTGCGCGCGGGGCGGGCGGCATGGCCGCTGGACGAGCCCGGACGGTGGGCGTGGCGCGTATGGCTGCCCGCCGTGATGGCGGCGGCGCTGACGGTTCCGGTGCTGATCCCCGTCCACCAGATCTCCCTTGAGCACATGCTCATGTCGGACTCGCTGTTCACGTTCCTGCTGCTCGCGGCGGTCACGGCGGCGCTGTGGCGGCGCCGGTCGACGTGGTGGCTGGGCGCGCTGGCGGGCGCGTTCGCGGCGTTCGCCGCGCTGACCAGGACGGCGGGGCTGCCGCTGATCGCGGTGATCGTCGTCGCGATGCTGCTGAGGCGGGCCGGTTGGCGCGCGTGCGTCTCGGCGGTGGTGATGTTCGCGCTGCCCGTCGTCGGCTACATGTTCTGGTTCCAGTCGGAGTACGGCCAGTTCAAGCTGGCGAAGGCCAACTCGATCTGGCTGTACGGGCGTACTGCCTCGTTCGCCGACTGCAACGTCATCAAGCCCCGTCCCGAGCTGCAGATCATGTGCCCGCACCTGACCGACCCGCGCATCTCGCCCGCGTTCGCCGTGATGTGGACGAAGGACTCCCCGTTCCGCGAGATCCCCGGCTGGGTCACCGGCGACGAGGCCGACCGGCTCGCCGGCGAGTTCGCGTGGGCGGCGATCAGGAAGCAGCCCGGCGACTACGCGAACATCGTCGTCCACGACACCTTCATGGCGTTCGAATGGGACCGCACGCCCTACCCGAACCCGTGGACGTCGCTGCAGTACGACTTCCCCGAAGGGGAGGAGTGGAGCGATGGCCAGGCGCTCCTGGCGGAGAAGTACGGCACGGACGGAGAGACCAGGGTCGTCCGGCCGTGGGCCGACCAGGTCCTCGCCTACCAGGACCATCTCGCCATGCCGGGCACGTTCCTCGGCATCCTGCTGCTCGGCGGGCTCGCTGGAGCGTTCCCGTACGTCCGGTCGCGGGGGCGGTGGCGCCCGCTCGGCCCCGTCCGGCACTGGGGGACGGGCGCGCTCCTCCCCTGGGGAATGAGCCTCGCGCTGCTGGTGATTCCCGCCGCGACCGCCGACTTCGACTACCGCTACGTCGTGCCCGCCGTCCCGTTCGCCTGCCTCGCCCTCGGCCTGGCGCTCCTCCCGCCGCCCCGGCGGCCCCGCCCGGCCGCCGCCGAACCGGCTCCGGCCGAAGAAGAGGAGCCCGAGGCCGGTGCGCCTAGCGGCGGCCCGGGTTCCGCCGCGGCGCGGTCCGGAGTTCGGTGAGCATCTTCTCCCAGTGCTGGGCCACGACGGCGATGTCGAAGCGCTCCGCCGACGCGTAGGCGCGCTCCGCCATCGTCAGCCGCAGCTCCTCGTCGTCGATCAGCTTGATCAGCGTCTCGGCGAACGCGTCCGGGTCCTCGGGCGGGACGAGCAGCCCGTCATGGCCGTCGGTGATGATCTCGCGGGGGCCCTGCGGGCAGTCGAAGCCGACCACCGGCAGCCCGCACGCGAACGCCTCGATGATCGTCATGCCGAACGGCTCGGCGCGCGACGACATCGCGAGGACGGACGCCTTGGCGAACTCGCCCTCCATGTCGTCGGTGGCGTCCATCAGCAGGACGTTGTTGTAGAGCCCGAGCCGGGTGACCCGGCGGCGCAACTGCTCGCGCCGCGGACCCTGCCCGTAGATCCGCAGCTGCCACTCCGGATGCTTCTCCACGACCTGCGCGAACGCGTTGATGAGCAGGTCGTAGCCCTTGATCCACACCATCCGGCCGGCGGCGGCGACGACCTTGTTCTCCTGCCGGGAGCGCGGGTACAGCCGCGGCGGCAGCCCGTTCCCGATCGTGTAGACCGGGCACGAGCCCGGCAGCAGCTCCTCGTAGTCCGCGCCGTCGGCGGTGGTGAGGGTCGTCAGCGCGTCGAGCCGCGGGTACCACTCCCGGAACTCGTTGATCATCTCCGGCTCGTTGATGCCGAGCTGCAGGTGCTCCTGCCCGACGACCACGACCCGGCGGGGCGCGAGCCGGGCCGCCAGCAGGTTGAGGCCGGCGCGGGTCGTGACCAGCACGTCGGTGCGCGGGCGGCGCAGGAACCGGCTGATCCGGTCGTCCGTCCAGGCGCTGAACTTGTTGAAGCTGCGCTCCTGCTCGGGGATCAGCGCGGACGGCTCCGGCATCAGCCGCTCGGCGCGTCCGGTGTGCGGCCACGGGACCTTGGCGTCCGGCCGCAGGTCGACCAGTGAGCGCAGCCGGACGCGGTCCGACAGCGGCAGGACGGGGCGGTCCGCGTCCTGCAGGACGCTCACGATCTCGACCTCGTGCCGCCGGGACAACTCGTCCGCGAGCGTGAACGTGCACCGGACGGTGCCGTCGATGGAGAACGCCTCCAGCAGGAGGAAGGTGATCTTCACGGGGCGTCCTCGACGGGGGAGGCCGAGATCGCCAGCTGGTCCCGGTCCGTGTAGTAGGGGCGCACGGCGATCTCCCGGCCGTCGTGCGCGGCGACCTGCCGCGGGTAGGACAGCTTGCCGCGCTTGCCGGGCGCGTCGTCCAGCTTGGTGGCGAGGCGGGCGTGGACGTCGCCCACGTCGAGCCACAGGTCCCAGAGGGCGGGCTCCGCCGCGGCGAACGCGTCGACCGCCAGGCAGCCGTGGAACCCGGTGCCGTCGAGCCGGACGTCCTGGCTGACCGTGGCGTCGCCGTCCCGCGCGGCCGCGACCAGCCGCGCGCTCTCCCCGGGGCGCGGGCCCGCGTACGCGAGCCGTCCGACGATCTTGATCTCGCCGTCGCGCGGGTGGACGGCCTCGACCTCGGCGTGCGGGGCGACGTTCCGGACGGCGAGCGAGACGCGCCCGTCCGCCGCCCGCACCACCCGGACGGCACGGTCGCGGGGCAGGTCGGCGTAGGTGCGCAGGCCGTCCAGCGAGAAGCCGGGGTCGTCGGTCAGCAGCGGGCTCTCCGCGCCGTCCGCCTCGACGGCCACCGTCCACTTGCCGGGCGAAAGGTCACCGGCGTCCAGTTCCACGGAGCAGCGGTCACCCGTGATCGGCTCCGCACGCGTCTCCCCGGACTTGCGGTGCCGCAGCACGACCTGCCGCCCGTCCGGCATGGGGGCGGCCCACCGGATGCGCAGGCGGTCGTCCGCGTCCACCCTGCAATGGTTCGCTACCGCGTCCACAGTCCGCAGCCTCCGAGGTCGCCGATGACGGCGCGTAGCCTACCAACGCGCCGATGATCCCCGTTCACCTGTGGCAACGGCCGGTCAGTCCGCCGGCCCGAAGACGCGGTCGGCGGTCCGGGCCGCGGCCTGCCCGTCGTCCAGCGGGCAGAAGCGGTCGACGAACGCGTCGTAGCGCTCCTTGTGCCCGGCGGTCGCGGCGTCGACGTCGCGGATCGCGTCGATCAGGTCGTCGGACGTCTCCACCAGCGGCCCCGGCGCCTCGGCCTCGAAGTCGAAGTAGAAGCCGCGGAGCCGGTCCCGGTAGTCGGCCAGGTCGTAGGTGAAGAACAGCATCGGGCGGCCCGTGTTCGCGTAGTCGAACATCACCGACGAGTAGTCGCTGATCATCATGTCGGAGATCAGGTACAGCTCGGTGATGTCCGGGTACAGCGACACGTCGCGGACGAAGCCCGCCGGGTCCTCCGGGACGCCGTCCACCACGTTGCTGTGCAGCCGGACGAGCAGCACGTGGTCGTCGCCGAGCGCGGCGCGGGCCCGCTCCAGGTCGAGGCGCATGTCGTGCTTGTACCGGCCGCGGCTGTAGTACTGGTCGTCGCGCCACGTCGGCGCGTACAGCACGACCCGCTTGCCCTCCGGGATGCCGAGCCGCGCCCGCACCGACCGGGCCACGACGTCGGCGTCCGGGCTGTGCAGCAGGTCGTTGCGCGGGTACCCGACCTCCAGCATCTCGCCCTTGAACGCGAACGCGCGGCGGAAGATCTCGGTGCTGAACGGGTTCGGCGACAGCAGGTGGCTCCACTCGGGGACGGCCGGCCCCTCCGGCTTCTTCTCCTTGCTCTGCAGCGCGGACTTCATCCCCGGCGCGTACGCGAAGTGGACCTCCTTCACGTCCCGGCCGATCTTCTTCAGCGGGGTGCCGTGCCAGGTCTGCAGGACGACCTGGTCGGGGTGCCGCTGGAACCAGTCGCCGAGCCGGTGGTTGGTGACGATGTAGCGGGACGTCGTCACCGCCTCCTGCCACTCCTTGCCGTTCAGCCGGACGCCCTGCAGCGTGTCCGGCAGCTCGACCTGCGCGTCGTTGACGACCCACAGCTGCTCCAAGTCGGACCCGCGCCGGATCAGCTCCTCGTGGATCGCCTTCGGGCTGTCGGAGTACTGCCGCCCGTTGAAGCAGGAGAACAGCACGGTGTCGCGCAGCCCGTCGCGGGCGACGGTGCGCCGCGCCTCCTCCCGGTACTTGGCGCCGGCGCTCTTCTCCTCGCCGGTCACGTCCCCGGTGACGGCGACGACGAGCCTGCCGTCCTTGGTCTCCATCTCGTAGCCGCGCCGCGCCACCTCGACCGGCCCCGGCAGGCCCTGCTGCGCGGCGGCGGTCAGCCGGACGGTCAGCGCCCGCTCGCCCGGCGGGCGGAACAGCACGTCCCAGCGGCCCGGACGCAGCGGCAGGATCCCCGCGACGCCCGGCACGGCCGCGACCGGCACCTCGGCCCGCAGCTTGCCCGACTCGTCCGGGACGAGGTCGAACGCGTACTCCTTGCGGCGGCCGCGGCTGCGCACCACGATCTGCCCGGACTCGTGCGCCGGATGCGTCGCGGTCAGCGCCAGCGTGCCGTCGGGACGCAGTTCGCAATCGTCCACCGACAGCCGGATCGTCGACCGCCGCACCCGCACGTAACCGCCGTGGCCGTGCCCCGCGCTCACCTCAAGGGCGCCGAACGTGCGGCGCGCCTCCGCCACGCCCTCGGCGAGGACGAGCGGCCGGCCGTCCGCCGACAGCGTCCAGTCACGGGTGTCGTCGATCGATTCGGGGTCGATGTCCACATCGAGCGCGGCCGGGTCGACGCGCGCCGTCCAGCCGCCTTTCCCTGCCGTGACCGGGACGGGGACGCGGGAGTCGCCGAGCGTCAGCACCAGCTCGGCGGGCGGCTCGCCGGCCGACTCGACCTCGATGAGCAGCGCGTCGTCGTCCCAGCGCAGCGCCGTCGCCCGCTCCTTGACGCGTTCCACCTGCACGACGAAGTGGCCGTCCACGACCTTGGGGACGACGCGCACGTCGTCGGCCACGTACCGGTACGGCGGGTGCGCGCCCGTGCCCGAGCCGCCGCCGCGCATCACGCCCTGCCGGAACACGCCCGCGTTCAGCACCGAGGCGTGCACCTCCCAGGTGCCGTCCGCCCACGCGCCGTGGTCCTTCAGCTTCCCGGCGTCGAGCGAGAACTCGAACCCGGTCCAGCCGCCGGACGACTTGCCCGGCTTCGGCGTCTGCCGCGCCTTCGTGACGATCTTCCGGCCGCCGCTGCGCAGCGTCACCGTCTTGATCGACGTCCAGCGGCGGCGCGAGCTGACCGAGTTGATGTAGGCCTCGCCGGTGACGACCAGCCGGTCGCCGTCCCAGCGCACCGCGTGCACCCGGCCGCGCATCTTGACCTCGTCGCGTGCCCGGTACACCTCGCGCGGGACGTCGAGCTTCGCGTCCTTCCAGTACGGGTAGACGACGTAGCGGCGCACCGGGTCGCGGACGATCGACGGCGACGACTTGCCGCGCTCGTACCGGACGACCTTCACCAGCTCCATCGTGTGGCCCGACTCGGCGAGGTGCCACTTCAGCCGGGTCAGCGCGGGGGACTCGCCGAACACCTTCGGCGAGACGCCCTTCGCGTACGCCGCCGCCTGCGCGACGACCTGCTCCCGCTCCTCGCCGGACAGGTCGGGCATGGCGTCCAGGAACGTCTTCAGCTCAGTCGTGACGAGGGCGAGTTGCAGCCGCCGCAGCTCCTTGACGTCGCCGCGCTCGGCGACCCACGTCGTCGCGAGGTTCGCCGCGCCGAAACCGTCCGCGATCTCCTGCATCTCGGTAGTCGGCACGTAGCGCCGCGACCGGCGGTGCAGGACGACGTCCGGCACCACGTCGATGGTCTTCGCCAGGTGCAGGATGCGCATCATGACCGGCAGGTCGTCGTAGCGGCCGAGGTCGGGGAACTCCAGCCCGTGCCCGTCCCAGAAGGAACGGCGCAGCAGCGTCCCGGCGATCTTGCGGTTGCGCAGCAGGTCGGGGGTGCGGTGCAGGTCGGTGCCCGTCGCGGGGGGCGCGTTGTCGCCGCGCGCCTTCCACTGCGACACCTGGCCCGTCCACTTGCGGGTCGCATCGGGACCCGTCGCCAGCTCCGACCCGGACGCCTCCAGCGCGGTGGCCAGCGTGGCCAGCGCCTCCGGCGGCAGCGGGTCGCCGCCGTCGGCGAACAGCAGGAACTCGCCGCCGCTCTCGGCGACCCCCAGGTTGCGGGCCGCGCCGCGGCTCGGCGCGCCCTGCCGGACGAGCCGGAACCGGTCGTCGGGCAGCTCCGCCCGCGCGGCAGTGCCGGTGCCGTCGTCCACGACCAGGACCTCCAGGTCCCGGAACGTCTGGGCCGCGATCGACTCCAGGGTGTCGCCGAGGTCCTCCCCGGCGCCGTGGGTGAGCACGATGACACTGATGCGGGCGGACAAGCGACCCACTCCTTCGAACACTTCGGCCGGCCCGGCGACGGTGTCGGGCCGGTGGCGGCGGGCTTGCGCGGGGGCGGGCCC
>NZ_JABXFD010000442.1 GCF_013372625.1 Actinomadura sp. BRA 177
TTGTTGTTGTGTGTTCTTGGTGATTTGATGTATGGCTTAGTACATTGTTTTTGTGCAAGCGTAAGCCGGCATACGAGTTAGGAGTCCGGCTCGTGGGCTCGGAGATGTGTTTAAAAGACAGGGGCTCGGCCGGGCGGCCGCTCTCCCAGAGCGTCGCCACCCCGCGCGGCGGATAGCTGAGCAGCGGCTGGTAGGGCGGCACCATCACCGACACGTCCGGCCACACGAACGCGCTGGGGACGAGCAGCAGCCCGCGTCCCGCCGGCTCGCCGCGGAAACTCCAGCGCCGCTCGACCGACAGCGTCCCGGCGCCCCAGGAGACCGTGTCGTGCAGGTCGCCGAAGACCCCGGCGGTGCCGTGCGCGGTGAGGGCGCGGGTGCGGCGTAGCACGTCGCCCTCCAGCAGGTCGGTGATGCGCGGCCACCACGGCTCGACGGCGACGGCCCAGTACCGTTCGAGCAGGTCGGCGAGCGTCCGGAGGGTGCGTTCGGGGTCGGCCGCCATCGTCTCGCGCCGGCGGCCGGGGCGGTGCGCCCGGTCGACGCGCAGCAGCTCGTGCACGACCACGTCCGGCGGGGTGGCGAGGACGGTCTCCAGCTCGGCGGCCAGGTCGGGCAGCGGGGTCTCCGGCGGCGGGGTCAGGAAGTCGGGCGCGTACCCGGTGGGCGGGACGACCTCCAGCAGCGGTTCCAGGTCGAGGCCGCGCAGCCGGGGCCGGACGGCGTGCACCCACGGCAGGTGCAGCGCGTGCCCGGACGGGTCGCCGAGCACCCGCAGGCTCAGCACCATCTCCCACAGCGGCGAGAACGCGAACCGGACGCGGGCCACGTCCTCCGGCGCGAACACGAACTCGATCAGTTAGTCCAGGCTAAATGATTACCGCGCTGCGTGGAGACCGCTCACGATCGTGCAGTGACCACTGTGGAGGACCCCCCTGTCGCCCCTGCTCCGGGCAGGATCGCGGCGTTCCTGCGGCCGCGCGTCGGCGGCTTCCCCCGGCCGTTCTGGGTGCTGTGGGCGGGGACCCTGCTCAACCGGCTCGGCACCATGGTCGAGCCGTTCCTGGGCCTCTACCTGACGACCATGCGGGGGCTGTCGCTGGCGCAGGCCGGCGTGGTGATGGCGGTGCTCGGCGCGGGCTCGCTGGGCGGGCAGATCGCCGGCGGCATGCTCGCCGACCGGCTCGGGCGGCGCCCGACGCTGACGCTCGCGACCGTCGGCACCGGCGCCGCGATGCTCGCGCTCGACTACGCGCAGGGGATCACGGCGATCGTCGCGGCGGCGCTGCTGCTCGGCGTGCTGCTGGACATGTACCGGCCCGCCGCGCAGGCGATGGTGGCCGACATCATCTCCCCCGCCGAGCGTCCGCGCGCGTTCGGGCTGCTGTTCTGGGCGATCAACCTGGGCTGGGCGGTCGCGATGGTGCTCGGCGGGACGCTCGCGCAGCAGGGCTTCCTGTGGCTGTTCTGGATCGACGCGCTGACCTGCGCCGGGTTCGGGGTCCTGGTGTGGCGGGCGATCCCGGAGACGCGGTCGCGGGACGCCCGTTCCGCCGCGCCCGGCGGGTTCGGGCGCGCGCTCCGCGACCGGGTCATGGTCGGGTACGTGCTGGTGACGCTCGTGTACACGTTCGTGCTGATGCAGGGCATGACGACGATGCCGCTGGCCATGAAGGAGGACGGGCTCGGCCCGCAGGCGTACAGTCTCGCGATCGCCGCCAACGGGGTGCTGATCATCATCGTCCAGCCGCTGGTGAACGCGTGGCTGGCCCGGCGGGACCACAGCCTCGTGATGGTCGCGGGGTTCGTCCTGGTCGGGCTCGGCTACGGGCTCACCTCGCTCGCCTCGACCGTCCTCGCCTACACCGCGACGATCCTGGTGTGGACGCTCGGGGAGATCACGGCGGCGTCCGTCCTGCAGGCGGTCGTCGCCGACCTCGCGCCGGCCGACCTGCGCGGCCGGTACGGCGGCCTGTACGGGATGGCGTGGTCGGGCGGCTTCCTGCTGGCACCGCTCGGCGGCACCCAGCTGCTCGGCACCGGTGGGGCGTCCGCACTGTGGCTGACCTGCGCGGGTCTGGCCCTCGCCGCGGCCGCGGCGCAGCTCGCGCTGGCCCCCGCGATCAGGCGCCGCCGGACCGCCGCGCTCGACACGCACTTCTCGTCAAAGTGACGAAACCACCTCCGGCGTTTTACCCTGGGAACGTGGCACAGCTCAGGATCGCGCTCGCGCAGGTGAACCCGACCGTCGGCGACCTCGACGGCAACGCCGACCTGATCGTGGAATGGAGCCGGCGCGCCGCCGACGCGGGCGCGCACCTGGTCGCCTTCCCCGAGATGATGCTGACCGGCTACCCGGTGGAGGACCTCGCGCTCCGCGCGTCCTTCGTCGAGGCGTGCCGGCGGGCCCTGGACCGGCTCGCGCGCCGGCTCGCCGACGAGGGCCTCGGCGACCTGCCCGTCGTCACCGGCTACCTGGACCGCTGCTCGGTCGGGCTGGTCCGGTCAGGTCAGCCCGCCGGGGCGCCGCTGGACGCCGCCGCGTGGCTGCACAACGGCGAGGTGCTGGTCCACTCGGCCAAGCACCACCTGCCGAACTACGGCGTCTTCGACGAGTACCGGATCTTCGTGCGCGGCGACCGGCTGCCCGTCGTCCGCGTCCACGGCGTCGACGTCGCGACCGTCATCTGCGAGGACCTCTGGCAGGACGGCGGCCCGGTCAGCGTGACATCCACGTCCGGCGCGGGGCTGCTGCTCGCCGTCAACGCCTCCCCCTACGAGCGCAACAAGGACGACGTCCGCCTCGACCTGTGCGCCGAACGGGCCCGCGAGGCCGGCTGCGCCCTCGCCTACGTCAACATGGTCGGCGGCCAGGACGAACTCGTCTTCGACGGCGACTCCGTCATCGTCGGCCCGGACGGCACCCCGCTCGCCCGCGCGCCCCAGTTCGTCGAGCACCTCCTCGTCGCCGACCTCGCGCTGCCCGCAGCCGACCCGTCCGCCGAGCCCGGCCGCACCCCCGTCGACGCCCAGGACGGCACCACCATCACCATCGAGCGGCACGTCCTCACCCCGGACCCGCTGCCCGCCTACCCGGTGCTGCCGCAGGCGGCCGCCGAGCCCATGGACGACCTCGGCGAGATCTACGCGGCGCTCGTCCTCGGCACCCGCGACTACGTCCGCAAGAACGGCTTCCGCTCGGTCGTCCTCGGCCTGTCCGGCGGCATCGACTCCGCGCTCGTCGCCACCATCGCCGCCGACGCGATCGGCCCGGAGAACGTGCACGCCGTCCTGCTGCCCAGCCGCTACTCGTCCGAGGGCTCCGTCGTGGACGCCGAGGACCTCGTCAAGCGGCAGGGCCTGAACTCCCGCGTCGTGCCCATCGCCGACATGGTCGAGGCGTTCGAGAAGCACCTCGACCTGCACGGCCTCGCCGCCGAGAACCTCCAGGCCCGCATCCGCGCCAACGTCTGGATGGCCCTGTCCAACGAGCACGGCCACCTCGTGCTGACCGGCGGCAACAAGAGCGAGCTCGCCACCGGCTACTCCACCCTCTACGGCGACTCCGCCGGCGGCTTCGCCCCCATCAAGGACGTCTTCAAGCTCACCGTCTGGGACCTCGCCCGCTGGCGCAACACCCAGGCCCGCGTCGACCTGCCGTTCCTGCACCCGTTCGCGCACGAGCCCATCCCCGAGGCCATCATCGTCAAGGAGCCGTCCGCCGAGCTGCGCCCCGACCAGCGCGACCGCGACACCCTGCCCGAGTACACCGTCCTCGACCCCGTCCTCGCCGACTACGTCGAACGCGACCTGGGCCGCGAGTCCCTCATCGCCGCCGGCCACGCCCCGGACCTCGTCGACCGCGCCATCCGGCTCGTCGACATCGCCGAGTACAAGCGCCGCCAGTACCCGCCCGGCCCGAAGATCACCCCCAAGAACTTCGGCCGCGACCGCCGCCTCCCCATCACCAGCCGCTGGCGCGAGCGGTAGCCGTCACGCCCCGCCCGCGTCCCGGCGGGCCAGTGCGGCGGCCAGCCGGGCCAGCGCGGTGTCCGCCACCTCGCCCACCGCACCGAGGGCGGCCTGCGCCTCCCGTCCGGCGTCCAGCAGCGCGGCGACCGGATCGTCGGTATTCCGGTCGTCCGAAAAAGGTGCACCGGAATGGTCCGGCGGCCTTTCCGGCTCGGCCGGTTCCACCAGTTCGAACTTCATGCCACAACTGAACCACAGGGACTTCTGACACGTCCTATGGCAGCGCGGGCGCCACCGGGCTATCGTCATTGACGATTTGCACGGTGACAGCGCGCACCACAACGAGTCGACCGGCGGGTGAGGCGACGATGGGACGATGGGACCAGGGCCAGGAAACACTTGTCACGCTGGCCAGGAACACCGGTGACCGCGGCGAGGAACTCGCCCAGCTGGTCCGGGCGCTGATCGTGGCGGCCGAGCCGCTGTCCGGCCGGTTCAACGGCGTCGGGAAGGCGGCCTTCGACAGTTTCAAGGCTCATTCCGACCAGATCATCGCCGATCTGAAAGGTGGCCTGAACAGGGTGAACACCGGCCAGCTCGGCATGGAGAAGGTGTTCGCCACCGGCGACCAGGAGATGTCGGACGAGGCGAGCCGGACGATGTCCGCGGCCAACTTCGACGGTGCGAAGTTCCGCAGCACCTGACGTCCGAACGCACCGATTCGCAGAAGGGACGCCGGCAGTGGGAGACACCGGACGGCGCAGTTACGACACCGGCGCCTCGGCGGAGGCGCAGGCCAACATCCAGCAGATCGTGGCGCGGCTGGAAGCCCTGATCGGGACGCGGGACACCGACGTCAAAACGGCGCTGGCCGACTTCGAGGCCACCGGCGTGTCGGAGGAGTACCGCGCGAAGGAGGCCAAGTGGCACACCGCGGCCAACGAGACGCGGGAGATCATCCGGCTGGTCAAGGCGACGCTGGAGAAGAACGACGAGATCGCCGGGACCACGCTGAACCGCGCGGGTGCCGCCGTCCGGGGCATCTGACCGGGACGCCGCGGGGACCGCGGCGCACACCCGGCTGAGGCCCCGTTGGTACGCGACTACGACGCCCAGTTGCTGGAGTCGGTGGCGGTGCGGCGCCGCCGGCTCCGCGACGCCCTGCTGTTCGGCCCGCAGCGCACCCGCCGCACGTTCGACGAGAACCTCACCAAGGTCGTCGCCGGCCTGTGCGTCGCGGCGGTGCTGTGCGCGGGCACCGTCGGCTGGTCGTACCTGCGGTCCCGGCTGGACGCGCAGGAGCGGCAGAAGACCGCGCAGGGGCAGGCCGCCGCGCCCGGCGCCGAGACGTCCGCCCCGGTGCCCGCCGGCTGGCTGGGCTCCAGCGTCACCTTCCCGCGGCTGCGCCGGGACCTTGCCCGGGCCGGCGTCCCCGCCCGCCTGTACGTCCTGCCGGGCGAACCGCGGCCGGCCGCCGGGACGGTGACCGGCTACTACCTCATCGCCCGGACCGCCGAGGGCTTCTCCGGCGGCGTCGTGGAGTTCCGGCAGGGGCGGATCGGCGCGGAGTTCGCCACCGAGGACGAGGCGTGCCGGTGGCTGTACGGGCAGCTGGTGGTCGCGGACCGCCCCGTGCACGCGCTGGACGCCGCCGCCGAGCGGGACGCGGCCCGGCGGGGCGCGTCCCGCTCGGCGGCGGCGTCCAGCG
>NZ_JABXFD010000260.1 GCF_013372625.1 Actinomadura sp. BRA 177
AGATGGGTATAAGCGACAGGACCCGGCGAACGCGGCGCGGCGGAACAGCCGCAGGTCGATCAGCGGCTCGGCCACCCGGCCCTGCCGGACCACGAACGCGGCCAGCGCCGCCAGGCCTACCGCCAGGGAGAGGTAGATCCGCGTCTCGTCCAGGCCGTGCGCGGCGGCCTCCTTGATCGCGTACACCACGCCGAGCACACCGAGGACCGACAGCGGGACGCTCGGCAGGTCCAGCCGGCCGGGGGCGGGGTTGCGCGACTCCGGCAGCACGATCGCGCCGGCGACCAGGACCACGGCCATGATCGGCACGTTGATCATGAAGACGGAACCCCACCAGAAGTGGTCCAGCAGCGCGCCCGCGAGGACCGGGCCGAGGCCGACGGCGAGACCTGCGACGCCGCTGAACGCGCCGATCGCCGCCGTCCGCTCCTTCGGCTCGGGGAACGCCCGGCGGATCAGCGACAGCCCGGACGGCATCAGCGTCGCCCCCGCCACGCCGAGCAGCGCGCGGGCCGCGATCAGCAGCTCGGCGCTCGGCGCGTACGCGGTCACGGCGGACGCGGCGGCGAACACCGCCGCGCCGATCAGCAGCAGCCGCCTGTGCCCGATCCGGTCGCCGATACCGCCCATGGTGATCAGCAGCCCGGCGAGCGTGAACCCGTAGACGTCGGCGATCCACAGGATCTGCGTGGCCGAGGGGTCCAGGTCCGCGCTCAGGTGCGGGATGGCCTGGTTCAGCGCGGTCAGATCGATGTTCGGGACGAGCGCGCCCAGCAGGCAGACCGCGAACGTGCCCCATTTGCGAGCCGAAGTGTTCATGCCCGCAACGCTCGCGGGCGCCGCTGACCGTCCCCGCACCGTCCGCTGACAGCGCGGGCCGACCGCCGTCAGTGCCGGGTGCGTTCACTTGCGGCGTGTTGTGGTTATGCGGCCGCCAATGACCACAACACGCCGCAAGTGAACGAGTCACCGCTCTAGCGGTCGGTCAGCAGGGCGCGTGCCTGGTCGCGGGGGAGTGCGGCGCCCTCGGCGAAGGCCCGCTCGTAGGCTTCCTCGCCGAGCAGGCGGCGGGTGTTCGCCGCCACCCGCTCGGCATCCGCGTCGCCGGCGACCTGGATGCCGCGCAGTGCCTTCGCGATGCCGAGCAGCAGTGCCGCGCGTTCCCCGTCCCCCTCCGCGGCCGCCACACCGGCCAGCGCGGTCGCCGCGGACGTCTGATAGAGGAACAGCGGGTGGTCGAACGACCCGTCCAGCGCATCGTGGAGAAGCTCGCGGGCCCGTTCGGTGTCGTCCTCGTCGATCGCCAGCCAGGCCAGCCCGATCAGCACCGGCCCCCGCGTCGCGACGGCGATGAACCGCTCGGACGTGTAGCCGGTCAGCGCCGTCTCGTACAGCCGCCGAGCCTGCGCAGCGTCCCCGCGCAGCCGCGCCACGTTGCCGAGCCCCTGGTACCCGGCGGCGATCTTGTCGGGGGCGCCCGCCCGCCGCGCCAGCTCGATGCCGCGCTCGAACCCGGCACGCGCCGCCTCCGGCGTCCCGCCGCGGATGAGCATGTGCGCCCGCTGGTACAGCAGGTCGGCGGTGTCCTCCAGCGCGCCGAGCTGCTCGACGAGCTCCAGCGCCTCGTCCAGCAGCGCGAGCGCCCGCGCGTGGTCGCCGCGCCAGCCGGCCACCTGGGAGAGGATGTCGAGCGAATTGGCGGTGCCCCACCGGTCGCCGCAGGCCCGGAATCCCCGTAGTGCCTCGTCGCAGGCCAGCTCCGTCGCGGCCCCGTCCCCGGCGAACTGGGCGACGAACCCATCGCTCATCCGGACCAGAGCGCGCGTCCACGGATCGTCCCCGACCTGCTTGACGAACACCGCGTTGTCGGTGCGGCCGGGCCCGGCGGTGAGCGCCCACAGGACGATCGCGACCGGATACCGCACCGGACGGTCGATGCCGCGCAGGATGTCCGCGGCGCGGTCGAGCCACGCGACTGCCCGCTCACCCGTGACGCCGCCCGACACCGCGTTCGTCACGCACAGGACGTACTCCTCGTCGAGGCCCTCCGGCGGGTCGGCGCCGACCGTGTCCATCAGCTCGGCCGCCAGCGCCGCGCCCTCCACGCGTCCGCGCAGCCACCAGTACCACGACAGGTACGCGATCATCCGGAGCGCGGACGCCGGGTCGGCCCGGACCGACCACCGCAGCGCCGCGTGCAGGTTCCCGTGGTCGGCGGCGAGCAGGTCGAGCCAGTCCAGCTGCTCGGCGCCGCGCAGGTGGGGGTCGGCGCGGCGGGCCAGGTCGGCGAAGTACTCCGCGTGCGCCCGCCCGAACCTCTCCTGCTCGCCCGCCTCGGCGAGCCGCTCGGCGCAGAACGCCCGCACCGTGTCGAGCATCCGGTACCGGGTGCCGTCGCTCTGCACGAGCGACTTGTCGGCCAGCTCGATCAGCAGCTCGTCGGCGTCGTCCAGGTCGCAGACGCCCAGGGCCGCGTCCAGCGTGAGGCCGCCGGAGAACACCGTCAGCCGCCGGGCGAGGGTCTGCTCCGCCTCGTCCAGCAGGTCCCAGCTCCACTCGACGACCGCGCGCAGCGTCTGGTGGCGCGGCGCCGCCGCCCGGTTCCCGCGCGACAGCAGCCGGAACCGGTCGTCCAGCCGTGTCGCGACCTCGGTGACCGGCAGCGACCGCAGCCGCGCCGCCGCCAGCTCGATCGCCAGCGGCAGGCCGTCCAGCGCCCGGCAGATCCGCAGGACGGCCCCGACGTTGCCCTCGTCCACCGCGAATCCGGGACGGACGGCCTCGGCCCGGTCCAGGAACAGCCGCACCGCCGGATACCCCTGGGTCTCCGCGGCCGGCGTGCCGTCCGGCGGCAGCTCCAGCGGCGGCAGCGGCCGCAGCGCCTCGCCGGTGATCGCGAGCGCCTCCCGGCTCGTCGCCAGCACCCGCAGCTCCGGGCACGCGCTCAGCAGCCGGTGCGTGAGCCCGGCGACGGCCGCCACGACGTGCTCGCAGTTGTCCAGAACGAGCAGCATCCGCCGCCCGTCCAGCGCCGTGACCAGGCGTTCCATCGCGTCCGGTGACGGCTCGCCCGGCGCGGGCCGCATGCCGCCCTCGCGCAGCCCGAGCGCGCCGAGCAGCACCTTCGGCACCTCGTCGGCGACGGCGGGCGCCAGGTCGACGAAGCAGACCTCGCCGTCCTCCCGCCCCGCCGCCTCGATCGCCAGCCGCGTCTTGCCCGCGCCGCCGGGCCCGAGCAGCGTGACGAGCCGCCCGCCCGCCAGCATCTTCCGGACGCGCCGCAGCTCCTCCTCGCGGCCGACGAAACTGGTGAGCTGCGCGGGCAGATTCGGCCGGACCCTTTCGGGTCCCGTCTCGCCGCGGAGAATGCTCAGGTGCACGTCGGCGAGCTCTTTCGACGGGTCGGCGCCCAGCTCGTCGGCCAGCACCCGCCGCCCGTCCTCGAACACGGAGAGGGCTTCCGCCTGCCGCCCGCTCGCGTGCAGCGCCCGCATCAGCAGCGCCCGCGCCCGCTCCCGCAGCGGCTGCGCGTCCACGAGGTCGCGCAGCGGCGCCACCACGGACTCGGGATCGCCGCTCCGGATCCGCGCCTCGCCCAATCCCTCGACGGCAGCGGCCCGCTCCTCCTCCGGCCGCGCCGCCGGCGCCGCAGCGAGCGGCGCGCGCACATCGGCCAGCGCGGCGCCGCGCCACAGGCCGAGCGCCTCCTCGAACAATTCGGCCGCCGCGTCGCCGGCCTGCCGCGCCTCCGCGGCGAGCCGCTCGAACCGGTGCGCGTCGACATCGCCGCGCTCGACATTGAGCCGGTACCCGGCGGGCAGGCCCTCGACCAGCGCCGCGTCCCCAAGGCTCCTGCGCAGCCGCGACACCTGCGACTGCAGCGCGTTCGCCGCGCCGCTCGGCGGATCCTCCCCGTAGAGCCCGTCGATGAGCCGCTCGGTCGGGACGAGTCGTCCGGCGTCCAGCAGGAGTATCGCCAGCAGCGCCCGCACCAGGGGCCCGCCCACCGGCAGGACGTCCCCGCCGCGCCGGACCTCGACCGCTCCCAGTATGCCGAACCGCATGCCCGGATTCTCCCGCACTACGGTGGTGTTCCCGACCTCGGAGTAGCGCCATGACCGAGATCCAGACCGTCACCGACTTCCTCTCCGCGCTCGAAGACCTCGACATCGACCGCGCCCTGACCTACGCCGCGCCAGGGATCGTCTACCAGAACGTGCCGCTGCCGCCCGCCCGCGGCCTCCCCGCCGTCGAGAAGACCCTGCGCGGCATGGCCCGCTACGGCACCGGTTTCGAGGCCCGCATCCACAACATCGCCGCTAACGGCCCGGCCGTCCTCACCGAACGCACCGACGTCCTGGAGCGGGGCTCCTGGCGCGCCGAGTTCTGGGTCTGCGGCACCTTCGAAGTGCACGACGACCGCATCACCCTCTGGCGCGACTACTTCGACTGGACGACCTTCCTCGCCGCGTCCGCCAAGGGCCTCGCCGGCGCCGTCATGTCCGCCCTCGGCCCCCGCGGTGCGCGGCCGGGCGCCGGCCGGGGACCGGCGGCCGGATAAGGACGCTCCGCCCGTCCCGCCACCGGTATGGTGCATGTTTCGACAACCTGGACGGGACTGCCGACATCAGTCCGGGGGCCGGAAATGGGGGGCGATGGAACCGCTGCGTCCGGACGATCCGCAGGCGATCGGCCGCTACCGGCTGGCCGGACGGCTCGGCTCCGGCGGAATGGGCGAGGTGTTCCTCGGCTACTCCCCGGGCGGCCGCGCGGTCGCGGTGAAGGTCATCCGCGCCGGGCTCGCCGCCGACGCGCAGTTCCGCGACCGCTTCGCCCGCGAGGCGGAGGCCGCCCGCAGGGTCGGCGGCTTCCACACCGCCCAGGTCGTCGAGATCAACCTGGCCGCCGACCCGCCGTGGCTCGTCACCGCCTACGTGCCGGGACCGTCCCTCGCCGCAGTCGTCGCCGAGCACGGCGCCCTGCCCGAACTGTCCCTGCGCGTCCTCGGCGCGGGCCTCGCCGAGGCGCTGGAGGCGATCCACGCCGCGGGCCTGGTGCACCGCGACCTGAAACCGTCCAACATCCTGCTCGCCTCCGACGGGCCCCGCGTCATCGACTTCGGCATCGCCCGTGCGCTGGAGGGGACGGCGATCACGGTGCCGGGCGGCTCCCTCGGCACGCCCGGATTCATGGCGCCGGAGCACATCCGCGGCGGCATCGTCGGCCCACCGGCCGACGTCTTCGCGCTGGGCGCGGTCCTATGCGACGCGGCCGGCCTTCGCCCGTTCGGCGACGCGGGCCCCGCGCACACCCTGATGTACCGGATCGTCCACGAGGAACCCGACCTGACCGGCCTGCCGGACGGGCTGCGCGACCTCGTGGCCGCCTGCCTGGCGAAGGACCCCGCCGCCCGTCCCACACCCGCCCAGATCCTGACGTGGATGGGCTTGGACGGCGCTGCGGGCCCGATCGGCGAGTGGCTGCCCGCCCAGGCGACCCAAATGGTCGACCGCTACCAGTCGGACAACCT
>NZ_JABXFD010000273.1 GCF_013372625.1 Actinomadura sp. BRA 177
GCCCCGCCCTGCCCGAGTGGGTGGCGCCGCTCGGCCTCATCGTCCCCGGCCAGATCCTGGTCGAGAACCTGGCCCGCAGGCTCGGCGTCGACCCCGACGTCCCCCGCGGCCTGAACAAGGTCACCCAGACCGACTGACCCCACCCCGAGCGAGAGAAGAGAAGGACATGGACAAGGCCGAGGCCATCGTCGCGGCGCTGGGCGGCGCCGACAACATCATCGAGATCGAGCCCTGCGCGACGCGGCTGCGCACCGAGGTCGAGGACGCGGGCAAGGTCGACGAGGCGGCGCTGAAGAAGGCGGGCGCGCACGGCGTCATGCGCAGCGGCACCGTCGTGCAGGTCGTCGTGGGGCCCGAGGCCGACACCCTCGCCACCGACATCGAGGACATCCTCGACTGAGCCGGAAGGCCCTGCAATGACCCGAGTACTGTCCCCGGTCACCGGCCGGGTCGTCGGCCTCGCCGGCGTCCCGGACCCGGTCTTCGCCCAGGCCATGGTGGGCCCGGGCACGGCGGTCGACCCCGAGCGCGGCCCCGGCCACGCCATCGCCCCCGTCACCGGGAAGATCGTCAAGCTGCATCCGCACGCCTACGTCGTGGTGGACGCCGAGGGCCACGGCGTCCTCGTCCATCTCGGCATCGACACCGTCAAGCTGAAGGGCGAGGGCTTCGACCTGCTCGCCGCCGAGGGCGACGAGGTGACGGCCGGGCAGCCGGTCGTCGGCTGGAACCCCGCCGCGATCGAGGCGGGCGGCCGCTCCCCGATCTGCGCGGTCGTCGCGCTGGACGCGAACGCCGACGCCCTGGCGGACGTGCTGGAGTCGGGCGAGGTGACGAAAGGGGCCGAACTCTTCACATGGAACTGAGCACGGAGCTGGTCGCATGGCGGTGATCGGGCTCGGCGCGGCGGTGTTCGACCTCGACGGCACCCTGATCGACACCGAACCGCGCAACCGCGTCATGTGGTCCCGGCTGTTCGACGCGCACGGCGTCCCCTGGGACGACGCGCTGATCGCCTCGTTCGCGGGGCGGCGCGGGCTGGAGGCGCTGCGCGACCTCGCGCACCTGTTCCCCGGCCGGACGGTCGAGGAGCTGTTCGAGCAGGCGATCTCCTACGAGTCGCTGCCGGGGATGCCGGAGGTCGCGCCCGTCCCCGGCGCCGTCGACCTCGTCCGGTCGCTGGCCGACGCGGGCGTGCCGCTCGCGGTGGTGACCTCGGGCCAGCGCCCGTACGCCGAGCGGCTGCTGGACACGCTGGGCGTCCGCGACCTGCTCGACCTCGTGGTGACCGGCGGGGACGTCGTCACCGGCAAGCCGCATCCGGAGGGCTACCTGGCCGCCGCCCGCGACCTGGACGTCCCGCCGGCGGAGGCGATCGGGTTCGAGGACGCCCCGGCGGGCGTGGCGGCGGTGAAGTCCGCGGGCATGACCTGCGTGGGCGTGATCACCACGCAGCCGGCGGGCGCGCTCGCCGAGGCCGACCATGTGGTGGCCGATTTTCAGGAAGTGGACGTCGTCCCCGGCCCGGCGCTGCGCGTGCCGGGCCCGGGACAGAACTAAGAGGGAGTGTGCGGTGACCGAGCGCAGCGTCAAGATCGAATCCAGGGTGGGGCTGCACGCGCGGCCGGCCGCGCTGTTCGTCCAGACCGCGGCCAAGGCCCCGATGGACGTGACGGTGGCCAAGCGCGGCGGCGACCCGGTGAACGCCAAGAGCATCCTCGCGGTGCTGGGCCTGGACGCGCGGCACGGCGAGGAGGTCGTCCTGTCCGCGGACGGCGACGGCGCCGAGGCGCTGCTCGACGATCTGGAGGGACTGCTGTCCACGCCGGAGCCCGAGGGAGCCTGAGCGGTGCCGGACGTATTGCAGGGCGCGGGCGTCAGCCCCGGTGTCGGCGCAGGGCCCGTGCGGACCATCGCCGGGGCCGTCCCGGAGCCCGCCGATGACCGCCACGGTGTTGACCAGCACAGGGGCGACGCCGATTCCGAACGCGCCACGGCGCTGGCCGCGCTGGAGGCCGTCGCCGCCGACCTGGAGGAGCGCGGCGAGCGCGCCGCCGCGGCCGGCAACACCGACGGCCGGGACGTGCTGAACGCGCAGGCGCTGATGGCCCGCGACCCGGGCCTCGCCGACGGCGTCCGCGCCAAGATCGGCGAGGGCGTGGCGGCGGCCCGCGCGGTGTTCGAGGCGTTCGGCGTCTACCGGGAGATGCTCGCCGGGGCGGGCGAGTACCTCGCGGCCCGGGTCACCGACCTGGACGACATCCGCGACCGCACGGTCGCCCGGCTGCTCGGGCTGCCGATGCCCGGCGTCCCGGAGTCGGACGAGCCGTTCGTGCTCGCCGCCCGCGACCTCGCGCCGGCGGACACGGCCGTCCTCGACCCGGCGAAGGTCGTCGCGTTCGTGACCGAGGAGGGCGGGCCGACCAGCCACACCGCGATCATCGCGCGCACGATGGGCGTGCCCGCCGTCGTGGCGCTGCCGGGCGCGGCGTCGCTCCCCGACGGGACCCGTGTGCTGGTCGACGGCACCGCCGGAACCGTGCGCCTCGACCCGTCCGACGAGGACGTGACCGCGGCCCGCGCGGCGGCCACGGCCCGCTCGTCCGCGCTGGCGGAGTTCGCCGGGCCGGGCGCCACCGCCGACGGCCACGCCGTGCCGCTGCTGGCGAACATCGGCGGCCCGAAGGACCTTGAGGCGGCTTTGGCCAACGGCGCCGAGGGCGTCGGCCTGTATCGCACCGAGTTCCTGTTCCTGGACCGCGCGACGCCGCCGTCCGACGCGGAGCAGGAGGAGGCGTACCGGAAGGTGCTGGAGGCGTTCCCTGAAGGCCGCGTGGTCGTCCGGACCCTCGACGCCGGCGCCGACAAGCCACTCGCGTTCCTGCCCGCGCCCGGCGAGGCGCCGAACCCGGCGCTCGGCGAGCGCGGCGTGCGGATGTCGTTCCGGCACCCGGACGTCCTGTCCGCGCAGCTCGCCGCCCTGGCCCGCGCCGCCGCCGGCCTGACCGCCAAGCTGCAGGTCATGGCCCCGATGGTGACGGACGCCGCCGAAGCGGCCTGGTTCGCCGCCGCGTGCCGCGAGGCGGGCATCGAGCATCCCGGCGTCATGATCGAGGTCCCCGCCGCCGCGCTCCGTGCCCGCGACGTCGCGTTGGAGGTGGAGTTCTTCAGCATCGGCACCAACGACCTCACCCAGTACGCGTGCGCGGCCGACCGCCAGGTAGGCGGCCTCGCGCACCTCCAGGACCCGTGGCAGCCCGCCGTCCTCGACCTGGTCGCCCCCGCCGCCGGCGCGGGCATCCCCTGCGGCGTATGCGGCGAGGCAGCCGGCGACCCGGCCCTGGCCTGCGTCCTGGTCGGTCTGGGAGTGACGTCGTTGTCGATGAGCGCCCCGTCCCTCCCCCTGGTACGAGCCGCCCTGGCCCGCCACACCCTGGACGACTGCCGCCAAGCAGCAGAAGCCGCCCGCAAGGCCCGCACAACCACCCAAGCCCGAGAAGCAGCCCGTACCCACCTCCCAGCCCTAACCGACCTCGGGCTTTGACGGTCAGGTTGTGATTTGCCAGTGGGGGCCGGACTTGCGGAGGGTGAAGCTTGTTGTGAGCAGGCCGCCTGGGACGGCGGGGGCGCCCTTCCAGGCCAGGTCTTCGAAGCGGACCGTGTAGTCGCCGTTGCCCGGGCCCGGCTCGCAGACCGGGACTGTTACGCCGCGTAGGGCTGTGATGTCCTGCGGGCTCAGGTTCGCGCGGGCCTTCGCGAAACCTGAGCGGCAGGCGGTGGGGCCGCCGAACACTTCGCGCTGGTAGGCGGGAGTCAGGTAAACGCAGGCCTTGGGGTTTCCCGCCGCGATGCCGCGCAGGTACTTGTAGAGCGCCAGCCGCGCGGGGAAGCTCTCCTCCGTGGACGTCGTCGCCCGCGTGTCGGTGAACTGCGAGTCGCCGGGTTCGGGGGTGAGCGGCGGCATCGTCACCTCGTCCTGCCCGCCGCAGGCACCCAGCAGCGGGAGCACGGCCAGGACGGCGACGAGAAGCGGACGGACGGGCACGGAGACCTCCCGGGGGGAAGAAGGCGGCCCGATCCTCCCAGGAAGCGGCCTCCCGCCGCTACCGGTACCCCAGGCCGTAGCCGACCGGCTCGCCGCCGGCCGGCACCGGGAGCCTGCCCACCGGCTTGACCGCGCCGCTCAGCACCTTCGCCAGCGCGTCGACCGAGACCGCGCTGGAGGAGTACGTGGCGAGCGCCGCGGCCGCGCCGCCCGCCGCGTCGAGGTCGTAGGGGCGGCCGAGCGCGGCGACGACGACCGGTTTCGGGCCCAGCGCCCGGACCCGGGACGCCGTCGCCGACCCCGCGTTCTCCGTGGTCAGCACGGTGACGTCCGCGGAGCCCCGGGAGGCCGTCGCGACGCCCTGGCGGCGCAGCGCCGCCAGGAGCCGGTCGCTGCCCGGTCCGGACACCGCGACCTTCTTGCCCTTCAGCGGCAGCAGGCCGCCCTTGTTGCGGACGAGGGTGACCGAGTGCTCGGCGACCTGCCGCGCCGCGGCCTTGTGCGCGGCCGTGCCGATCGCCGCCTTCGCCTTGGCCGGGTCGACGGCCGTCCCCTGGAACAGGCCGCGCCGCTGCTTGAGCCGGAGGATGCGCGTGACCGACTCGTCCAGCCGCTTCTCGGTGATCTTCCCGGACCGGACGGCCTTCACCACCGCGTTGTAGGCGCGCGGCAGGCTCGGCGGCATCAGCAGCTGGTCGGCGCCCGCGTTGATCGCCCGGACCGGGACGACCTTGTCGCCGTACTTCTCCCGCACGCCCGCCATCTCCAGCGAGTCCGTCGTGATGACGCCCTCGTAGCCGAGCTTCTCGCGCAGCAGCCCGGTCAGCACCGTCTTCGACAGCGTGGACGGATCGCCCGACTTGTCGAGCTTCGGGACGACGATGTGCGCGGTCATGATGACGTCCACGCCCGCCGCGATCGCCGCCTTGAACGGGGGCGCGTCGAGCCGCTCCCACGTCTTCGGCGAATGCTTGATCACCGGCAGCCCGGTGTGGCTGTCGACGGCGGTGTCGCCGTGCCCGGGGAAGTGCTTGGCGGTGGCGGCGACCCCGGCGTCCTGGTAGCCGCCGACCGCGCCGGTCACCAGCGTGGACGCGAGCGCCGGGTCGGCGCTGAACGAGCGCAGCCCGATCACCGGGTTGGCCGGGTTCACGTTCACGTCGGCGTCCGGCGCGTAGTCGAGGTTGATGCCGACCGCGTGCAGCTCGCTGCCGGTGACGCGGGCGGCGGCCCGCGCGTCGGCCGGGTTCCGGGTCGCGCCGAGCGCCATGTTGCCGGGGAACCGCGTGATGAACGGGGTGCGGGACACGATGCCCTGCTCCTCGTCCACGCCGAGCAGCAGCGGGATCTTCGACGCCTTCTGCAGCGCGTTCGACTGCGCCGCCGTGCGGGCCGGGGAGCCGAAGTTCTCCGGGAAGTAGATCAGCCCGCCGACGTGGTACTTCTTGATCTTCGCGAGGGCGTCGGCGCGGCTGGAGAAGGCCGGGACGAACAGCTGCCCGACCTTCTCCGCGACGCTCATCTCCGCGACCTTGCCGGGGATCCACGCGTCCGGCGCCGGCGCGGCCGTCCCGGGCGAAGCCGACGGCGTGCCGGACTAGGCGGAC
>NZ_JABXFD010000163.1 GCF_013372625.1 Actinomadura sp. BRA 177
AAGTCGTCGGCGACCCGCGCTGGCTCCGTGCTCCTCTGTGGCGGCAGCGTCAGAGGTTTATAAGAGACAGGGCCAGGGCGGTCGTGGGGGCGGGCGCGGTCAGCCGGCACCTCGGCGTGCTGCGCGCGTGCGGCCTCGTCACCGGGCACCGGATGGGCCGCCGCGTCCTGTACTCCCGCACCCCGGCGGGCGACGCCCTCGCCGGCGGCTAGCGCAGCGAGGCGAGCGCGTCCAGCCGCAGCGTGCCGGGCTGCGCCGAGCCGTGCTCGTAGCGGCCGGACTCGGCGAGCCAGTCCATGTGGGCGCGCGGCGTGTCCAGCAGCACCTTGACGACCTGCGCGGCGGCGGCGCGCTGCGCGACGGTCAGCTCCAGCCGGTCCAGCATCTCCGGCAGCCTGCGCGCCGCCGCCCACGCCTCCTCCAGCCGGTCGACGATCTTCTCGGCGACCGCGGCGGCGGTCCGCCCGGCGTCCAGCCCGCGCGCCCGCGACAGCACGGCGGGCAGGTCGTGCACGTCGCCCCGGGCCGCCTCCAGGTCGTGCGAGGCGAGGTCGTTGGACCAGGCCACGACGTCGGCGACGCCGTCGGCGACGGTCTTCCAGCGGGGCGTGCGCAGCAGCCGCGCCGGCAGCTCGACGCCGAGCACGGGCTCGACCAGGTCGTACAGGAACGGCCCGCACGCCCGGCGGCGCAGCGGCGCGTACTCGGCCTCCGTCGGGACGTGCCGGATCCGGCGGTTCACCGACTCCTCGGCGCACCCGTCCCGGTGGGCCTCCAGCTGCAGCATGAACCTGCGCCGCCAGTCGCGGCTCATGTCCTTGGACGTGGCGTGCCACAGCTCCACCAGCGCCGCCTCCAGCGGCCGCGCGCCCGGTCTCGCGTGGCCGCGCCGCATCGCGCGCAGCAGGTCGTCGTACAGCGCGTGCACGGCGCTGCCGCTGTCGCAGAGCGGCGGATGGTCCATGGTGTCGTCCAGCGCGAGCGTCCAGACCAGCCACCGCGCGAACAGGTCGACTCCGGCGAGGTCGGCGGACGGCAGGACGCGGGCGGCGAGCCGCTCGCAGCGGGCCCGGCCGAGCGGCGAGGTGTCGGGATCCCCGAGCACCAGGCCCCGGCCGCGCGCCCAGGTCTCCACCTGCGCGCACAGCCGCCACGACTCCGGGTGCATGGCCGACGGGGTCGCCAGCGCGGGCACCCGGTCGCTCATCGAGAGAAGAAGAGAGATGTCCACGGCCCTGCCCACGCTAATGATCACTTCGTCGAGCGACCATGATCGCCACGTCAATTTCCGGGAAACGGATCGCGCCGGACGGTCATGAACGTCCCGCCCGTTCGCCCCTGCCGGACGCGGACGCGGCGTGCGATAGTTCGATGATCAGAACCTGCTCCCACAGGAGGAAGAGTGTCCAGAGGGACCGTGCGATGGGCACTGGGCGCGGGGCTGGCGGCCCTGGCGCTGACGGCGACGGCGTGCGGCGGCGACGAGGGCGCCACCGTGCAGGGTGTCAAGCTCATCGAGAAGGGCGCGCTGACGTCCTGCACCCACCTGCCGTACCCGCCGTTCCAGTCGGAGGATCAGAAGACCGGCAAGGTCGTCGGCTTCGACGTCGACATCATCGACCTGGTCGCCAAGCGGCTCGGCGTCACGCAGAAGGTCGTCGACACCCCGTTCGAGACGATGCGGACGGGCGCGGCGCTGAACGCCGGCAAGTGCGACATCCAGATGGGCGGCATGACGATCAAGCCCGACCGGGTGAAGTTCATGGACGTCTCCGACCCCTACTTCGACGCCACCCAGTCGCTGATGGCGAAGAAGGGCGCCGGCGTCGCCTCGCTGGACGACGTCGAGGCCAAGGACCTGAAGCTGGGCTCCCAGGCCGGCACCACCGGCGAGGACTACGTCAAGGACAAGGGCTTCGACCCGCGCTCGTTCGACAACTCCAACGCCGAGCTGAACGGCCTGCGCACCGGCCAGGTCGACGTGATCGTCCAGGACGACCCGGTCGTCAAGGGCTGGCTGAAGGACCCGGCGAACTCCGCCTACGAGATCGTCGCCAACCTGAACACCGGCGAGCAGTACGGCATGTGGATGCGCAAGGACCACAACCCGGCGCTGGTCAAGCTGACCAACGAGGTCATCGCGCAGGCCAAGTCGGACGGCACCTACAAGAGGATCTACGAGAAGTGGATCGGTCCGATGCCGGAGAGCGCCGGCGGCGGCTCGTGACCGCGGAACCGATCGGGGCCGGGGCGCCGGGCGGGCTGTCCCGCCGGCGCCGCCGGCAGCTGTCCCTGGGCGGCCAGTACGGGCTCTTCGCCGCCATCGTGGTGGTGCTGGTCCTGCTGGCCGACTGGGACACGCTGCGGCTCAACTTCGCCAACTGGGACGTCGCGAAGAGCCTGTTCCCCGACGTCATCACGGTCGGGCTGCGCAACACCGCCGTGTACACCGCGGTCGGGTTCGGTCTCGGCCTCGGCGGCGGCCTGGTCGTGGCGCTGATGCGGCTGTCGTCCGTCCCCCCCGTACCGGTGGTTCGCCACCGCCTACATCGAGGTCTTCCGCGGCCTGCCGCTGCTGCTGATCTTCATCTTCGTGGGCGTCGGCGTGCCGCTGGCCTTCCCCGGCACGAACATCCCCGGCGGCGCCGCCGGGCAGGCGGGCCTGGCGCTCGGGCTCGCCGCCACCGCGTACATGGCGGAGACGATCCGGGCCGGGATCGAGGCCGTCCCCAGGGGGCAGATGGAGGCGGCGCGCTCGCTCGGCATGTCGCACGCCCGCGCGATGCGGTCGGTCATCATCCCGCAGGCGTTCCGGATCATCATCCCGCCGCTCACGAACGAGCTGGTGCTGCTCTGCAAGGACTCCTCGCTCGTGCTGTTCCTCGGCATCACGCTGGAGCAGCGCGAGCTCACCAAGTTCGGCCGCGACCTCGCGGGCGAGCAGGGCAACACCACCCCGATCATCGTGGCCGGGATCTGCTACCTGCTCATCACGATCCCGCTGAGCCTGCTGGCCCGGCGGCTGGAGGCGCGGCAGCGCAGGGGGCAGCGATGACGACCCTCGACACGAGAACGAACGCCATCGAGATCACCGGCCTGCGCAAGTTGTTCGGGACGAACGAGGTGCTGCGCGGCATCGACTTCCACGTCGGGCCGGGCGAGGTCGTGTGCGTGATCGGCCCGTCCGGGTCGGGCAAGTCGACGCTGCTGCGCTGCGTGAACCTGCTGGAGGAGCCGTCCGCCGGGACGATCCGGGTCGCCGGCGCCGACGTCACCGACTCGGAGGTGGACATCGACGCCGTCCGCCGCCGGATCGGCATGGTTTTCCAGTCGTTCAACCTGTTCCCGCACCTGACCGCCCTCGGCAACGTCATGATCGCGCAGCGGAAGGTGCTGAAGCGGGACAAGGCGGAGGCCGAGAAGATCGCGCGGGAGAACCTGGAGCGGGTCGGGCTGGCCGACAAGGTCGGCTCCTACCCGGCGCAGCTGTCCGGCGGGCAGCAGCAGCGCGTGGCGATCGCCCGCGCGCTGGCGATGGGCCCGCAGGTGATGCTGTTCGACGAGCCGACGTCCGCCCTGGACCCGGAGCTGGTCGGCGACGTCCTCGGCGTGATGCGCGGTCTGGCCGAGGCGGGGATGACCATGCTCGTCGTCACCCACGAGATGAGCTTCGCGCGGGAGGTGGCCGACCGGGTGGTGTTCATGGACGGCGGCGTGGTCGTCGAGGAGGGCCCGCCGCAGCAGGTGATCGCCGACCCGGCGCACGAGCGGACCAGGGCGTTCCTGTCCCGCGTCCTCGATCCGGCCGCGGCGCGGATCGGGGAGGGTGAGTAGTCAGATATGTTCCGGTCAGCGGGAATGGTCGGACGTAACGTCGCGGTAACAGCGACCGGGCATACTGCGAGGTAGCCGGACCGTCTCTCGCGGCCGGCATGCGTCCCCCCGCCCCATGACACCGGCAGGGCAGTACCGAGGGAGAAGGCTTTGGAGCGTCAGCAGGAGTTCGTGCTCCGCACGCTGGAGGAGCGCGACATCCGCTTCATCCGGCTGTGGTTCACCGACGTGCTCGGGTTCCTGAAGTCCGTGGCGGTCGCCCCCGCCGAACTGGAGGGCGCGTTCGGCGAGGGCATCGGCTTCGACGGGTCGGCGATCGAGGGCTTCGCCCGGGTGTACGAGGCCGACATGATCGCCAAGCCCGACCCGGCCACCTTCCAGGTGCTGCCCTGGCGCTCGGAGTCGCCCGGCGTCGGCCGGATGTTCTGCGACATCCTCATGCCGGACGGGACGCCGAGCTTCGCCGACCCCCGCTACGTGCTGAAGCGCGCGCTGTCGCGGGCCGCCGACCTCGGGTTCACCTTCTACACCCATCCCGAGATCGAGTTCTTCCTGCTCAACGACAAGCCGGAGGACGGCCGCGAGCCCGAGCCCGCCGACGCCGGCGGCTACTTCGACCACACCCCGCACAGCGCCGCGCACGACTTCCGGCGCAACGCGATCATGATGCTGGAGGCGATGGGCATCTCGGTGGAGTACAGCCACCACGAGGGCGCCCCCGGCCAGCAGGAGATCGACCTCCGGTACGCCGACGCGCTCACCACCGCCGACAACATCATGACGTTCCGGCTGGTGATGAAGGAGGTCGCGCTGGAGCAGGGCGTCCACGCGTCCTTCATGCCGAAGCCGTTCACCGAGCACCCCGGCTCGGGCATGCACACCCACATGTCGCTGTTCGAGGGCGACCGCAACGCCTTCTACGAGCCGGGCGCCGAGTTCAAGCTGTCCAAGGTCGGGCGGGCGTTCATCGCCGGGCTGCTGCGGCACTCCGCCGAGATCACCGCGGTGTGCAACCAGTGGGTCAACTCCTACAAGCGGCTGTGGGGCAACGTCGGCTCGGCCGCCGGCGCCGGGGGAGAGGCCCCGTCCTACATCTGCTGGGGGCACAACAACCGGTCGGCGCTCGTCCGCGTCCCGATGTACAAGCCGCACAAGGGCCACTCGACCCGCATCGAGTTCCGGTCGCTGGACACGGCCGCGAACCCCTACCTGGCGTTCGCGGCGATCCTCGGCGCCGGGCTGAAGGGCATCGAGGAGGGCTACGAGCTGCCGCCGGGCGCCGAGGACGACGTCTGGGCGCTGACCCCCGCCGAGCGGCGCGCCCTCGGCATCGAGCCGCTGCCGCAGGACCTGGACGACGCCATCCACGCGATGGAGCGCAGCGAGCTGATGGCGGACGTCCTCGGCGAGCACGTGTTCGACTTCTTCCTGCGCAACAAGAGGCAGGAGTGGGAGGACTACCGCCGCCAGGTGACCGAGTTCGAGCGCAAGCGCCTCTTGGCAGTGCTCTAACCGTCCTCCAGCCCCCACCCACCGCCATTCAATGGACGAGCTCCGCTCGGCGGCCGATTCGGATTACGGTTGACCCGTGACCGAGTCCCGGACTCCCGAACGCCGATCCTCCCTCGCCGGGCGCCTCGCGCGGCTCGGCTTCACCGACGCGGCGCGGGCCGAGTGGCTGCTGCGGGACGCCGAGCGCGGCACCGGGGCGCGCCCCGGCGACGACCTGCTCGACGCGCTCGGCGGCACCGCCGACCCCGACCTGGCACTGGACGGCCTGCTGCGGCTCCTCGCGTCCGCCGCGG
>NZ_JABXFD010000490.1 GCF_013372625.1 Actinomadura sp. BRA 177
CAGCGCCGCTGCCGGGCTGGCTGGCCGAACGGCCGCGATCGGCGCCGCCGCCGCCATCCGCCGCGCCCGCAAACGCCGCAAATAGCGCACGCCACCGGCGTGCCGGCCCGAGGCCGGCCGCCGGACCGGGCGTCAGCTCGATGACGGGGTGGCGCTCGGTGTGGCGCTCGGCGACGGGGAACCGGACGGTGACGGGCTCGACGACGGCTTCGGTGCGGCCTTGCCCGCCGCCGCCAGGGCCGCCTGGGCGTCCTTGACCCGCTTCCAGGCGGCGCCCATGGCCGCGTAGTCGCCCTTCTTCTGCGCGTCCTCGAAGGCCTTGAGCGCCTCGTTCAGGTCGTTGATCGCCTTCTGCGCCGCCGCGCTCATCTCCCCGCCCGATGGCGCCTCCTTCTCCGGGGGAGCGGGCTGCTCCGTCGAGCCCGTCCCGCCGAGGACCTGCTTCAGCGCCTCGTCGAAGGTGTCGGCGGCCGCGATGCTCTCCCCGTACCGCACGAGGATCTTGCCGAGGATCGGGTACGGCTGCTGCTCCTTGCCGCCCGACGCCTTGGTGTACATCGGCTCGACGTACAGCAGGTCGCCGCCGAACGGGATCGTCAGCAGGTTGCCGGCCACGGTCTTCGTCCCGCCCTGCCTCAGCGCGAACAGGTCGTTCTTCACCTTCGCGTCGGTCTCGAACGAGTTCTGCACCTGGCCGGGCCCGGCCGGTTGCGCGTTGCGCGGCATCTGCAGGATCTGGATCTGCCCGTAGTCCTTCCCAGGCGTCGACCCCACCGACATGAACGCCGCGAGCTGCGGGTTGTTGCGCGGGTTGAACACCGTCGTCAGCGCGAACGACTGCGCGTCCTGGCCGGGCATCCGCAGGCTCTGGTAGTAGGGCGGCTGCCGCTTGCCCTTCACCGTCGGGTCCTGCGGGACCTCCCAGAAGCCCTCGCCGTTGTAGAACGCCGACGGGTCCGTCACGTGGTACTTGGTGAGGACCTTCCGCTGCACCTTGAACAGGTCCTGCGGGTAGCGGAAGTGGGCCTCCAGCTCGGGCGGGATGGACGAACGCGGCTGGACGGTGTCCTTGAACACCTTCATCCACGTCTTGGTCACCGGGTCGTTCTCGTCCCACTGGTACAGGTGGACGCTGCCGTCGTAGGCGTCGACCGTGGCCTTCACCGAGTTGCGCATGTAGTTGACGTGGTCGTTCGCCTGCCGCGCCACCGCCGACCGCGTGTCGGTGATCGTGTCCGCGGTCGCCTCCCCGAGGCTCATCTCCTCCGAGTACGGGTAGCTGTTGGACGTCGTGTAGCCGTCCACGATCCACAGGATGCGGCCGTTCACCACCGCCGGGTACGGGTCGCCGTCCAGCGTGAGCCACGGCGCCGCCTTCTGCACCATCTCGCGCGGCGACCGGTCGTACAGAATCTTGGCGTTCTTGTTGATCGCGCCCGACAGCAGCAGGTTCTTGTCCTGGAACTTCGACGCGTACAGCAGCTTGCGGAAGAACGAGTCGATGCGGACGCCGCCCTGCCCGTCATAGGTGCTGCTCTGCTGCCCCGACGCGCTGTTGTCGGGGTAGTTCAGCTCCTGCTGGCCGCGCCCGCCGGCCACCGAGTACTTCGGCGAGCGCTCCCCGAAGTAGATCTCCGGCTGCGCCACCTTGATCTGCTGGTTCTGGGACGCCGGCATGTCGCGGGTGATGAAGTCGGGCTCCCGCGAGTCGAACCGGTCGCCGTAGGCCGACACGAAGCCGTAGCCGTGCGTGTAGACCATGTGGTCCTTGATCCAGCTGCGCTGCCCCTCCGGGGCACCGGACAGCTCGCGCAGCGCCACCACCGTGTCGACGAGCTTGCCGTCCACCTGGTAGCGGTCCACGTCGAGGGTGTCGGGGAACTGGTAGAACGGGCGGATCCGCTGGAGCTGCTGGAACGTCTCGCCCACCACGTTCGGGTCGAGGACGCGGACGCCGCCGTTCGTCAGCTGGTCGGCGTCGTCCTGGAGCTTCTTCTTGTCCGTGACCGGCTCGTTCCCGTACGGGACGACCTTCGCGCCGTCGACCCCGTACGCCTCACGGGTGAACTTGATGTTGCGCTGGATGAACTGGCGCTCCTTGGCCAGCTCGTCCGGCTTCACCTGGAACTGCTGGATCAGCAGCGGATACACGCCGCCCAGCAGGATCGCCGACAGCACCAGGAGGGTGAACCCGACGCCGGGCAGCATCATGCCGCGCCGCAGCAGGTTGCTGAAGAACATCACGGCGCACAGCAGCGCGATGACGAACAGGATCGTCTTCGCGGGCAGCAGCGCGTTGACGTCCGTATAGGACGCGCCGGTCGTCACCCCGCGTTCGGAATGCACCAGGCCGTACCGGTCGAACCAGTACGCGACCGCCTTCAGCAGGATGAACAGCCCGAACAGCACGGACAGGTGCGCCCGCGCGGGCGGGCTCGCCTTGTCGCCCGGCCCCTGCAGCCGCAGCCCCCCGTACAGGTAGTGCACCATCACCGCGGCCAGGATCGACAGGATCACCGTGGCGAAGACCACACCGAGCACGAGCCGCAGGAACGGGTACGTGAAGACGTAGAACGACACGTCCTTGTGGAACTGCGGGTCCGCCACACCGAACGGCGTCCGGTTCAGGAACGCCAGCCACACCGGCCACTGGCCCGCCACCGACGAGCCCGTCAGCACGCCCAGCAGGCCCAGCAGCACGAAGGAGATCAGCCGCCGCCGCGGATCGATCACCGCGCGGTACCGCTCCAGGCCCTGCTGCTCCACCGACAGCGGCCGGTACGCCGGACGCAGCCGGTACGCGACCAGCACGTTCGCGCCCACTACCAGCGTCATCAGCAGCCCGGCGCCGAAGAACAGGACGATCTTCGCCTGCAACTGCGTGGTGTACACCGAGGAGAAGCCGATGGAGCGGTACCACAGCAGGTTCGTGTAGACCGCGGTGAAGATCATGAAAATGACCAGCAGCACGGCCAGCACCACCAGAACCGGTAGCACCAGCCGCGTCCGTCCGGTACCGAGCCGGCGCCCGAAACCAGGAGTCCGGAACGTCAAGTCGGCCCCTCCGATCGAGATCTAGCTCACCGGCCGCCCGCCGGTGTGTACATGCAACTTACCGACTGAGGTGAAGGTTCCGGCATTTCCGGGTCTCGATTGGGGGAAAGATGGGCCCGTGAGTCTTCTGGAAGAAGTCGTGCTGGACCTGGAACGTCATTCGGCCCAGGAGGGGTGGGACAGCGCGCCGCGCCTCTATGCCCTCGTCCGGAGCACCGAGCTCCGCCGCGCCGAACCCGGCCTCGCCGACCAGCTCGGCCTGCCCCCGGGCGCCGACACCCTCGCCGCACTCGAACAGCCCGCCCTGCCCGAGAAGGACGCCATCGAGGACGCCCTCGCGTCCATCGCCTGGCCCGACGCCGTCGAAGGCTGCGCCCTCGTCATGGAACGCGTCGTCCTGCCGCCCGAAGCGGAGGAGGACATCCCGGAGGACGAGGCCGAAGCCGCCTCGTTCGCCGCGAACCACCCCAAGCGGGAGGACGTCCGCATGGTCGTCGGCGTCCTGCGCGACGGCGCCCGCCACTCCGCCCTCCGGCTGCGCCGCCACGACAGCGACGACGAGGTCCTCGCCGGGCCCGACCTCGTCCCCGCCCTGTCCGAGGCGCTCGCCGCCACCTTCGAACCCGACGACCCCGCCGCGTCCGGCGGCTGAGCGCCGCCGCCCGGGAGGTGTAGGGCGCGCTCCGCGAGGTAGCCTGCGGGACGTGAGCCAAAGCGTTGCGGGCGGGGACGTCATCCGGCTGATCGGCGTCCGCGAGACGCCCCTGTCCATCGACGAGGCGTACGACGCCGTCGGCGCCCCCGGCGCCGGCGGCATCGCCGTCTTCGCCGGCACCGTCCGCGACAACGACCACGCCCGCGCCGTCACCCGCCTGTCCTACAGCGCCCACCCCACCGTCGAACGGGAACTCCGCGCCGTCATGGAGAAGGTCGCCGCCGACTTCCCCGTCCTCGGCCTCGCCGCCGTCCACCGCGTCGGCGACCTCGACATCGGCGACATCGCCGTCGTCGTCGCCGCGTCCAGCCCCCACCGCGCCGAAGCGTTCGCCGCCTGCCGCCGCCTCATCGACGACCTCAAGGCGACCGTCCCCATCTGGAAGCACCAGACCTTCACCGACGGGGACGACGAGTGGGTCGGGGCCTGCTGAGCCCCCTGACGGCATAGAGTTTCCGGCATGTCTCGTCGTGCCACCACGCTCACCGTCGCGAGCGTGCTCGTCCTCGTGCTCGCCGTCATCGGCTCCGTCATGCGCGTCCCCTACGTCGCGCTGATGCCCGGACCCACGAGCAACACCCTCGGCACGAACGACAAAGGCCAGCCCCTCATCCGCATCGACGGCCGCAAAACCTACCCCGACCAGGGGCACCTCAACTTCACCACCGTGACCTACCGCGGCGGGCCCGGCGGCCGCATCGACCTCTTCACCGCCCTGCGCGGCTGGCTCGACGGCGATACCGCCATCGTCCCCGAAGAGACGATCTTCCCCAAGAACGAGTCGCCCAAAGAGGTCGACCAGGAGAACACCCGGGCGATGCAGGACTCCCAGCAGAACGCCGAAGCCGCCGCCCTCCACGAACTCGGCATCCCCCTCACCACCCGCGTCATCGTCGAAGGCGTCCAGAAGGACCGCCCCGCCGCCGGCGTCCTCAAGGCCGGCGACGAGATCACCGCACTGGACGGCGCCAAGGTCACCAGCGTCTCCCAGATCACCGGCGCCATGGCCAAGCACAAGATCGGCGACACGGTCACGCTGACCTACAAGCGCGGCGGGAAAGAGGACAAGGCCACCCTCACCACCGTCGCCGACCCCACCGGCAAGCGCGCCGTCGTCGGCATCGTCCTCTCCGACCAGTACAAGTTCCCCTTCAAGATTGACATCAGCATCGGCGACATCGGCGGCCCCTCCGCCGGCCTCATGTTCTCCCTCGCCATCTACGACAAACTCACCCCCGGCCCCCTCACCCAGGGCAAATTCATCGCCGGCACCGGCACCATCACCCCCGAAGGCGAAGTCGGCCCCATCGGCGGCATCCAGCAGAAGATGATCGCCGCCCGCAAAGCCGGCGCCACCGTCTTCCTCACCCCCAAGGACAACTGCGCCGACGCCCTCTCCGCCCGCCCCGACGGCCTCCGCCTCGTCCGCGCCGACACCCTCCACGGCAGCATCCAGGCCATCAACGCCCTCAACACCGGCCAAGGCGACATCCCCGCCTGCACCAAATAACGCCACCCGGCCAAACCACTCCTCCCCATGCCATAGACTTAAGACATCACCGCGGGGTGGAGCAGTTCGGTAGCTCGCTGGGCTCATAACCCAGAGGTCGCAGGTTCAAATCCTGCCCCCGCTACGGGTCCTGGGGTCCGTGTGGTCGCCGCTTTGCGGCTTCCCCGCGGGCCCCTTCGCCATTCCCGGGGGGACGACCCCCCGGAGCCCCCCGTTCCCCCACCCCCCCCCCCCCCCCCCCCCCCGGGCCCCCCCCCCATCCCCCCCCCGGGGGGGGGGGTGGGGGGGGTGGGGGGGTTTTTTTTTTTTGTGTGGGGGGTCAGTCTGTGGGGGGTGGTCTCCACAAGGGGGGGGGG
>NZ_JABXFD010000452.1 GCF_013372625.1 Actinomadura sp. BRA 177
GAGCCGATCCAGGGGCCGGCGCCGAGCGCGGCGCGGGCGCCGGCCCCTGGATCGGCCCCTCGAACACCGGGATGGGTCCCGTCCGCGGGCCCGGGTCCTCGAACACCGGGATCGGGCCGGTCCCCGGGCCCGGCTCCCCGGCCGGCGCCGACACGGACGCCGGCGCGGACGCGGGCGCGGCGTGCCGTCCCGACGGGAGCCGCAGCACCGACCCGCCCCGCTCCTCCCGGCCGCCGCCGACGACCGAGCCGACGGGGACGAGTGCGTCCTCCGCGCGGCGGGTGGTGAGGGCGGGCCCGGCCTGCGCCGGGTCGCCCTCGTCCGGGACGACGAGGCCCTCGGGCAGCAGGACGATCGCGGTCATGCCGCCGTACGGGGACGTCCGCAGCGTCACCTTGATGCCGTGCCGGCGGGCGAGCCGGCCGACGACGAACAGGCCGAGCTGGGCGCTGTCGGACAGGTCGAACTCGGCGGCGGTGGCGAGCCGCTCGTTGGCGCCGGCGAGGCTCGGCTCGTCCATGGACAGGCCGCGGTCCTCGACCTCCAGCGTGAAGCCGTGCGAGACGGCCTGCCCCTGCACCTGCACGGTGGTGTGCGGCGGCGAGAACGCGGTGGCGTTCTCGATCAGCTCGGCGAGCAGGTGGATGACGTCGGCGACCGCCGGGCCGACGATCGCGGCGCGCGACATCGGCGCGACGTTGACCCGGGTGTAGTCCTCGACCTCGGACGCGGCGGCGCGGGCGACGTCGACGATCGCGACGGGGCTGCGCCAGCCGCGGCCGGGCGCCTGCCCGGACAGGATGATCAGGCCCTCGGCGTGCCGCCGCATGCGGGTGGCGAGGTGGTCGACCCGGAACAGGTCCTCCAGGTCGTCGGGCGTCTCGATGCGCCGCTCCATCGCGTCCAGCAGCTTGAGCTGGCGGTGCAGCAGCGTCTGGCTGCGGCGGGCGAGGTTGACGAACACGTCGCTGACGTTGCGGCGCAGCGTCGCCTCCTCGACCGCGCCCTGGATCGCAGTGCGGCGGGCGGCGTTGAAGGCGTCCCCGACCTGGTCGATCTCGCGGGTGCCGAACGCCAGCGGCGGCGCCTCGGCGGTCACGTCGACCTCCTCGCCGCGGCGCAGCCGGCGGATCACGCCGGGCAGCCGGACCTCGGACAGGTCGATCGCCTCGCGGCGCAGCCGGGCCAGCTCCCGGATGACGGACCGGGCGACCCAGATCGCGAGGACGAGGGACGCGGCGACGGCGACGAGCCCGAGCGCGCCCGCGAGGACGACGCGGGTGATGATGCCGGCGGCGATCGGCTCGGCGCGCTTCTCCGCGCCCTCGGACACGGCGAGTTCGAGCCCGCGCAGCCGGGTCAGGTTGGAGTCGGCGGTGGTCTTCCACAGCACGCCGGCGTTCCCGGCGCTCTTCTTGACGTATCGGGCGGACCCGACGAACCGGTTCTCCAGCGTGCGGAGCCGGCCGTACTCGGGCATCGCGACGACGCGCTGGTAGTAGGCCTGGTCGGCGGAGCGCAGCTCGGCCGCCGCGTACCCGTAGAGGGCGCGCTGCGTCCCGACGAGCTTGACGAACCGGGCGTGCTCGGCGGCCGTCATCCGGCCGGCGGCGAGCGCGCCGGCGAGCAGCGCGTCCTCCTGCGCGAGGACCTCGCGGGCGCGGGTCAGCGACGCCTCGTTGCGGGCGTCCTTGGCGACCTCGGAGTTGTCCAGCGTGGCGAGGGAGCCCTGCAGCGCGCCGACGTCGCCGAGCAGCGCGGTGTAGTCGGCGAACGCGCGGTCCCGGTCGATGGCGCCGGTGTCGATGGCGCGGCGCCGGGCGGGCAGCCCGTCCAGCTCACTGATGATCTTGTCGGCGATCGTGCGGGTGTGCTCCGGCGCGGCGCCGCGGGCGCCCGCGTCGTTGGCGAGCCGGCGGAACAGGTCGGCCTGCCGGTCGGTGACCAGCCGGCCGGACTCCATCGACGCCCTGTCGCCCTCCGCGCGGCCGCCGAGGTACACCATCGACAGCCGCCGCTCCGCCTGCAGCGCGCTGCCGAGCGCGCCGGACGGGTACCCGTAGTGGTCCTGGACGGTCTTGACGTGCCGGAGGTTGAGCCCCTCGCCGAGCGCGATGCTCGCGGCGAACGCCCACAGGACGCCGAGGGAGACCACCGAGACGGTGACCATGAGGACGACCTTGAAGCGGATGGACCGGAATCGCGCTGCCTTGGGAGCCCGCCGGTGGCCGGCGGCTGAGTCCGTGGTGGTGCGGCCTCGATTTGGCACTGCGGCTAGAACTTTCACTCGTTCGGACGGCTGGCGGGACGGCGGATGTGCGGTGCGGGACGGACGGGTCTGCGGTGCGGGACGGGTCGCGGGTGAACGGTAGGAGAGCCTAAGACCGTCCGGCGCCGTGTGTCGACAGTTTCCGGATCATCACGTTTTGTGTGCACAGACGGACGAAAATACCCCTACGATGCCTCAGCGTGATGGATCGTTCTCCATACGCGACGAAAAACGCCGGGTCGCGCCTCCGCACGCGCAGGTCGCGGACGGTGCTCGCCGCCGGCGCGCTGTCCACGGCCGCCGCGCTGACCGCCGGATGCAGCGGCGACTCCGCCTCCGCCGCCACCCCGCCCGACATCCCGATGATGCAGGAGCTCGGCACCCCGGAGGGGCGGCTCGACCTCGTCGCCTGGACCGGCTACGCCGAGGACGGCTCCAGCGACAAGACCGTCGACTGGGTCACCCCGTTCACGAAGGCGACCGGCTGCCAGGTGCACACGAAGGTCGCCGACACGTCCGACTCGATGGTCGCGCTGATGAAGACCGGCCGGTACGACGGCGTGTCGGCGTCTGGCGACGCGAGCCTGCGGCTCATCTACGGCGGGCTGGTCGCGCCGGTCAACACCGGTCTGCTCAGCAACTACGGCGACATCGCCAAGTACCTGAAGAACCAGCCGTACAACTCGGTCAACGGCCAGATGTACGGCGTCCCGCACGGCTACGGCGCCAACATGCTGATGTACCGGACGGACAAGATCCCGCAACGTCCGACCTCGTGGAGCGTCGTGTGGGAGAAGGACTCCCCCGCCGCCGGGCACGTCGTCGCCTACGACTCCCCGATCTACATCGCCGACGCCGCCCTCTACCTGAAGGCGCACCGTCCCGACCTGAAGATCAAGGACGTGTACGAGCTGGACGAGGAGCAGTTCCAGGCGGCGATCGACCTGCTCAAGCAGCAGCGTCCGATGGTCAACCAGTACTGGGCGAACTACCTGGACGAGCTCCAGTCGTTCAAGAGCGGCTACAACTACACGGGCACCGCGTGGCAGGTGACCGCGAACCTGGCCCTGGCGGACAAGGCGCCGGTCGCGACGACCCTCCCGTCCGAGGGCGCCACCGGCTGGTCCGACACCTGGATGGTCTCCTCGAAGGCCCAGCATCCGACCTGCATGTACAAGTGGATGAACTGGATCACCACCCCGAAGGTGCAGGCCGAGGTCGCGCAGTGGTTCGGCGAGGCGCCCGCCAACCCGAAGGCGTGCCGGTACACCGCCAAGGGCTTCTGCTCGACGTACCACGTCGGCGACCCCGAGTTCTACAAGCGCCTCGCCTTCTGGAAGACCCCCGTGGAGGACTGCGGCGACGACCGCGGAAGCACCTGCGTCGACTACTCCCGCTGGGCCCAGGCCTGGACCCAGATCAAGGGCTGAGCCCCCGGCGGCCCGGCTGGAACAAGCGCCCATGCCCCCGAGTTACCGGGGTATGGGCGACTATGGCAGGCAGCTGGAGTTCGGTTACTTCCTCGTCCCGAACGCGGACGACCCGCTACTGGAGACGGCCCGCGCCGCCGACCGCGCGGGCCTCGACCTGATCGGCGTGCAGGACCACCCCTACCAGCGCCGCTACGTCGACACGTGGACGCTGCTCAGCATGATCGCGGCCGTCACCGAACGGGTGCGCGTGTTCCCGGACGTGGCGAACCTCCCGCTGCGCCCGCCGGCGGTGCTGGCCAAGGCCGCCGCGAGCCTGGACGTCCTGTCCGGCGGACGCGCCGAGCTGGGCCTCGGCGCCGGTGGCTTCACCGAGGCCATCGAGGCGTTCGGCGGCCCGTCCCGCACCCGCAAGGAGGCCGCGGACGCCCTGGAGGAGGCCGTCACCGTCATCCGCGAGATCTGGAGCGGCGAGCGGAACCTGCGCTTCGCCGGCGACCACTACCACCTGCGCGGCGCCAAGGCCGGGCCCGTCCCGGCGCACCCTATGGAACTGTGGCTCGGCGTGGGCGGCCCCCGCGGCCTCGCCCTCGTCGGACGCGCCGCCGACGGCTGGCTGCCGTCCTCCACGTGGGCCACCCCCGACCGGCTTCCGGACCTGCACGCACGCATCGACGAGGCCGCGACCTCCGCCGGACGCGACCCGGCCGAGATCCGCCGGCTCTACAACGTCTCCGGGAAGATCACCGACGGGTCGTCGGAGGGGTTTCTGCGCGGCCCGGCGTCCCAGTGGGCGGACGAGCTGACCGACCTCGCCGTGGGCTCCGGCATGGACACCTTCGTCTTCTGGGCGGAGGGCGACGACCAGACCGCCCAGATCAGGCGGTTCGCGGACGAGGTCGTCCCGGTCGTCCGCACCCAGGTGGCCCGGGAACGCACCGCCTGACCCCGCTCGCCGGTCAGCGGTCGCGGCGGGTCGTCAGGCGGACGAGGGCGAGGAGCTCGGCGGACGGGGCCGGGGCCGCGCCGGTCAGGTAGGCCTGGGCCTCGGCCATGAGCGTGTCGGCCTGGGCGGTCGCCCAGGCGCGGGCGCCGGTGGCCTCGATGAGGGCGGCGGCTCGCGCGGTGTCGTCCGTCGAGAGCGGTTCGTCGCCTAGATAGAGGTCGGCCAGCTCGACGGCGGCCGGGTGGGAGGAGGTCAGCGCGGCGACGACCGGCAGCGACTTCTTGCGGTTGTGCAGGTCGGAGCGGACGGGTTTGCCGGTGACGGCGGGGTCGCCCCAGATGCCGAGCAGGTCGTCGGTGAGCTGGAAGGCCAGGCCGAAACGCTCGCCGAACGTGCGCAGGCGGCCGGCCTCGGCGGTGGTGGCGCCGCCGTACAGGGCGCCGAGGGCGCAGGCCGCGCCCATCAGTGCGCCGGTCTTGCGGCTCGCCATCGTGAGGCACTCGTCGAGCGTCACGTCGTCGCGCTCCTCGAAGGCGAGATCCGCGCACTGGCCTTCGACCAGGTCGATGACGGCCCGGGCGAGGATGCGGACGCCGTGCGCGACCGCTTTCGAGTCGGCGACGGCGAGCACCTCGTAGGCGGCGGCGAGCAGGCCGTCCCCGGTCAGGATCGCGGCGTTCGTCCCGAAGACCGTCCAGGCGGTGGGGCGGTGCCTGCGGGTCGGGTCGCCGTCCATGACGTCGTCGTGCAGGAGCGAGAAGTTGTGCGCCAGTTCGACCGCCACGGCGGCCGGCAGGGCGGCGGCGGCCGTCCCGCCGGCCGCCTCCGCGGCCAGCAGCTGTCCCTTATACACCTCTGACGCTGCCGACGAAGAGGATAGGGTGCAGCCACGGGCACCACGCACCACTACAAACACAAAGACAG
>NZ_JABXFD010000383.1 GCF_013372625.1 Actinomadura sp. BRA 177
GTCGACGGCTGATCGGCAGGGGACACCCGACGATGATCGACGATCAACCCACCAAGATCAACTCGGACGCCGCGGGCAAAACCCGACACCCATCACCGCAGCTCAGCAACACCCGTGAATGGACACGTTTGGAGCGGTGTGATTTCGACGGGGGAATTGTGGGTGAAGTCGAAGCGGAGGCGGCCCGGTTCTACGCGGGAGCCGCGTTGGGTCGCGTGGTCGCCGAGGACGCGGCGCAGCATCGCGTGCGAGACGTGGGTGGCGCTGTGGGAGCGTGCGGTCGCCGAGCGGTGGGCCGCGTCGACCTTCGCTTCTGCTTCGTCGCCCGGGCGTAGTTCGCCTTCCTGTATGCGGATGGTGTGTATGTGCAGGCCGTCCAGGCCGGGGCGAGTGCCCAGGACCTGTGCCTTTGCGGTGGACGTGTGGAGTTCGCCCCGGTCGCCGACCTGGCCGCCCGACTCCGCGTAGAACGGGGTGCGGGAGAGGATCACTTCGATCTCGTCGCCTGCGGTCGCGGCCTGGGCTTTGCCGTGTGGGGTGAGGAGCGCCAAGACCGTTGTTTCGGCTGTCAGGGATGAGTAGCCGACGAAGTCGGTGAAGCCGTGTTCGGAGACGATTCGGCGGTGGAGTTCTTGGCGCGCTACCGCGTCGCCCTTCTTGTCCTGGCTTGCGCGGTGCGCCTGGCGGCGTTGGGATTCGAGGAGTTCCGCGAAGGCGTTCTCGTCGACGGTGAGGCCCGCTGAGCGCGCCGCGTCGATGGTGAGGTCGATCGGGAAGCCGTAGGTGTCGTGCAGTTCGAACGCGGTACGGCCGGAGATGGTCGAGGTCGCGCGGGTGATCGCCGTGTCGAGGAGCCGGGAGCCCTGGCGCAGAGTCCGCTCGAAGCCCTCTTCTTCGGCCGTGACGACTTGGCGGATCAGGTCGGAGTGCTCGGTCAGTTCCGGCCACGTGGAGCCCAGGGTGCCGATCACGCTGGACGTCAGGTCCGGTAGTGCCAGGTCGATGCCGAGGCGGCGGGAGTGGCGGATGGCGCGGCGCATTAGGCGGCGCAGGACGTAGCCTCGGTCGTCGCGGGACGGCGTTACTCCGTCGGCGATCAGGAAGGCGATTGAGCGGGCATGTTCGGTCACGATGCGGAATGACGTTGAGTCGTCGCTTCCGTCTCGGCCGGGGTAGGCGCGGCCTGCCAGTTGCTGGACTAGTTCGAATGTGGGGGAGAGGAGGTCGGTTTCGCAGACCGTGTCCACGTCCTGCAAGATTGCTGCGAGGCGGTCGAGGCTTAGTCCCGTGTCGATGTTGCGTGCCGGGAGTTCGCCCAGGATTGGATAGTCGTCTTTTCCTGTGCCTTCGCCTCGAAGGTTCTGCATGAAGACGAGGTTCCACAGTTCCTGGTAGCGCTCGCCATCGATCGCTGGGCCGCCCTCACGTCCGAAGGATGGGCCTCGGTCGTAGTGGAGTTCGGACGATGGGCCGCATGGGCCCGGTATGCCCATTGACCAGTAGTTGTCCTCCATGCCGAGTCGCTGAATGCGGGAGGAGGGGACGCCGACCCGCCGCCAGAGATGGGCGGCTTCGTCGTCGTCCTGGTACACGGTGACCCATAGGCGTTCCGGGTCGAGGTTGTAGTGGCGGGTGAACAGTTCCCACGCCCAGGCGATCGCCTCCGCCTTGAAGTAGTCGCCGAAGGAGAAGTTGCCGAGCATTTCGAAGAACGTCGCGTGCCGCGTGGTGCGGCCCACGTTCTCGATGTCGGACGTACGCGCGCACTTCTGCACGGACACTGCCCGGGAATGGTCCGGTGTGGTCTCGCCGAGGAAGTACGGCTTGAACTGGTTCATGCCCGCGTTCGTCAGCAGCAGCGTCGGATCGGACGGGACGAGCGGGCTGGACGGCACGACGCGATGGTCGCGCTTCTGGAAGAAGTCCAGAAAGGTCGAACGAATGTCAGTCGAGCGCATGGGACGGCCTCACGAGGTCGATGGGATGACGGCGCACACCGCCGAGCCGGGCCGGGCACGACTGCTCGTCCCCCAGCTCGGCGCGGCTAGCTCGCCGTCCCACCTCGTGAATGACCATCACCCGCCACGCTACCTCCGCGTTCGGCGACGCGGCACACCAATTTCCGGAGGCGCGGGGCTCAGGACATCGCTTCCTCGGTGCGGGAGTCGTAGTCGGCGCGTGCGGCGTCGATCTGGGAAACGTGGCCCTCCGCCCATCGGACGAGGGTGTTGGCCGCGTCCATCAAGGTCGCGCCCATGGGGGTGAGGGAGTACTCCACCCGGGGCGGCACGACGGGGTACACGGTGCGGGTGACGATGCCGTCGCGCTCCAAGGCGCGCAGCGTGACCGTGAGCATCCGCTGGCTGATGCCGTCGATCTCGCGCTTCAGCTCGGTGAACCGCTTGGTGCGCTCGCCGAGCAGCGCGATCACCAGCAGCGACCACTTGTCGCCGACGCGGTCGAGGACCTCGCGGGCCCGGCATCCGGCCGGGGTGAGCTCCATGGTTATCTCCAGGTGACCGAGGCAGAAAAAAGTGCCTTCTTGTGCCGACCCCGCGGGTCTCCGCACGATGGAGGCGGTTACCGAACGGAACCGCCTTACTATTCATAACCTCAAGGAGACACCATGACGGTCGAGCTTGTCGAGATCCCCGGTTACGTCGCCGGCACCTGGACCATCGACCCCCTCCACTCCGACGTCGGCTTCACGGTCAGGCACCTGATGGTCAGCAAGGTCCGCGGCCGGTTCGGGACGTTCGAGGGGACGGTCGTGACCGGCGACGACCCCCTCGACTCGTCCGTGACCGCGACCATCGACCTGGCCTCGGTCGACACCGGCATCGCGAAGCGCGACGAGCACGTCCGGTCCGCCGACTTCCTAGACGTCGAGAAGTACCCGACGATGTCCTACCGCTCCACCGGCGTGCGCGCCGACGGCGGCGACTACGTCTTGGACGGCGAGTTGACGCTGCGCGGCCTGACCAAGTCCGTCCCGCTGAAGCTGGAGATCGGCGGATTCGGCCCCGACCCGTTCCGGGAGGACGACCCGTTCAAGGGCGCCCGCGCCGGGTTCACCGCGACCGGCGAGATCAGCCGACTGGAGTTCGGCGTGGGGGACACCGCCCGCGTCCCGGGCGGCGGCGGCCTCGGGCTGGGGGAGAAGATCCAGATCATCCTGGAGATCCAGGCCGCGCTGCGCACCGAATGACGGCCGGCGGGCCTGCGCGGGTCAGCGCTCCCCTAGCAGCCGGGGGAGCGTCTCCAGCGTCGTGATGCGCGGGACGGTCAGGTCCTCCGGGGCGGGGTCGCCGGAGCGGTCCAGCCAGATGCCCGCCAGGCCTGTCGACGCGGTGCCCTGGGCGTCGGTGACGAGCCGGTCGCCGACGTAGGCGGCCTCGTCCGGGCGGACGCCGAGACCCGCGCAGGCCGTCCGGAAGATCCCGGCGGCCGGCTTCGAGGAGCCCGCCTCGCTGGACGCCACGACATACGGCAGGACGTCCGCCAGGCCGAGCGCCTCGATCTTCGCGCGCTGCTGGGAAGCGTCCCCGTTGGTGATCACCCCGAGCCGCAGGCCGCGCGCCGCCAGGACGTCCAGGACGCCCCGCACCTCGGGGAACGGACGCCACGCCGCCTCGTACAGCGCCACATACCGGGCGAGCCACGCATCGGCGCGGGCGTCGTCCCAGTCGCCGAGCCCGAGCTCCGGGGCGAGCGCGAGGATCCGGACGCGGCGCTGGGCGACGAGGTCCAGTTCGCCCGCCAGGTATCGGTCGACCGCCTCCTCGGTCAGCTCGTACCAGCGCCGGACGAGCCACGCCTCGTCCACGTCCGGGAACGAGCGGACGATCGCCTCGCCCGCGGCCCCTTCGTGGTCGAGGAGTGTCCCGTCCAGGTCGAACAGCACCGCCGTGATCATCAGGCGAGCCGGTGGGCTTCGGCGAGGACGCGGGCCGTCTCCACGACGGTCGCGCGGCGGCGTGCCAAGGCGGCGTCGGCGTCGTCCTCGTCCAGGATCAGCCGCCGCAGCTGCGGGACCGCGAAGCTCCACGCGATGAGGCCGAAGACGGTGAACATCAGGTCCTGCACGTCACGCGAGCCGCGGCCGGTGTCGGTGAAGCGGGCGGCCTTCTGCCGGAACGCCGCGCGGCGCTCGTCCTCGCCCTGCACCTCGCCCGGCGTCTCCAGGGCCTCCCAGAGCAGGATCCTGATCAGCTCCGGATGCTCCTGGTACCAGTCGAACAGCTGCCCCACGGAATCGGACAGCCGCGCGGGATCGATGTCGGTCGCCTCCCCGATCTCGTCCATCTTGGCGCGCACCACGGCGCCGAACAGCTTCTCCTTGCCGCCGAAGTACAGGTAGATCGCCTGCTTGTTGGCCCGCGCCTCGGTGGCGATGCGCTCGATCCGGGCGCCCGCGAGCCCGCGCGCGGAGAACTCGGCGGTGGCGGCTTCGAAGATTCGCCGCCGGGTCGCCTCGGCGTCGTAACTCATGCCCGAATTAAACCATCCGGTTGACTTTCGATCGGCCGCGGGTGCAGTCTAAAACAACCAGATGGTTTATTTCAGGAGGATCCATGGTCACGACCACAGCCCCCGTCCCCGTCCGGTCACCGCTCCCGTGGAGCCTCGCAGGGCGGACGGCGGTGATCCTCGGCGGCACCTCGGGCATCGGCCTGGCCGCCGCCGAACTCCTCGCCTCGGTCGGCGCACGCGTCCTGCTCGTGGGCCGCGACAAGGACCGGCTGGAAGCCGCCTTGACCCGCGTGAACGCCGCCGCCACCCGCATGAACGCAGCCGCCATCCCCGCCGGACCGCCCGCCGGACCGCCCGCCGGACCGCCCGCCGGACCGCCCGCCGGAACAAAGCCTTCCGGGACGTCCGCTGGAACGCTCGCGCAGACGCCTGCCGGGACGTTCGCTGGTCCGGCTGCGGGGACGTCCGCCGGGACGCCTGCTGGGACGTCCGCCGGGACGCTCGCCGACGCAGCCGGAACAGCCGCCGACGCAGTCGGAACGTCCGCTGGCGCAGCTGGTACTGCCGCTGATGGGGGCGTTGGCGCGGATGGGATGTATGCCGACGTTCACGGGATTTCCGCCGATGTCACTGACGACGATGCGCTGGCGGAGGTCTTCGACTGGGCCGGCACCGTCGACCACGTCCTGATGACGGCCGGGCGTCCCGCCGGGATCGGTCCGGTCGCCGAGCTCAGCCGGAACACCGCGCAGGCCGCCGTCGCGGGGCCCGTCGGGGCGGTTCTCGAAGTCGTTCGGGCCGCCGTCCCGCGCCTGAATCCGGGCGGGTCGATCACGCTGGCCTCGGGCATCCTCGTGGCGCGTCCGCGGCCGGGCATGTCCGCGCCGGTCGCGGCGGCCGGTGCCGTCGAGACGCTCGCCCGCGCGCTGGCCGTCGAGCTGGCGCCGGCCCGCCTGCGGGTCAACGCGGTCCGGTTCGGTGCCATCGACACGCCCCTGCTGCGCAGCCGTTTCGAAGCCGCCGGGGCGGAGGCCGACGCGGCGATGGCCGAGGCAGGAGCCGGCATGCCCCTCGGACGGTTCGGGACGGCCGAGGAGGCGGCCTCCGCCGCGCTGTTCCTGATGGCCAACCCCTACATGAGCGGCGAGGTCCTCACGGTCGACGGCGGGCAATCCCTGGCGTAGCAGAAAAGGGGCGGGCCCCTGACCGGCGTCCGTTGGGTCAGGGGCCCGATTGTCTCGGCTGTCTGAGGGGCTGGGAGTACCCCTTCTGCGAACAGCTCAGCCGAGACCGCTCTGCGATCGACTCAGCCGAGTCCGCCGCGCATGGCGCCGATCAGCTCGCCGTTCGCGGTGTCACCGGTGAGTTCCCAGAAGAAGGCGCCGCCGAGGCCCTGGTCCTTGGCGTAGGCCATCTTCCCGCGGATGGTGGACGGGGTGTCGTAGCTCCACCATTCGCTGCCGCACTTGGCGTAGGCGGTTCCGGCGATGGTGCCGGTGGCGGGGCACTTGCTCTTCAGCACCTTGTAGTCCTCGATGCCGGCCTCATAGGTGCCGGGTGCGGGACCGGTGGCGGTGCCGCCCGGCTCGGACTGGGTGACGCCCGTCCAGCCGCGCCCGTAGAAGCCGATGCCGAGCAGGAGCTTGCTCGCCGGGACGCCCTTCGTCTTGAGCTTGGCGATGGCGTCGGCGCTGTTGAAGCCGGCCTGCGGGATGCCCGGGTAGGACGTGAGCGGCGAGTGCGGCGCCGTCGGTCCCTGCTTGGCCCAGGCGCCGAAGAAGTCGTACGTCATCACGTTGTACCAGTCGATGTACTTCGCGGCGCCTCCGTAGTCGGCCACGTCCATCTTGCCGCCGTCGCTGGCGTCGGCGGTGATGGCGGCCGTCACGAGGTTGCTCGACCCGAACTTGGTGCGCAGCGCCGACAGGACCTTGGAGAGCGCGTCCGGCCCGCTGGTGTCGCAGGACAGGCCGCAGGCGTTCGGGTACTCCCAGTCGATGTCGATGCCGTCGAACACGTCCGCCCAGCGCGGGTCCTCGACCAGGTTGTAGCAGGACTCGGCGAACGCGGCCGGGTTCTGCGATGCCTGGCCGAAGCCGCCGGACCACGTCCAGCCGCCGAACGACCAGATCACCTTCAGGTTCGGGTGCAGCTTCTTCAGCTTGCGCAGCTGGTTGAAGCTGCCGCGCAGCGGCTGGTCCCAGGTGTCGGCGACGCCGTCGACGCTCTGGTCGGCGGTGTAGGCCTTCTCGTAGTCGGCGTAGGAGTCGCCGACGGTGCACTTGCCGTTCTGGACGTTGCCGAACGCGTAGTTGATGTGCGTCAGCTTGTCGGCGGAACCGCTCGTCTCAATGTTCTTGACGTGGTAGTTCCGCTGGTAGACGCCCCAGTCGACGAAGTAGCCGACGACCTTGTCACCGCCGCCGCCGGGGTTGCCGCCGCCGCCCTTGTCGGTGGTGACCGACACGGAGGCCGACGCGGGGGAGGTGTTCCCCGCGGCGTCCTTGGCCTTGACGGTGAAGGTGTAGGCGGTCTCGGGGGACAGCCCGTTGACGGTGGCGCTCGTGCCGGTCGTCGACGCGGCCTTGGTGCCGCCGTTGTACAGGTCGTAGCCGGTGACGCCGACGTTGTCGGTCGACGCGCTCCAGGCCAGCGACACGCTCGTGGCGGTCTTGCCGGTGGACCGGAGGCCGGACGGGGCCGTCGGCGCCTCCGTGTCGTCGCCCGGACCCGGGTCGCCGGAGCCGTCGCAGGACGCGCCGTTGACCGTGCAGCCCGTGAACCAGCCGGAGCCGCTGCCGCCGAACCCGAAGCTGGTGCTGGCGCCGGCCGCGATCGTACCGTTCCAGCCCGCGTTGGTGAACGTGTAGTGGTTCCCGGAGACGGCCTTCGTCGCGTTCCACACGTTCCCGACGGACGTCCCGGACGGCATGTCCGCCTCGAGCTTCCAGCCGTTGATGGCCGCGCCGGTTCCGTTGGTGATCGTGCAGCTGCCGTCGAAGCCGGTGCCCCAGTCGGACCCCTTCTTACAGGTCGCGGTGACCGTCCCCGCCGATGACGCCGGTGGCGCCATGGCCAGGGCGGTGGCCACCGCCAGTGTCGCCGCGCCGGCGAGCGCGATGGCCCGCCGTCCGCCCGTTCTTGACATGATTCTCCGTTCGTTCGGCCCCCGAGCAAACAGGAATCCCCGCTCAATTCTTAGTAAAGTTTCCTAAGAATTAGGAGGATCGTAACCGGGCCGACCGGCACGTTCAAGGCCTTGCGGCAAGCCCGCATAGCCGGCATGAGTGGTCTAAGCGACTGCCTGGACTCATACGGTCACCAGCCGGGAAGAAAGTTCAGGACGTCCCGAACCATCCGGGCATGTCGAGGCGCCACAGGTCGGCGGGGGTCATCCGGCGCAGGTCGTCCTCCAGGGCGTGCAGCCGGCCGGCCCCGAGGGAGCGGGCCCACTCGTCCCGGATCCGGTCGAAGATCTCCGCGGACCGGACGAGCGAGTCGACGCCGCGCGCGGTCAGCCGGACGATCTTGCGCCGGGCATCGCGCGGGTCGGCGCCGCGCTCGACGTACCCGGCGCGCTCCAGCGACTCGACCATCTTCCCCGCGGCCTGCTTGGACACCCCGAGCCGGCGGCCGAGCTCCACGGCCGTCGTGCCGTCCGGGCCGATGGCCTGGAAGACGAACCCGTGCATGGGGCGCAGGTCGCCGTGCCCGTGCCGCGCCAGCTCGGCGTGCAGCTCGTCGATGATCACGCGGAAGGCCAGGAACAGGCGCAGCGGCAGCTCGAATCCGGGCGCGTCACTTGACATGAAAGACAACCTCGTTGACTATATGGACAACCACATTGTCTAACGTAGGGGATCGGGGCTCATGACGCTCATCCGCAACGCCGAAAGCCGCCGCACCGAGACGCCGAACGGCACCATGACCACCTTCGCCACGCCAACTCAGGGCGGCACCGAGGGCATCGCCGTCTGGCGCGTCGACATGCTGCCCGGCAAGACCGGCCCGCTGCACGCGTTCGATACCGAGCAGGTGTGGACGTTCCTGGACGGCGCCGCGACCATCGACCTGGACGGCCGCAAGCTGGAGGCGGGGCCCGGCGACACCGTCGTCCTGCCGGCCGACGCGCCACGCCAGATGACCGCGGCCGACGCCGGGTTCACCGCCGTCGTCGCCGCGCACGCCGGCTGCCTCGTCTACGACCCCGACAAGGTGGTGGACGAGACCAAGTGCGAGATCGCACCGCAGGGGGACGAGCGGCTCGTCCCGCCGTGGGCGAAGTGAATCAGGCGCCGAGATAGGCGAGGACGGCCAGCACCCGCCGGTTGTCGTCCTCGGACTGCGGCAGCCCGAGCTTGCCGAAGATGTTGTTGGTGTGCTTGCTGATCGCCTTCTCGGTGACGAACAGCTGCCCGGCGATGGCCGCGTTCGAGCGGCCCTCCGCCATCAGCCCGAGCACCTCGCGCTCGCGGGGCGTCAGCTGCTGCAGCGGCTCCTCGCGGGCGTGCCGGGTGAGCAGCTGCGACACCACGTCCGGGTCGAGGGCGGTGCCGCCGTCCGCGACCCGGCGCACCGCCTCCACGAAGACCTTGACGTCCGACACGCGGTCTTTCAGCAGGTAGCCGATGCCGCCCCCGCTGTCGGACAGCAGCTCCCGCGCGTACAGCTGCTCGACGTGCTGCGACAGCACCAGCACCGGCAGGCCCGGGATCTCCTTGCGGGCCTCCAGCGCGGCCTTCAGCCCCTCGTCGGTGAACGTCGGCGGGAGCCGGACGTCCACCACCGCGACGTCCGGACGGTGGGTGGTGAGCGCCCGCAGCAGCGACGGCCCGTTGTCCACCGCCTCGACGACCTCGAAGCCGAACGCGCCGAGCAGGCGGATCAGCCCGTCCCGGAGGAGGGCGAGATCTTCGGCGATGACAACGCGCACGGCAGCTCCATGGTCACGACGGTCGGTCCGCCGGGCGGGCTCGTCACCGCCATCGTCCCGTCGAAGGCCGCCAGCCTGCGCTCGATGCCGCGCATCCCGCCGCCCGCGCCGGGGTCGGCACCGCCCGTCCCGTCGTCCCCGACGATCATAAGCAGCCGGCCGCGCGCGTGCTCGATCTGGATCCAGCCTCGCCGCGCGCCGGAGTGCTTGACGACGTTGGCGAGCATCTCCGCGACCGCGAAGTACGCCGCCGATTCGACCGGCGCGTCCGCGCGTCCCGGCAGGTCGACGTGGACGTCCACGGGCAGCGGCAGGGTCAGCGCCAAGGCGCGCACGGCCCCGTCCAGCCCCCGCTCCGCCAAGACCGGCGGGTGGATGCCGCGCACCAGGTCGCGCAGCTCCGTCAGCGCCGTCCCGCTGGCCTCGCGCGCCTCGGCGAGGAGCTGCTGCGCGGTCTCGGGGTCGTGCTTCATCATCTCCTCGGCGAGCCCGATGTTCATGCTCAGTGCAACTAGCCGGGCCTGCGCGCCGTCGTGCAGATCACGCTCGATGCGGCGCAGTTCCGCCGCCGACGCGTCCACCGTTTCCGACCGGGTCTCGGTGAGCTGCTCCACCCGCGCGGCCAGCGCGCCCCGCGTCGGCGCCAGCAGCGACCGGCCGAACAGCGCGTGCGCCTTCAGGAACGCCCCGCCCAGCGGGACCGAGGCGACCACCATCGCGGCCCCGAGGACGAGCGTCCCCGCGAACCCCGCCGCGCCGTAATCGGGGATCATCCAGAACGGGCCCCAGCCGTAGTCGGTCAGCAGCGCGACCCACCACGCCACGAACACGCCCTCCAGCCCATACACGGTCAGGCCCGCCGCCAGCACCCCGAGGACGAGCACGACCGGCACGTTCAGCAGCGACCACAACAGGTCACGCCACGTCGCCGGGTCGCCCAGCACCCACCGCAGCCGCCCGATCGGGCCGGTCGCACCGGACGGCTCCGGCCGGTACGGCACCGGGATCCGCACACCGTGCCAGTCCGCCGCCAGCCTCCGCTGCAGGTTCGCCGCCGCCCGGATCGCGAGCAGCACCGCCGGCGCCAGCACCACCCCGACGCCCAGCGGGATGAAGACGATCGACAGCACCGCGACGATGAACAGCGGCAGATTCACCGCGTAGGCGAGGACGATCTGAGCCACCCCGCGGACGACGTTGGCGAACGTTCCCCGGGCGAGCCGGCCCGCCCGTTCGACGAAACGGTTGCTGTCGTCCACCCGTCCTCCCAGGACTTCCTCGGGAGGCCCACGGCGGCTCCCCCCTGCGACCATTGTGTCGCCGGACGCCCGTCCGCTCAGTGGGGGTAAGTCCCGGATCCGGGCGGATCATGGGGGAGTTAGCCCTACCCTCTGCGGAAAGAGCGGGGCGCCCGGTTCCTCGACCGGGCCGTCATTCGAGCGGTGACAAGACAACCGGCCCAGTTCCCTGGACAATGCACAGGCGACACCCAGGGGAGAAAGCGAATCCAAGCTGTGACAGCGACCATCAGCCAGACGTCCGCCGGCCAGAACGGGCCGTCCACGCCGCCCATCACCCAGCGCATCGCCGAGGAGATCGGCGTCCGCGAGGGGCAGGTGCGGGTCGCGGTGGACCTGCTCGACGGCGGGGCGACCGTCCCGTTCATCGCCCGCTACCGCAAGGAGGCGACCGGAACGCTCGACGACGCGCAGCTCCGCGCGCTGGAGGAGCGGCTCCGCTACCTGCGCGAGCTGGACGAGCGGCGCGCCGCCATCCTGGAGTCGGTCGAGTCGCAGGGCAAGCTCACCGACGAGCTGCGCGCCCAGATCGTGACGGCCGACTCCAAGGCGCGGCTGGAGGACATCTACCTCCCGTACAAGCCGAAGCGGCGCACCAAGGCGCAGATCGCCCGCGAGGCCGGCCTCGAACCGCTCGCCGAGCTGCTGCTGGACGACCCGTCCCGCGACCCGCGGGCCGAGGCCGCCGCGTACGTCGACGCCGAGAAGAACGTCGCGGACGAGGCCGCCGCGCTGGAGGGCGCCCGCGCCATCCTCGTCGAGCGCTTCGCCGAGGACGCCGACCTCATCGGCGGGCTGCGCGAGCGCATGTGGAACCAGGGCCGGATGCTGTCGAAGGTCCGGGACGGCAAGGAGGAGAGCGGCGCCAAGTTCTCCGACTACTTCGAGTTCGCCGAGCCGTTCGCGAAGCTGCCCTCGCACCGCGTCCTCGCGCTGTTCCGGGGCGAGAAGGAAGAGGTCCTCGACCTCGACCTGGAGCCGGAGGAGGCCGACGACTCGGCCGCGCGCAGCTCCTACGAGGTGGAGATCGCGCGCCGGTTCCAGATCGCCGACCAGGGCCGTCCGGCGGACAAGTGGCTCTCGGACGCCGTCCGCTGGGCCTGGCGCACCCGGATCCTCGTCCACCTCGGCATCGACCTGCGCACCCGGCTGCGGCAGGAGGCCGAAGACGAGGCGGCCCGCGTGTTCGCCGCGAACCTGCGCGACCTGCTGCTCGCCGCGCCCGCCGGCACCCGCGCCACCATGGGCTTGGACCCGGGCCTGCGCACCGGCGTCAAGGTCGCCGTCGTGGACTCCACCGGCAAGGTGACCGCGACCGACACGATCTACCCGCACGAGCCCCGCCGCAAGTGGGACGAGTCGATCGAGACGCTCGCCAAGCTCGCCCGCGAGCACAAGGTCGACCTCGTCTCCATCGGCAACGGCACCGCGTCCCGCGAGACCGACAAGCTCGCCGCCGACCTGATCGCCCGGCACCCCGACCTCAAGCTCACCAAGATCATGGTGTCGGAGGCGGGCGCGTCGGTGTACTCGGCGTCGGAGTACGCGGGCCGCGAACTGCCCGGCATGGACGTCTCGCTGCGCGGCGCCGTGTCCATCGCCCGCCGCCTCCAGGACCCGCTCGCCGAGCTGGTCAAGATCGACCCCAAGTCGATCGGCGTCGGCCAGTACCAGCACGACATCTCCGAGGTGAAGCTGTCGCGCTCCCTGGACGCCGTCGTCGAGGACTGCGTGAACGCCGTCGGCGTGGACGTCAACACCGCGTCCGCGCCGCTGCTCACCCGCGTGTCCGGCATCGGCGAGGGCCTCGCGGAGAACATCGTCGCGCACCGCGACGCCAACGGCCCGTTCCGCAGCCGCGGCGGGCTGAAGGACGTCCCGCGCCTCGGCCCGAAGGCGTTCGAGCAGTGCGCGGGCTTCCTGCGCATTCCCGGCGGCGACGACCCCCTCGACGCCTCCAGCGTGCACCCGGAGTCCTACCCGGTCGTCCGCCGGATCCTGGACGCCGCCGGCAACGACATCAAGGGCCTCATCGGCAACACCGCCACGCTGCGCTCGCTGAAGCCGGCGGAGTTCGTCGACGAGACGTTCGGGCTGCCGACCGTCACCGACATCCTCGCCGAGCTGGAGAAGCCGGGCCGCGACCCGCGCCCGGCGTTCAAGACCGCCACGTTCAAGGAGGGCGTCGACAAGCTCGCCGACCTCGAACCCGGCATGCTGCTGGAGGGCGTCGTCACCAACGTCGCCGCGTTCGGCGCGTTCGTGGACGTCGGCGTCCACCAGGACGGGCTCGTCCACATCTCCGCCATGTCCGACAAGTTCGTCGAGGACCCGCGCGACGTCGCCAAGCCCGGCGACATCGTCCGCGTGAAGGTGCTGGACGTCGACCTGCAGCGCAAGCGCATCTCGCTCACCCTCCGCCTGGACGACGAGCCCGGTGGGGGCAAGCAGGGCGGTGGCAAGCAGGGGGGTGGCAAGCAGGGCGGTGCCAAACAGGCCGGCGCCAAGCAGGGCGCCGGAAGGCGCGGCGAGCAGCGCGACCGTGGCGGCCAGAACCGCGGCGGGCAGAACCGCGGTGGCCAGAACCAGCGCGGCGGACGCGGCGGCGGCCAGCAGCGTGGTGGTCAGGGAGGAGGCAGCGGCGCCATGGCCGACGCCCTCCGCCGCGCCGGCCTCGACAAGGGCCTCCCGGGCAACGACCGCAAGGGCCGCTGAGACGCGGACGATCCCCGGCCGCACCGCAGGCCGGGGATCGTCACTCGCTGAAGCCGCGCCAGCGGCCGTCCGCCCCCGTCTCGGTCGGGCTCTGCGGACGGACGGGACGGCGCGGCGGCACCGCGTCCTGACGGTTGTAGGGCCCCTGGCCCAGCGGGTCCTGCGCGTAGGGGGACGGCTCGGGCGGCACCGGCGCGCCGTGGACCTGCCCGAGTTGCGGCCCGCCCAGCACGGGTCCGCCGATCGCCGGGCCGCCGAACGGGTCCCGCGCGGTGTCCTCCGCTTGGGGGTCCCGCGGCTCCTCCTCGACCGGCCGGTGCCGGGGGAACTGCACGACGGCGACCGCCCCGAGCGCCAGCGCGCCGAACCGCATCGCCGAGTGCGCCGCGTCCTGCGGCCACGGCTCCCCGTACATGAACGAGCCCATGGTCAGCAGGTAGGACTTGGCGGCCACCGTCATGACCGTCGCCACGATCGACACCCGGCAGCGCTGGAACGCCATCACCATGATCCCGAACCCGATGGCCGCCGCCACGACGGTCAGGTACGGCCACGGCGTCGCGATGATCCGCAGGCTGGTGGCGTTCGGGTCGTCGCTCCACCCCTTGATCGCCAGCTCGGCGGTGCCGACCGGGAAGCCGGCGCTGAGCCCGTAGGCGATCCCGGTGACGGGGCGCGCGTGCCGGCCGTCCGGCCGGTAGTCGCCGAGGACGAGGATCAGCACCGGCACCGCGACCGCCGGGGCGACCACCACCGCGATCTTCCACAGCGGCGCGTCCGCCGAGCTGATCGGCTCGTCCCCGCTGAGCGACGCGGTCAGCAGCAGGATCGCCGCGCCGATCAGCACCAGGCTCAGCCACTCGCGCGCGGTGAGCCGCTCGCCGAAGAACACCAGCGCGATCAGCAGCAGCGGCACGATGCCGGACATGAAGATCGGCACGGCGGTGGACAGCGGCAGGTTGCGCAGCGCCATGATCTGCAGGCTGAGCCCGCCGAGCACGATGCCGAGCGCGATCAGGAAGATCCAGTTGCTGACGATCGACCAGGCCATGTGCAGGATGCGGTTGCCCCGGACAGGGGGCATCCGGTCCGCCGCCAGTTTGAAGACGGCGAACCCGAGGTAGTACAGACCGGTCGCAGTGAAGGCCGCAGCTGTCCCGTTCATCCCGGACGAGTATGGGCCTTCCGGACACTTATGTCACTGCCCGTGCGGCGTCGCTGACGCGGTTTCGCCGCTCTTGCGGGCGTCCGGTGTCCGCAGCCGGGGCCGTGACCCCATAGACTTGCTCGCGCGAAGGCGCGGAGCCGTATTCGGCGTGCCCGCGCCCAGCGAGTGAGCACGCGTCGAACGTCGCGGCCGAGACAGCGCCCGATCAAGGAGACCTACCCCAGTGAAGACCGATGTCGAGGAGCTGACCCCCACGCGGGTCAAGCTCACCGTCGAGGTTCCGTTCGACGAGCTCAAGCCGAACCTCGACAAGGCGTACAAGGAGATCTCGCAGCAGGTGCGGATCAAGGGCTTCCGGCCCGGCAAGGTCCCCGCCCCGCTGATCGACAAGTACGTCGGCCGGGGTGCGGTGCTGCAGGAGGCCGTCAACGACGCGCTTCCGGAGCTGTACGGCCGCGCCGTCGAGGAGACCGAGATCTTCGTGCTCGGGCAGCCCGACGTCGAGGTGACCGAGCTGGAGGACGGCACCCAGTTCGCGTTCACCGCCGAGGTCGACATCCGGCCGAAGTTCGAGGTGCCCGACTACGACGGCCTGGAGGTCGTCGTCGAGGACGCCGAGGTCACCGACGAGCAGGTCGAGGAGACCATCGGCAACCTGCGCGAGCGGTTCGCCTCCCTCACCAACGCCGAGCGGGCCGTCGAGGAGGGCGACTTCGCCACCATCGACATGGCCGCGAAGATCGACGGCGAAGAGGTCGAGGACGCCGCCACCGCCGGCTACTCCTACGAGGTCGGCAGCAAGTCGGCCATCGAGGGCCTGGACGACGCACTCACCGGCCTCGCCGCGGGCGAGGACACGACGTTCACCGGCACCCTGCCCGGCGGCGAGCGCGCCGGCGAGGAGGCCGAGATCACCGTCACGGTGCAGAGCGTCAAGGTCAAGAACCTGCCCGACCTGGACGACGAGTTCGCCCAGCTCGCCAGCGAGTTCGACACCATCGACGAGCTGCGCGAGGACGTCCGCACCCGGCTCGGCCGGCAGGTGAAGCTGCAGCAGCTGTCCGAGGCCCGCGACAAGGCCCTCGAGGCGCTGCTGGAGAAGGTCGACATCCCGCTTCCCGACAAGGTCGTGGAGGAGGAGGTCGGCCGCCGCAACCAGCAGCTGGAGCAGCAGCTCCAGATGGCGGGCATGTCCAAGGAGGACTACCTCGCGGAGGAGGAGAAGTCCGCCGAGGAGTTCGACACCGAGGTCGCCGACGCGGCCCGGCTCGCGGTCAAGGGCGGGTTCGTCCTCGACCAGCTCGCCGTCCAGGAGGAGCTGGGCGTCGAGAACGAGGAGCTCAGCGAGTACGTCGTCACGCAGGCCATGCAGATGGGCGTGCAGCCGCAGCAGCTCGCCGAGTACCTGACGCAGAACAACCAGCTTCCGGCGATCGTCTCGGAGGTGCTGCGCAGCAAGGCGCTGAACCTCGTCGTCGAGCACGTCACCGTCAAGGACGAGTCGGGCAACGAGATCGACGTCGAGGCCGTCCAGCGCGAGCTGAACGGCGAGACGGGCGAGACCGTCCAGGCCGACGAGGCCGAGGAGTCCGAGGAGGCCCCCGCGGAGACGGCTGAGGCCGCCGCTGCGGAGTCCCCGGCCGCCGAGGCGAAGGACGAGCAGGACGCCAAGGACAAAGACGCCTAGGCGCCCTCCGGCGCGTCCCACGCACGCCCCGCATCCGTACACCCGGATGCGGGGCGTCGCCTTGCGCGCGGACGGACGCCGTGTGCGCCTTCGCACGGCCGTGGCGCGTATGACCGGAGCGAGCCGGGGGATGAGGGGGACGTCCCCGGACGGTGTCCCGTTGGCGAAGATCGTCCGGAACGCGGGGCGGGGTCCGCCGCCGCTCGGGTACGCCCCTGGCGAAAAGGCGGCCCCCCGGGCTTAAGCGGGCCCGGTGGCGCGTTAATGTCCAATCATCCGAACCGATTAAAAGGACCGGAGGAACACCCGGTGAGCATGCCTCCGACTTTCGACGAGTCGTCGCGGATCCAGGCGCGGGTCGCCGAGGCGCCCCTGCTGCCTCTGGGCGACCAGCTGTTCCAGCGGCTGCTGCGCGAGCGCATCGTCTTCCTCGGCCAGCAGGTCGACGACGACATCGCCAACCGCATCTGCGCCGAGCTCCTGCTGCTGTCGGCCGAGGACGGCCGCCGTGACATCACGCTCTACATCAACTCGCCAGGTGGCTCCGTCACCGCCGGCATGGCGATCTACGACATCATGCAGTACGTCCCGAACGACGTCGTCACGGTGGGCATGGGCCTCGCCGCGTCGATGGGCCAGTTCCTGCTGTGCGCGGGGACGACGGGCAAGCGGTACGCACTGCCGCACGCGCGCATCATGATGCACCAGCCGTCCGGCGGCATCGGCGGCACGGCGTCCGACATCAAGATCCAGGCCGAGCAGATGCTCTACGTGAAGAAGACGCTCGCCGAGAAGATCGCCGAACACACCGGCCAGCCGCTCGACCAGATCGAGCGCGACTCCGACCGCGACCGGTGGTTCACCGCCGACGAGGCCAAGGACTACGGGTTCGTCGACCACGTGGTGCTCAGTGCCACCCAGGTGCCCTCCGAGGGCACCGTCTCCTGACGACCCGAACACTTAATCGGAGGCACACATGAGCGACCTGTTCCGACCCGGTCTCACCGATATGGTCCGGCCGGGCGCCGGCCCGATGCCGGTCGACAACCGCTACATCATTCCGTCGTTCGTCGAGCGCACCACGTACGGGGTCAAGGAGATGAACCCGTACAACAAGCTGTTCGAGGAGCGCATCATCTTCCTCGGCGTGCAGATCGACGACGCGTCCGCCAACGACGTGATGGCCCAGCTGATCACGCTGGAGTCCATCGACCCGGACCGCGACATCAGCATCTACATCAACTCGCCGGGCGGCTCGTTCACCGCGATGACGGCGATCTACGACACGATGCAGTTCGTCAAGCCCGACATCCAGACCGTCTGCATCGGCCAGGCCGCCTCGGCCGCCGCCGTGCTGCTCGCGGCCGGGACGCCGGGCAAGCGGGCCGCGCTGCCCAACTCGCGGATACTGATCCACCAGCCCGCGACCGAGGGCACCTACGGCCAGTCCAGCGACATCGAGATCCAGGCGCGCGAGATCATGCGGATCCGCGAGCTGCTGGAGAGCATCCTGGCCGAGCACAGCGGCCGGAGCATCGAGGAGGTCCGCCGCGACATCGAGCGCGACAAGATCCTCACCGCGGACGAGGCGAAGGACTACGGTCTCATCGACGACGTCTTCGCCAGCAGGAAGCGGAAAGCAGAGGTAGTGTCGTCCTGAGACGGCACAAGGACGCGGGAGGTCCCCGAGCCCGGACGCCACACTTCCGGGCGAGGGGCTTTCCAAGTCCGTTGGAGGCGGTAACGTCGAGTCCAACGTCGAGAGCCTTCGGGACGCAACCGAGCTGCGCCGCATCCTCCAGGGCGGGCGGCCCCACGAAAAGGAGACAGTTGGGTGGCACGCATCGGCGACGGTGGTGATCTGCTCAAGTGCTCGTTCTGCGGGAAGAGCCAGAAGCAGGTCAAGAAGCTCATCGCGGGTCCGGGCGTGTACATCTGCGACGAGTGCATCGATCTCTGCAACGAGATCATCGAGGAGGAGCTCTCCGAGACCTCCGACCTCAAGTGGGACAACCTGCCCAAGCCGCGGGAGATCTACGAGTTCCTCGACTCCTACGTCATCGGGCAGGACTCGGCGAAGAAGGCGCTGTCCGTCGCCGTGTACAACCACTACAAGCGGATCCAGTCGGGCGACGGCGGCCGGGACGACCCGGTCGAGATCGGCAAGTCGAACATCCTGCTGCTCGGCCCGACCGGATCCGGTAAGACGCTGCTCGCGCAGACGCTCGCCAAACTCCTCAACGTCCCGTTCGCCATCGCGGACGCCACGGCGCTGACGGAGGCCGGATACGTCGGGGAGGACGTCGAGAACATCCTCCTCAAACTGATCCAGGCGGCCGACTACGACGTCAAGAAGGCCGAGACCGGGATCATCTACATCGACGAGGTCGACAAGGTCGCCCGCAAGAGCGAGAACCCGTCGATCACCCGGGACGTCTCGGGAGAGGGCGTCCAGCAGGCCCTGCTGAAGATCCTGGAGGGCACCACCGCGAGCGTCCCGCCGCAGGGCGGCCGCAAGCACCCGCACCAGGAGTTCATCCAGATCGACACCACGAACGTGCTGTTCATCTGCGGCGGCGCGTTCGCCGGGCTGGAGAAGATCGTCGAGTCCCGGGTCGGCAAGCAGGGCATGGGCTTCGGCGCGCAGATCCGCTCCAAGTCCGACTTCGAGGTGTCGTCGGCCGTGCTCGGCGACGTGATGCCCGAGGACCTGCTGAAGTTCGGGATGATCCCGGAGTTCATCGGCCGGCTCCCGGTGATCACCTCGGTGCACAACCTGGACCGCGAGGCCCTGATCAACATCCTCACCGAGCCGAAGAACGCGCTGGTCCGCCAGTACCACCGCCTCTTCGAACTCGACGGGGTCGACCTGGAGTTCACCGACGACGCCCTGGAGGCGATCGCCGACCAGGCCATCCTGCGCGGCACCGGCGCCCGCGGCCTCCGCGCCATCATGGAGGAGGTCCTCCTCTCCGTGATGTACGAGGTCCCGAGCCGCCAGGACGTCGCCCGCGTAGTGATCACCCGTGAGGCCGTCCTGGAACACGTCAACCCGACCCTCGTCCCCCGGGACCGCCCCAAGCGCGAACCGCGCGAGAAGTCGGCGTAGGCGAGACCTACGGGAACGCCCTCGGCACGTGCCGGGGGCGTTTCGCGTTGTGCGGGTTCAGCGGAGAGCGCGCGGGGGCCTAGCGCGGGGTTGATTCGCCGAGGCCGGCTTCGCGGGCCACGACGATGGCCTGGGCGCGGTCGGCGACGTGCAGCTTCATGAAGATGTTCGAGACGTGGTTGCGGACGGTCTTCTGGCTGAGGAAGAGCGTCCCGGCGATCTCGGCGTTGCTGCGGCCCTGCGCGATGAGTTCCAGGACCTCGCGCTCCCGCTCGGTCAGCTCGGGGAACGCGGCCTGCCGCGGGTCCGGCATGTCGGTGAAGTAGGTGAGGACGCGGCGGGCGATCTCCGGGCCGTAGATGGCCTCGCCGGCCGCGACCGCGCGGACGGCGCGGGCGATCTCCTCGGCGCCGGACTCCTTGAGCAGGTAGCCGCGGGCGCCGGCGCGCATCGCCGCGAAGACGGAGTCGTCGTCGCGGAACATGGTCAGCACCAGCACGCCGATGCGCGGGCTCGTGCGGGTGATGGTGCGGGTGGCCTCGATGCCGTTGCCGCCCGGCATGTGCAGGTCCATGACGACGACGTCCGGCTGCAGCTCGGCGGACAGCCGCACCGCGTCCGGCCCGTTCTCGGCCTCGCCGACGACCTCGATGCCCAGCGCGTGCAGGAGGCCCTTCAGGCCCTGCCGGAACACCGGGTGGTCGTCGGTGATGAGCACCCGGATGGTCTCCGTCATCTACGCCCGCCTTCTTTCGACCGAGGGCCGATGATACCCGGCGGCGTTTCCCGGGGTGCCGAGCGGCAGCTTGACGGCGACGAGCGTGCCGCCGCCGTTCCGGGACGTGATCACGCAGCTGCCGCCGACCTCGGCCGCCCACTCCTTCATCGCGGCGAGGCCGCGGCGCGGCGGGACGGACGCGGCGGGCCGGTGGCCGCCCCGCGCACCGTCCGGCAGGCCCGGCCCGCTGTCGGCCACCACCAGGTGCAGTTCGGTGTCGCGCTTGAGCCGGACGGACGCGCAGCTCGCCGGGGCGTGCAGCCGGACGTTCGTCAGCGCCTCCTGCGCGATCCGGTACGCCGCCACCTCCACGGCGGCGGGCAGCCCCGCGGGTTCGCCGTCGAACCGGACGTCGACCCGCTCGCAGCAGCCGTCCGCGAACGACTCGATGGCGGCGACGAGGCCGAGGTCGTCCAGCGCGGGGGGCCGCAGCCCGTGCGCCAGGTCGCGGATCTCGCCGACGGCGGTGGCCAGCTTGTTGCGGACGTCGGCGAGCAGCGGATCGGTCCGCTCGGGCTCGCAGGCCAGCGTGATGCGGGCCGCGTCCAGCGACATGGCGAGGCTGGCGAGCGTCGGCCCGAGCCCGTCGTGCAGGTCGTGCCGCAGCCGCCGCCGCTCCTCCTCCCGGCTGGCGAGGATCCGCTCCCGGGACCGCTGCAGGTCGGCGGTGAGCCGGCGGAGGTGAGGGATGGTCGCGGCACGTGCCGCCACGGCCCCCGCGGTGAACGCGCCGGCCAGCACGGCGGCGCGTGCCAGTACCGCTCGCATCCCGTCCCTCTCTCTCCGCCCCGGTGTCGCGGACCTTCCGGACCACTACCTTTTCGGACGGGGCGACCCGGTGTCAGGTGACCTGTGTCCCGACCGTGACGGGAAAACGCTCTCAGCCGAGCGGGCGACGGGTGCGTCAGTCCTCCACGTCCTTCCGGATGTTCTTGACGGTGTCGGACAAGGGCAGCTTCGTGGTCCCGGCCTTGCCCGTCGTATCCGGGATGTGCATGACGATCGCGAACGTGGTCCGCGTGGACCAGGCGCCGAGGAAGACGGTCGAGGTGACGGTCGTCGGCCGCGTGGCCGTGATGTTCAGCGTGGTGGTCAGACCGACGCCGTCCCCGCCCGCGTCCACCATCTTGCTGGAGGTCGGGTTGTAGACGACGCCGTCGGGATTGGCGAAGGCGGTGCCGAGGGCGCTGTCGAACGTCTGCTCCGGGTACTTGAACTGGTGGTCCCCGGTGCCGCCCACGAACAGGTACTTCTCGTCGCCGGTCCCGTACACGGCGCTCACGAAGCCGGAGACCTTGTAGTCGGTGGCTACGGAGATGGCCCGCTCCAGCTTGTCGGCCGCCTCCACGCTCTTGGTCTCGGTGTCGTAGTCGCGGCTCATCCCGCCCGCCGTGGCCGGCGTCGACAGTTCGTGGTCGGTGTACGCGAGGTACATGACGTATCCGCCCGCGCAGAGCATCAGGAACACGACGACGCCCCCGATGAGGAAGCCCAGTGCCTTGTTACCGCCCCCGCGACGCGGCGGCCCGTACGGGGCACCGGGGAACGGCCCGCCGGGGCCCGCCGGCCCGCCGTGCGGAATGGCGCCGCCCGGCGGAACCGGGGTGCCGGGAGGCGGCGGGACGGGCCGGCCGTGGGACGGCGAGGGGACGGAGGCGACGGCGAGCGGGCCCAGGTTGAGGGGCTGCATCGGGTCGCGCCGGTTGAAGGGCACGCGGCTGCGCGGCCACCCGGCCGGGGGCCGCGCAGCCGCGTGCCCTTCAACCGGCGCGACCCGATGAAGCGCCTCAACGTGGGCCTGCTCGCCGTCGCGTTCGTGCTGTCGCTGTTCGCCGGGCGGCTCGTCCAGCTGCAGACGATCGAGTCCGGCAAGTACACCGAGGAGGCGATGCGGCAGCGGATGGCCGAGATCAAGCTGCCCGCCGTCCGCGGCGACATCACCGACGCCCAGGGCCATCCCTTCGCCATGACGGTGGAGGCGCGCGCGATCACCGCCGACCCGTCGCTGATCGAGCCCGGGCGGCGGCAGGCGGTCGTGAACGCGCTCGCCCCCACGCTCGGCCTGAACCCGGCGACGCTGATGAAGCAGATCAGCAAGGAGGACACGCGGTTCGTGTACCTCGCGCACGGGGTGCGGCCCGACCAGGCCCGGCTCATCACGTCCTGGAACCTGCCCGGCATCAGGACGCTGCCGGAATACCGCCGCGAGTACCCCAACGATTCGCTGGCGGCGAGCGTCATAGGTTTCGTGAACGACACCGGACACGGGGCCGCGGGCCTGGAGAGCTCGCTGGACGGCGTGCTCGCCGGGCGCGAGGGCTGGCAGCGGGTGGAGATCAGCCTGGAGGGCCAGCACATCCCCATGGGCGAGGACCAGAAGCGCCCCTCCGTGCCCGGCCGCGGCGTCCGGCTCACGCTCCAGCGCGACCTGCAGTTCAAGGCGCAGGAGGCCATCGAGAAGCAGGTCAGGGCGACGAAGGCGGAGAGCGGCAGCGTGATCGTGATGGACCCGCGCAGCGGGAAGCTGCTCGCGATGGCGTCGGCGCCCGGGTTCGACCCGAACCACTACACCGAGTCCGACCGGTCCCGCTGGGGCAGCCCTCTCGTCCAGGACGCCTACGAGCCGGGCAGCACCGGGAAGGTCGTCACGGCCGCCGCCGTCATGGAGCACGGCGGCGTCACCCCGAAGACCCCCTACACCGTCCCCGACAAGATAAAGAAGTACGACGTCGTGTTCCATGACTCGCACCCGCACAAGCCGGAGCGGCTCACGTTCGCCGGGGTGCTGGCCAAGTCCAGCAACGTCGGCACCATCATGGCCAGCGAGAGCATCAGCGAGCAGCAGCTCTACCAGACGCTGCGCGACTTCGGGTTCGGGCAGAAGACCGGCCTGCCGCTGCCCGGTGAGACGCCCGGCCTGCTCAAGCCGCCGGACAAGTGGTCGGGCACCGACCGCTACCCGATCGCGTTCGGGCAGACGGTGTCGGTGAACGCGGTGCAGATGGCGAGCGTGTACGCGACGATCGCCAACGACGGCGTCCGCGTCGCCCCGACCCTGGTCGCGGGGACGGTCGGCGAGGACGACGCGTTCACGCCGTCGCCGGCGCCGAAGCGCAAGCAGGTCGTCAGCGCGAAGGTCGCGCGGCAGATCAGCGACATGCTGGAGGGCGTCACCACCGACGAGGGCACCGCCCCCAAGGCCCAGATCAAGAGGTACCGCGTGGCGGGCAAGACCGGCACCGCCGAGATCGTCAACCCGCGCTGCGGCTGCTACGACGGCGGCGGCTATACCGCGTCGTTCGCGGGGTTCGCCCCGGCGGACGATCCGCGGCTGGTCGTGCAGGTCGTCCTGCAGAAACCCAAGCGGGGCAGCCACTATGGTGGCGATGTGGCCGCGCCGGTCTTCAAGGACGTGATGAGCTTCGCCCTGCAGTCCGAGAAGATCCCGCCGACGGGGAGCAGGCCGCCGATCATCCAGATCCACGCCCGAGACTGACCGCAGCGAGTACCCTCCTCGCCTGTGAGTCCACCACCCCTGTCCCACCAGTCCCGTTCCGCCCGTACCGAAAGAACAGCCATGCGTCCGACCACCAACCAGGCCCGTCCGCTGAGCGGGCTCGCGGAGCTTTTCGGGATCGAGTGGAACGGCAGGGACGGTTCGCCGGCCACGGGCATCACCCACGACTCGCGCGCGGTGCGGTCCGGCGACATCTACGCGGCGCTGCCCGGCGCGTGCGCGCACGGCGCCCAGTTCTCCGGCCAGGCCGCCGACGCGGGCGCGGCGGCGATCCTCACCGACCCCGACGGGTACGACCGGGCTGCGGCGACGGGCCTGCCGGTCCTCGTGGTGCCGGACGTCCGGGCGCGGCTCGGCGACGCCGCGTCCTGGGTGTACGGCGAGCCGGGACGCGACATCACGCTGATCGGCGTCACCGGCACCAGCGGCAAGACCACCACCGTGTTCCTGATCGACGCGGGGCTGCGCGCGGCCGGGATCGAGACGGGCCTGGTCGGCGGCGTCGAGATCCGGGTCGGCGGCGAGCGGGTGCCGAGCGCGCTCACCACCCCGGAGGCGACCGACCTGCACGCGCTGCTGGCGATGATGCGCGAGCGCGGCGTCGGCGCCGCCGCGATGGAGGTGTCCAGCCACGCGCTCGTGCAGGGCCGCGTCGGCGGCGCCCGCTACGAGGTCGCGGTGTTCACCAACCTCTCCCAGGACCACCTCGACTACCACCCGACCATGCAGGACTACTTCCTCGCGAAGGCGCGCCTGTTCACGCCGGAGTACTCCGGCGTCGGCGTGGTGAACCTGGACGACCACTACGGCCGGGAGCTGCTGGAGATCGCCACCGTGCCGACGACGACGTTCTCGGCGTCCGGGGACCCGGCGGCCGACTGGCGGGCCGAGGACGTGCGCGTCGGCGCCGACGGCAGCGTGTTCCGCGTCGTCGGGCCGGGCGGGATCGAGGCGGACGCGGAGGTCCGGCTCGCCGGGCCGTTCAACGTCGCCAACGCGCTCGCCGCGGTCGTCGCGCTGGTCGAGGCGGGCATCCCGCTGCAGGCCGCCGTGCGCGGGGTCGCGTCGCTGCCCGGCGTCCCGGGCCGGCTGGAGCGCGTCGACGAGGGCCAGGACTTCGTCACCCTCGTCGACTACTCGCACAAGCCGGGCGCGGTCGAGGCCGTGCTGACCGCGCTGCGGCCCGTCACCGAGGGGCGGCTCACGCTGGTGCTCGGCTGCGGCGGCGACCGCGACCGCGGCAAGCGGCCGCTGATGGGGGAGGCCGCCGCGCGGCTGGCCGACACCGCGTACTTCACCAACGACAACCCGAGGTCGGAAGATCCGCTCGGGATCCTCGCCGCTATGGTCGAGGGCGGGCTCAAGGTGCCGCAGCCCGAGCGGGCGCACATCGTCGTGGAGCCCGACCGCGCCGCCGCGATCGAGCTGGCCGTCGGCCGGGCCGGCCGCGGCGACGTCCTCGTCGTCGCGGGCAAGGGCCACGAGCAGGGGCAGAACGTGGCGGGCGAGGTGCATCCGTTCGACGACCGCGAGGTCGTCCGCGCGGCGCTCCGCCGCCGGGCACAAGGGACTAGAGGGGACGGGGCGCAGGCGTGATCCCACTTCCGCTGGCGACGATCGCGGAGATCACGGGAGGCACCGTGCACGGGCCCCCGGACGCCGTGGTGAGCGGTCCCGTCGTCATCGACTCGCGCGCCGTCGAGCCCGGGGCGCTGTTCGCGGCCCTCAAGGGCGAGCGCGCGGACGGGCACGACTTCGCGGCCGGGGCGCTGGCCGCCGGGGCCGCCGCGGTGCTCGCGCAGCGTCCCGCCGAGGGGCCGTGCGTCGTCGTGCCAGACGTCCAGGAGGCGCTCGGGCGGCTGGCCCGGGGGCTGCTCGACCGGCTGCCGGACGCGACCGTCTTCGCGGTGACCGGCTCGGCGGGCAAGACGTCCACCAAAGACCTCATCGCGCAGCTGGTGGGCCGCGCCGGGCCGACCGTGCACCCGCCGGGCTCGTTCAACAACGAGATCGGGCTGCCGCTCACCGTGCTGCGCGCCGACGCCGCGACCCGCCACCTCGTCCTGGAGATGGGCGCGCGGGGGATCGGCCACATCGCCTACCTGACCGGGATCGCGCGGCCCGACGTCGGGGTGGTGCTGAACGTCGGCACCGCGCACGTCGGGGAGTTCGGCAGCCGGGAGAACATCGCCCGCGCCAAGGGCGAGATCGTGGAGGCGGTGCCGCCGGGCGGGACCGCCGTCCTCAACGCCGACGACCCGCTCGTCGCCGCGATGGCGTCCCGCACCGAGGGCGAGGTCGTCACGTTCGGCCGCGGCCCCGACGCGGCGGTCCGGGCCGTGGACGAGACGCTCGACGAGCAGGGCCGGGCCCGGTTCACCCTCGTCACCCCCGAGGGCACGGCGCCGGTCGCGCTGCGCCTGCACGGGGCGCACGCCGTCCCGAACGCGCTCGCCGCGGCCGCCGCCGCGCGGGCGGCCGGGCTCGCCCCGGACGCGATCGCCGAAGGACTGTCGGCGGCCGTGCCGGTCAGCCGGTGGCGGATGGAGGTCACCGAGCGGGCCGACGGGGTGACCGTGGTGAACGACGCCTACAACGCCAACCCCGACTCGACCCGCGCCGCGCTCGACGTGCTCGTGCACATGGCGCGCGGCCGCCGCGCCTTCGCGGTGCTGGGGGAGATGGCCGAACTCGGCGACTCCGCCGTGGCGGAACATGCCAAGATCGGGCAGCATGTCGCGCGCAGCGGGATCGCCGGGCTCGTCGTCGTCGGCGCGAACGCGGCGGCGATGGCCGAAGGGGCCGGGCAGGTGGCGTCATGGACGGGAGAGTGCGTGCAGGTGGATGACGTCGGCGCGGCGGTGACCGCGCTCAGCGAGCGGCTGGCGCCGCGGGACGTCGTACTGGTGAAGGGCTCTCGCGTGGCGGGACTGGAACGGGTGGCCGAGGCGCTCCTCGCGGAGGCGGCCCGATGACCAACATCATCATCGCCGCGGGGGTCGCGCTGATCTTCGTGATGGTCGGCACGCCGGTGTGGATCCGGATCGTGAACCGGCTCGGCTACGGGCAGATGATCCGCGACGAGGGCCCGGAGGCGCACCTCAAGAAGCGCGGCACCCCCACGATGGGCGGCGCGGTCTTCATCGTGGGCGCGCTCGTCGGCTACGCGGCGGCGCACCTGGTCACCGGCGAGGAGCCGACGATCTCCGGCGTCCTGGTGCTGTTCCTGATGACGGGCCTCGGCCTCGTCGGGTTCCTGGACGACTACATCAAGGTGTTCAAGCAGCGCAGCCTCGGCCTGCGCAGCGGCGCCAAGATGATCGGCATCATCCTGGTCGGCGTCGTGTTCGCGGTCGCGTCGCTGAACTTCCCCAACGGCTACGACATCACCCCCGCCGACCCCCACCTGTCCTTCCTGCGCGACTTCGGCCCCTCGATCGGCCCGTACCTGTTCGTGATCTGGGCGCTGCTGCTCATCGCGGCGATGTCCAACGGCGTGAACCTCACCGACGGGCTGGACGGCCTCGCCGCGGGCCCGGCCGGCATGGTGCTGGCCGCCTACGTGATCATCGGGAACTGGCAGCTGCGCAACAGCTGCGCCGCCGCCCTCGCCCCCAACTGCTACAGCGTCCGCGACCCCCTCGACCTCGCGGTGGTCGCCGCGGCCATGCTCGGCGGCGTGTTCGGCTTCCTGTGGTGGAACGCCCCGCCCGCGAAGATCTTCATGGGCGACACCGGCTCGCTGGCCCTCGGCGGCGTGCTGGTCGGCCTCGCCATCCTCACCCGCACCCAGCTGCTGCTCGCCATCCTGTGCGGCCTGATCGTGATGATCACCCTGTCGGTGATCATCCAGGTGGGCAGCTTCAAGGTGACCGGGAAGTTCATGCCGCAGCCGAAACGCGTGTTCAAGATGGCCCCGCTGCAGCACCACTTCGAGCTGTCCGGCTGGGCCGAGACCACGATCGTCGTGCGCTTCTGGCTGATGTCCGCGCTGTTCACCGCGATCGGCATCGGCCTGTTCTACCTGGAATGGATGCCGAAGAAGTGAACCGCTCCTGGGACGGCCTGTCCGTGTGCGTGGCGGGGCTCGGCGTGTCCGGCCGCGCCGCCGCCCGCGTCCTCGCCGGGCGCGGCGCCCGCGTCACCGTCGTGGACGCCCGCGACGGCGACGAGCAGCGCGCGCACGCCGCCGAGCTGGAGGCCCGCGGGGTCACGGTCCGCCTCGGCGACGGCGAGAGCCTCCCGGAGGGCACCGATCTCGTCGTGACCTCGCCCGGGTGGCGGCCGGACGTGCCACTGCTCGCCGCGGCCGCCGCCGCGGACATCGAGATCATCGGCGAGGTCGAACTCGCCTGGCGGCTTCGTGGGCCGGGCGCGGCGCCTTGGCTGGCCATCACGGGGACGGACGGGAAGACGACCGTCGTCCGGATGCTGGCCTGCATGCTCACCGCCGCCGGCCACAAGGCCCTCGCCGTCGGGAACGTGGGGACGCCCATCGTCGAGGCGGTGACCGAGCCGTACGACGTGCTGGCGGTGGAGCTGTCCAGCTACCAGCTGCACTGGTCGAGTTCGCTCGCGCCGGAGGCGGCGGTGGTGCTGAACGTCGCCCCCGACCATCTCGACTGGCACGGCTCCATGGACGCCTACGTTGGCGCCAAGGGCAAGATCTACGCGGGGTGCTCGGTCGCGGTCTACAACGCCGACGACGACACGACCACGGCGCTCGCCGAGGGCGTGGAACGGCGGGTCGGGTTCACGCTCCAGGTGCCGCGTCCCGGCGAACTCGGCGTCGTCGAAGACCTCTTGGTCGATCGGGCGTTCACCTCCGATCCCGCCAGCCAGGCCGAGGAACTGGCCGCGCTCGCCGACGTCCGGCCCTACGCGCCGCACAACGTCGCGAACGCGCTGGCCGCCGCCGCGCTGGCCCGCGCGTTCGGGGTGCCGCCCGAGGCCGTCCGGGAGGGCCTGCTCTCGTTCGTGCCCGACCCGCACCGCATCCAGCACGTCGCCGACGTCGCCGGCGTCGCCTACGTCAACGACTCCAAGGCGACCCAGCCGCACGCGGCCGCCGCGTCCCTCGCCGCCTACGAGAGCGTCGTGTGGATCGCCGGCGGCCTCCTCAAGGGCCTGGACGTCGACGACCTGGTGCGTTCCTGCGCCGGGCGGCTGCGCGGCGCCGTGCTGATGGGACGCGACCGGCACCGGATCGCGGAGGCACTCGCGCGACACGCCCCGGATGTCCCGGTCGTGGACGTCTCCGACACCGACACTGGGGCCATGGAACGCGTCGTCAACGAAGCCTCAGCCCTCGCCCGCCCCGGGGACACCGTGCTCCTCGCGCCCGTCGGGGCGTCCTTCGACATGTTCGCCAACTACCCGGCCCGCGGGGACGCGTTCATCGCGGCCGTGGAACGCCTGGCGCGGGGCGTCGCGTAGCCGTGACCGCCGCGGCCGAGGAGGAGGGCGGCGGGCGTCCGGGGCCACGCGAGCAGGTGGCCGCCGCCGTCGGGCTGCTCGACCGGCCCCTCACCTCCTACTACCTGGTGCTGGGCTGCTCGATGCTGCTGCTCGCGCTCGGGCTGACGATGGTGCTGTCGGCCTCCAGCGTGAAGCAGCTCCAGGCGACCGGATCGGCGTACACGCTGTTCCAGAAGCAGGCGGTGTGGGTGGCGATCGGGCTGCCCGCCATGTGGGTGGCGTCCCGGCTGCCCGTCAAGACGTTCCGCGCGCTCGCCTACCCGCTGCTGCTGCTGGCGGTGGTCGCGCTCGCCATGGTGCTGATCCCCGGGCTCGGCCGCAGCGCGAACGGCGCCACCCGCTGGGTCGACCTCGGGCCGGTGCAGATCCAGCCGTCCGAGCTCGCCAAGCTCGCCCTCGTGCTGTGGGGGGCCGACCTGCTGGCCCGCAAGGACCGGCTCGGCCAGCTCACCGAGTGGCGGCCGCTGCTCGTCCCGCTGATGCCGGGCGCCGGGCTCCTCGTCCTGCTGGTCATGCTGGGCAGCGACCTCGGCACCACGCTGGTGCTCCTCACCATCTTCCTGGCGCTGCTGTGGGTCGTCGGCGCGCCCGGACGGCTGTTCGTCGGCATCGCCGGGCTCGTGAGCCTGCTCGTGTCGATCCTCATCGTCGTCGAGCCGTACCGGATGCAGCGCCTCACCGGGTTCCTCGACCCGTCCGGCAACAAGCTGACCACCAACTACCAGGGCACGCAGGGGCTGTACGCGGTCGCCTCCGGCGGGCTGTTCGGCACCGGCCTCGGCGAGGGCCGCGCCAAGTGGGACTACCTGCCGCACGCCGAGACCGACTTCATCTTCGCGATCGTGGGGGAGGAGTTCGGGCTCGTCGGAACCCTCGTCGTCCTCGGCCTGTTCGGCATGCTCGCCTACGCCGGCCTGCGCATCGCGCGCCGGGTGAAGGACCCGTTCACCCGGCTCGCCGCCGCGGGCGCCACCGCCTGGCTGGTCGTGCAGGCCGTCGTGAACATCGGCGCCGTCATCGCCGTCCTACCCATCACGGGGATCCCGCTGCCGCTGGTGTCGTACGGAGGCTCGGCGCTCATCCCGAGCCTGTTCGCGCTCGGGATGCTGCTCGCCTTCGCCAAACGCGAGCCCGGCGCGCGGCAGGCACTCTCCGCACGTGGCCCCGGACCGGTCGTGAGGGCTCTAAGCTGGCTGGGTCTGGCACGGCGTTGAAATCCCCCCTTTCGACCACGCTGAGGAGTTGTCAACGAGCATGAGGGTTGTCCTGGCCGGCGGGGGCACCGCCGGACACATCGAGCCCGCCCTGGCCCTCGCCGACGCGCTGCGCCGCAACGACCCCAACACCGGGATCGTCTGCCTCGGGACGGAGCGGGGGCTGGAGACCCGTCTCGTTCCGCAGCGGGGCTACGAGCTCGCGCTGATCCCGCCGGTCCCGCTGCCGCGCACGCTGACCCCGCAGCTGCTGTCGGTCCCCGGCCGGCTGCGCGGCGCGATCAACGCGGCGGCGAACGTCCTCGACCAGGCCCAGGCCGACATCCTGGTCGGCTTCGGCGGCTACGTCGCCACCCCCGGCTACCTCGCGGCCCGCAAGCGCAAGGTGCCGATCATCGTGCACGAGGCCAACCCCAAGCCCGGCCTCGCCAACAAGCTCGGCGCCCGGTTCACCGAGCACGTCGCCGTCTCGCACGCCGACTCGCCGCTGCCGAACCCCACGTTCGTCGGCATCCCGCTGCGCCGCGAGATCGCCACCCTGGACCGGCTCGCGATGGGCGACAAGGCGCGCTCCTACTTCGGGCTGCTGCCCGACCTGCCCACGCTGCTGATCTTCGGCGGCTCGCAGGGCGCCCGCTCGCTGAACCAGGCCGCGGTCGCCGCCGCGCCCTACTTCCGGCAGGCGGGCATCCAGGTGCTGCACATCGTCGGGCCGAAGAACACCGAGGAGCCCGAGCCCGCGTCCGGCGGCCCGCAGTACGTCACCATCCCCTACTGCGACCGGATGGACCTCGCCTACGCCGCCGCCGACATGGCCATGTGCCGCGCGGGCGCGATGACCTGCGCCGAGCTGGCGGCGGTGGCGCTGCCCGCGGTGTACGTGCCGCTGCCGATCGGCAACGGCGAGCAGCGCCTCAACGCCGAGCCGATCGTCGCGGCGGGCGGCGGCATGCTGGTCGACAACGCCGAGCTGTCGCCCGACTGGATCGCCCGGAACCTGCTGCCGGTGCTGGCCGACCCGGGCCGCGTCGCGCACATGTCGGAGGCCGCCGGCCGGATGGGCCGCCGGGACGCCGACGTCGCGCTCGCCCGGATGGTGTACGACGTGGTCCGCCAGGCGGGCGCCGCGCGATGAGCCTGATCGACCCGGGGGAGGTCGTGCCCGCCGAGAAGCTCGGCAGGGTCCACTTCATCGCGATCGGCGGCGCCGGGATGTCCGGCATCGCCCGCATCATGCTGCGCCGCGGGATGACCGTGTCCGGCAGCGACGCCCGCGACTCCGAGCTGCTCGGCCAGCTCGGCGACCTCGGCGCCGAGGTGTTCGTCGGGCACGACGCCGCGCACCTGGGCGACGCCGAGACGGTGGTGGTCTCCACCGCGATCCGGGAGGCCAACCCCGAGCTGGTCGCCGCCCGCGAGCGGGGGCTGCGCGTGCTGCACCGGTCCGAGGCGCTCGCCTCGCTCATGGCGGGGCGGCGCGCCGTCGCGGTCGCCGGGACGCACGGCAAGACCACCACCACGTCGATGCTGACGGTCGCGCTGCAGCACGCGGGCGCCGACCCGTCCTACTGCATCGGCGGGCAACTCGTCACGACGGGGCTCGGCGCCGACGAGGGCACCGGCGACGTGTTCGTCGCCGAGGCCGACGAGAGCGACGGCTCGTTCCTCATGTACACCCCGCACATCGCGGTCGTCACGAACGTCGAGGCCGACCACCTCGACAACTACGGCGGCTTCGAGATGGTGAAGGAGAACTTCGCCCGGTTCGTCGACCGCGTCGAGCCGGGCGGGACGCTCGTCGCCGGCGCCGACGACCCGGTCGCGATGGAGCTCGCCGATCTGGCGCGGGCGCGCGGGCTCACCGTCCGCACCTACGGGGAGGCGGAGGGCGCCGACCTGCGGGTGACCGAGTTCACCCCGCGCGGCCTCGGTTCCCGGTTCGGGATCGAGGGCGCCGGCGAGGTCGTCCTCGCCGTCCCCGGGCGGCACAACGCGCTCAACGCCGCCGCCGTCGTCGCGGTCGCGCAGGCGCTCGGCATGGACGACGCGCCGGTGCGGGCGGGCCTCGCCGCGTTCGGCGGCGCGATGCGGCGGCTGGAGCGCAAGGGCGCGGCGGGCGGCGCCGAGGTGTTCGACAGCTACGCCCACCACCCGACCGAGCTGACCGCCGACCTGGAGGCCACCCGCGACTACCTGGGCGAACAGGGGCAGGACGGGCGGATCATCGCGGTGTTCCAGCCGCACCTGTACAGCCGCACCCGGTTCTTCGCCGCCGAGTTCGGCGCGGCGCTCGGCCTCGCCGACGTCGCGGTCGTGCTGGACGTGTACGGCGCCCGCGAGGACCCGGAGCCCGGCGTGACCGGCGCCCTCGTCGCGGACGCCGTCCCGGCCGGCACCGAGACCGTCTACGCGCCCGTCCGGGACGAGGTGCCCGCCATCGCGGCGTCCCTCGCCCGGCCCGGCGACGTCGTCATCACGCTGGGCGCCGGGGACGTGACGCAGCTCGGCCCGCTCGTCCTGGAGCGGCTCGCGGGCGCGTGAGGGACCGGCGCGTGCGGGACACGCCGACCGCGCGCGGTCGGCGGCGCCGGGGGAGAGAACTGTCAAGCTTGGGTCATGACCGAGGCGCAGACGGGCCGGCGCGCCGCCCCGGCGGAGGAGCCGCCCGGCGGCGGCCGCGGCCGCCCGAACCGGTGGAAGGCGATCTTCGTCACCCTGCTGGTCGTGGGCGCGCTCGGCCTGGTGACCTGGGTGCTGCTCGGCTCCCGGCTGCTGGTGGTGCGGCACGTCGAGGTGTCCGGCGCGAGCCTGGCGCCGCGCGACCGGATCGTCGCCGCCGCCGGGATCGACCTCGGCACGCCGATGGCGCGGCTGCGCACCGGCGCGATCGGGGAGCGGGTCGAGCGGCTCCGCGAGATCGAGTCGGTGAAGATCGAGCGGCACTGGCCGGGGACGGTCCGGATCGTCGTGCGGGAGCGGGTCCCGGTCGCGGTCTACTCGCGCGACGGGCAGTACCACCTCCTGGACCGGCACGGCGTCATCGTGGCCGACGGGGAGTCCCGTCCGCGCGGGCTCCCCGCGCTGACGGCCGCCTCGCCGGGGCCGTCCGACAAGGCGACCCGCGCGGCGCTCACCGTGCTGACCGGCCTGCCGGATCGGCTGCGCGGCGGGGTCGCCGAGGTGGAGGCGACCGGCCCGGAGGCGGTCACCCTGCACATGAAGGACGGGCAGACGGTGGTGTGGGGCGCCGCCGAACGGGCAGGAGAGAAGATCAGGCTGCTGGACGCCGTGCGGCGCACCGCGGCCGGCCGCGCCATCCGCACCGTGGACATCAGCGCCCCCGAGGTCCTCAAGACGAAGTGATCCGGATGAACTGGGCCGGGTGCGTGTGTCGCGGCGATTCCGGCCGTCCGATCGGGCACGCTGGAACGGTCATGCCGGACCGGCGCGGACGAGGGAGGGACAGACCGGTGCACACGAGCCGCGGAGCGGGTACGGGCCCGCCGCCAACCAGGGCAAACCTGTGCCAGCCGCGACACGCCGGTGGAGTTCGGGGGAGGTTAGTTGACCCTGGCGGTAAGGCCGCCCTACTGTCCGTATCAGTCTTCAGGTTGACATAACTGTAAGCCTCAAGTTGAGGGTGAGGGTTTTGGCCCCGCCTCAGTGCACAGGTCGGGAACACCGCGGCGGCACGGTCGGTCAGACCGGGCAGGGCGGTCGGAGAGAGCGGAAAGGCCCCTCGTCGTGGCAGCACCGCAGAACTACCTCGCGGTCATCAAGGTCGTCGGCATCGGCGGCGGCGGCGTCAACGCCGTCAACCGGATGATCGAAGAGGGTCTCAAGGGCGTCGAGTTCATCGCGATCAACACGGACGCCCAGGCGCTGCTGATGAGTGACGCCGACGTGAAACTGGACGTGGGCCGCGAGCTCACCCGCGGCCTCGGCGCCGGGGCCAACCCCGACGTCGGCCGCAAGGCCGCCGAGGACCACCGGGAGGAGATCGAGGAGGTCCTCAAGGGCGCCGACATGGTCTTCGTCACCGCCGGGGAGGGCGGCGGCACCGGTACCGGCGGCGCGCCCGTCGTCGCCAACATCGCCCGCTCGCTCGGTGCGCTGACGATAGGCGTGGTCACCCGCCCGTTCAGCTTCGAGGGCAAGCGCCGCGCGATGCAGGCCGAGGCCGGCATCGAGACGCTGCGCGACGAGGTCGACACCCTCATCGTCATCCCCAACGACCGGCTGCTGTCGATCTCCGACCGGCAGGTCAGCGTGCTGGACGCCTTCAAGGCCGCCGACCAGGTGCTCCTTTCCGGTGTCCAGGGCATCACCGACCTCATCACCACCCCGGGCCTCATCAACCTGGACTTCGCCGACGTCAAGTCGGTCATGTCCGGCGCGGGCTCGGCGCTGATGGGGATCGGCTCCGCGCGTGGCGACGACCGCAGCGTCGCCGCCGCCGAGATGGCGATCGCCAGCCCGCTGCTGGAGGCCAGCATCGACGGCGCGCACGGCGTGCTGCTGTCCATCTCCGGCGGCTCCGACCTCGGGCTGTTCGAGATCAACGAGGCCGCGCAGCTGGTGTCGAACGCGGCGGCCCCGGACGCCAACATCATCTTCGGCGCGGTCATCGACGACGCGCTCGGCGACGAGGTCCGGGTCACGGTGATCGCGGCGGGTTTTGACGAAGGCCGGCCGTCCAAACCGGCCCCTGAACCCGAGAGCAAGCGGCTGCCCCCGCCGCCGCCTGCTCCCGGGTTCCGGGGCCGGTTTGGACGGCCTGTCCCCTATACACATCTGACGCCGGCGACGAAGAGGATAGTGTAGACATCGGCGGGCGCCGTGTTGTGACAAAAAATACACAAAGATACACAAACACCATACTATCGCACACACA
>NZ_JABXFD010000058.1 GCF_013372625.1 Actinomadura sp. BRA 177
GTACGGAAAGTGCTCAAGACGGCCGACGAAAAGCCAACGATGGCCGAGTTACCAGTCTGGCGGGCGGCCAAGGGGGAAAGCAGCGTCAGCGTCCGGGCCGCCGGGACGACGTCGGTGACGCCGGCCGGCGGGGACGCGGCGAGCGCCGCGTACAGGCCCGCCGGGTCCGGTGGTTCGACCAGCAGTGCCGCGTCGCCGCTCGGGAGGATCCGCACCCGTCAGCCCCAGAGGTCGTCGAGTTCGGACAGCGCGTGGCAGCCCAGATAGAGGGACAGCAGCCAGGCGGCGGCGCCGAGGACGAGGAGCCAGATCGGGTACCGGTAGCCGCCGAGCAGGTCGCGGCGGCGTCCGGCGGCCCAGAGCAGCACGGCCAGCCCGAACGGCAGGATCAGTCCGTTGAGCGCGCCCGCGAGGATGAGCAGCTTGGCCGGGGCGGTGCCGATCGCGAGGTAGATGGACGCGGAGACGAGGATGAACGCCACGACCAGGCGGTTGCGGTGCCGCTCGACGAACGAGGAGAACGAGACGAGGAAGGACACCGAGGTGTAGGACGCGCCGATCACCGAGGTGATCGCGGCCGACCACATGATCAGGCCGAAGACGCGCAGCCCGGCCTCGCCGGCGGCGTGCTCGAACGCCGACGCCGGGGCGTTCTCCTTGGCGAGCGTGAACCCGCCGGCGACGACGCCGAGGACGGCGAGGAACAGCAGCACGCGCATCACGCCGGTGATGAGGATGCCGGTGACGGCGCTGCGGTTGATCTCCCGGACGTTCTCGCTCCCGGTCAGCCCGGACTCGATCATGCGGTGCGCGCCCGCGTAGGTGATGTAGCCGCCGACCGTCCCGCCGATCAGGGTGGTGATGACCAGGAAGTCGACGGTCTCGGGCGCGACGCTCTGCCGCAGCGCGTCCCCGAGGGGCGGGTCGGACACGAACGCCACGTACAGCGTCAGCAGGATCATCACGCCGCCGAGCACGACGACGATCCGGTCCATCGCGACGCCGGCGCGCCGGATCAGGAAGATCGCGATGGCGACCAGCGCGGAGATCCCGCCGCCGATCTTGACGTCCAGGCCGAGCAGCGCGTTCAGCCCGAGCGCGGTGCCGGCGATGTTGCCGATGTTGAAGACCAGGCCGCCGAAGACGTCGAGGGCGGCGAGGCCGTAGCCGGCGCCGGGCAGGACGCGGTTGCCGAGCTCCTGGGCGCGCATGCCGGACACGCCGACGATGCGTCACACGTTCAGCTGGATCGCGATGTCCACCAGCACCGACACGACGATCGCGAACGCGAACGCGGCGCCGAGCTGGGCGGTGAACACGGTGGTCTGGGTGATGAAGCCGGGGCCGATGGCGCTGGTGGCCATCAGGAACATGGCGCCGATCAGCGCGCCGCGGCGGGACGAGGCGGGTGGTGCCGGGGTTTTGTCCAGGGTGGTCCGGTCCGTCATGGGGGTGGCCCTTCTGGGATCGGCTTTCCGCCAGCGTAGAGATTGTTCAACAATCCAGCAATCCCCTTGTTGAGGGATTTTCCGCGCGATGGGATACCCTGGCCCCGCACATACGCGGGAGGACGGTCGATGGCGGAGTCCTGGCTCGACGAGATCGCGGCGGCGCGGGACGGCCTGGACCGCACGAGCACCGCCGCCTGGGTCGCCGGCCTGCTGCGCGCCCAGATCACCGACGGCCGGCTCGTCCCCGGGGCGCAGCTGCCCGAGAAGGAGCTGGCCGCCGCGGTGAAGGTGTCCCGCAACACCGTGCGGGAGGCGTTCCGGCTGCTCGTCCAGGAACGGCTGCTCGTCCACGAGTTCAACCGGGGCGTGTTCGTACGGCGCGTGACCGCCGACGGGCTCGCCGACCTGTACCGCGTCCGCCGGATCCTGGAGTGCGAGGGCGTGCGGTGCGCGCCGGACGCCCCGCGCGGGGCCCTCGCCCGGCTGGAGGCGGCGGTCCTGGACGGCGAGGGCGCCGCGGCGGCCGGGGACTGGCCGCACGTCGGCACCGCCGACATCCGCTTCCACCAGGCCCTCGCCGCGCTGGTGGGGAGCCCGCGGGTGGACGAGATGATCCAGCACCTGCTCGCCGAGATGCGGCTCGTCTTCCACGAGATGGGCTCGCCGCGCGAGTTCCACGAGCCGTACCTCGCCCGCAACCGGCGGCTCTACGACCTGATCGCGGAGGGCGACGTCGCGGCGGCCGAGCGGGAGCTGCGCTCCTACCTGGACGACGCCGAGGCGCAGCTCACGAAGGCGTACCGCTCGACAGAGTAGTCACGGGGCGTAGTTCATGACGTGGTCGTGCAGCAGCTGCGGCGCCTCGGGGTCGCCGCGGCGGAACGCCTCGATCAGCTCGGCGTGCTCGGCCGACTTGGAGTAGATCTCCGTCTGGTGCAGGCGCAGGGACAGGGTCGTCCACAGCTCGATGCCGAGGCCCTCCCAGACCGAGACGAGCAGCCGGTTCCCGGCCGTCTCGACGATCTCGCGGTGGAAGGCGATGCTGAGCCGCATCTGCTCCTGCAGGTCGCCGTCCCGCGCCGCCGCGGCCAGCCGGTCGTTGTGCTCCTCCAGCGCGTCCACGCAGCCGGCGAGGCGGGGCAGCGCCAGCTCCACGGCCGTCCGCTCCAGCCCGGCCCGGACGGGGAAGATCTCGGCGAGGTCGCGCTCGGTGAACTCGCGGACGCGGGCGCCGCGGTTCGGCAGCGACTCGATCAGCCGCTGCGCCTCCAGCTGGCGGAGCGCCTCGCGCACCGGCCCCTGGCTGACCCCCAGCTCGGCCGCGATCCGGCGTTCGACGATGCGCTCGCCCGGCTCCCACCGGCCCGCGCTGATGCCCTCCACGATGAACTCCCGGATCTGGTCGGCGAGTCCGGTGCGCAGCAGCTGGGCGGGCGTATTCACGAAACTCGATCGTAGCGCCACGACGGGTAAGTACCTCGTGATGGGGTAGGCGAATCCTGACTCCGTGGAATATGATCGATCATAGATCAATGATGATCGGGAGTGTTGTGGCGATCCTACGACGCTGCCCCGGACAGAGGAAGGTCGCCGATGGCTGAGAACGTCAAGGCCGCTCCGGCGCGAGGCCGGAGAACGCGCGGCAAGGGCGCGGAGCCCGGCACCGCCGCGACGCCGCCGAAGCCCCCGGCGGAGGACGCCGAGACGCTCGTCGGCTACTACCGGCAGATGCTGCTGATCAGGCGGTTCGAGGAGCGGGCCGCCCGCGCCTACACCGAGGCCAAGATCGGCGGCTACTGCCACCTGAACCTCGGCGAGGAGGCCACGGTCGTCGGGCTGATGACCGCGCTGCGTCCCGACGACTACCTGTTCACCAACTACCGCGACCACGGCTACGCCATCGCCAAGGGCATCGGCGCCGACCGCGTCATGGCCGAGTTGTACGGGCGGTCCACCGGAGTGTCCAAGGGGTGGGGCGGGTCGATGCACCTGTTCGACGCCGAGAAGCGGATGCTCGGCGGGTACGGCATCGTCGGCGGTCAGCTCCCGCTCGCGACCGGCGCGGCGCTCGCCGTCTCCTACAAGGGCGGCGACGAGATCGTCATGTGCCAGATGGGCGACGGGACGGCCGCGATCGGCGCGTTCCACGAGTCGCTGAACATCGCGGCCCTGTGGGACCTGCCCATCGTCTTCGTTGTGATCAACAACGGCCTGGGTATGGGCACCACCGTGGACAAGTCCAGCGCCGAACCCGAGCTGTACAAGCGGGGCGCCGCCTACCGGATGGAGAGCGCCCGCGTGGACGGCGCCGACGTCGTCGCGGTGCGGGACGCCGCGCGCGCCGCCGTCGAGCGCGCCCGGTCGCAGAGCAAGCCGTACCTGCTGGAGACGGTCAGCCCCCGGCTGAAGGGGCACTCGGTCGTCGACCCGGCCCGCTACCGGACCAAGGAGGAGAAGGACGCGCTGAAGGCCGCCGACCCCCTCGCCAAGATGGCGCTGGACCTGGAGGAGGCCGGGTTCCTCTCCCACGAGGACCGCGACCGGCTCGACGCCGAGGTCACCGCCGAGGTCGACGAGGCCGCGAAGTTCGCCGACGAGAGCCCCGAGCCCGAGGTCTCCACGCTGTTCGACTACACCTACGCCACCCCGGTCCCGGGCGACCTCCGCCGGTTCCCCGCCGACCCCGTATTCCGTTCCTGAGAGGCACCCCCATGGCAACCGTGACCTACCGCCAGGCCCTCCGGGACACGCTCCGCGTCGAGATGCTGCGGGACGAGAACATCCTGCTGCTGGGCGAGGAGATCGGGCTCTTCGAGGGCTCCTACAAGATCACCGAGGGGCTGCTGAAGGAGTTCGGGCCGAAGCGCGTCCGCGACACCCCGATCGCCGAGGAGGGGTTCGTCGGCGCCGCGATCGGCGCCGCGATGCTCGGTCTCCGCCCGGTCGTGGAGATCATGACGATCAACTTCTCGCTGCTGGCGCTGGACCAGATCGTCAACCACGCCGCGAAGATCTACGGCATGTTCGGCGGGCAGTCCAGCGTCCCGATGGTGATCCGCACGCCGGGCGGCGGCGGGCAGCAGCTCGGCGCCACCCACTCGCAGAACGTCGAGCTGTTCTACTCGTTCATCCCGGGGCTGAAGGTCGTCGCGCCGTCCACGCCCGCCGAGGCGTCCGCGATGCTGAAGGCCGCGATCCGCGACGACGACCCGGTGCTGTTCCTGGAGAACCTCGCCCTCTACAACACCAAGGCCGAGCTGCCCGCCCCGGTCGAGGACATCGAGCCCGCCGAGATCGGCCGCGCCGGCGTCACCCGGGAGGGCACCGACATCACGATCATCGGCTACTCGCGGATGGCGCGCGTCGCCGGCGAGGTCGCCGAGAAGCTCGCCGCCGAGGGCGTGTCCGCGGAGGTCGTCGACCTGCGCAGCCTGCGCCCGCTGGACCGGCAGACGATCGTGGACTCCGTCCGCAAGACGGGCTGCGCCGTCGTCGCCGAGGACGACTGGCTCACCTACGGCATCGGCGCCGAGATCGCCGCGACCATCCAGGAGGGCGCGTTCGACTGGCTGGACGCGCCGGTCCGCCGCGTCGCGATGGCCGAGGTGCCGCTGCCCTACGCCAAGTCCCTGGAGTCGGTGGCGCTGCCGTCCGCCGAGTCCCTGCTCACCGCCGTCCGCGACACGCTCCGCGCCACCGGCCACTCGTTGGAGACCGTTTCATGACCGAAATTCTCATGCCGCGCCTCTCCGACACGATGGAGGAGGGCGTCATCAGCTCCTGGCAGAAGAAGCCGGGGGACGAGGTCGCGGTCGGCGACGTCATCGTCGACATCGAGACCGACAAGGCGGTCATGGAGTACGAGGCCTACGAGGCCGGCGTGCTCGAAGAGATCCTGGTGCCGGAGGGCGAGTCCGCCGCGATCGGCGCCCCGATCGCCCGGATCGCCCCGACCGGCGGCGCCAAGCAGACCGCGCCGACCGAACCGGCCACCGAGCCGGAACCGGAACCGGAACCCGCGCCACAGGCCGAGGCGGAGGCCGAACCGGAGCCGGCACCGGCCCCCGAGACGCCCGCACGGGCCCCAGAGCGTTCCGCGGCGTCCCGCCCTACG
>NZ_JABXFD010000453.1 GCF_013372625.1 Actinomadura sp. BRA 177
TCAACTCCGGTACCGGGCGGCTGGCCTACTCGCTGAAGGCGGGGGCGGTGCGTCCGGCCAACTTCAAGGGCGGCGGCGGGTCCCGCTCGGCGGGCAAGGACGGCGGCGCGGCTGCCAAGGACGCTGCGTGATGGGGGGCGGGCGCATGTCGGCGCTGTCGCTGCCCATCGACGGCGCGGCCTCCTCCGAGTTCAAGTCGTTCCGGGCGCGTACGCCGCTGTTCACCGTGTCGGCGGGTCGGGTGCTGGTCACCCTGACCCTTCCCGAGCGGCTGAACGCCGGGGATGTGGAGTTCGCGCGGGGGCTGGCCGAGCAGGCGGCGGCGTACGCGGTGGAGGTGGAGCGGCTGTACCGGTCCGGCCGCCGCTCCTCGTCGGGCGGGTCCTCCTCGGGCCGCTCGTCCGGGAAGGGAGCGGCTGCCTGATGGGGGCCTACAGCTACACCACGGTTCAGGTGGAGCCGGACGGGACGGCGCTGACGTCGGTGAGCATCTACCCGGACGAGCGGGTGTCGGTGCTGTGCCCGCGCGGCAAGAACCGGGCGCAGATCTCCATCACGCACAGCTACGCCCACGTGATCATCGCTCCGGCCAGGGCCACGTCACCGACCGCCGAAGACGTCCGGGTCGCGCGCAAGCTTGCCGAGTCGTTCGCGGCGTATGCGGCCGAGGTGGAACGGCTCCACACGCTCAACAACCCGCAGGGCGTGTCCGCCGAAGACCCGGCGGCCTGAATCCGGGTGGGGCGGCTGGAGCTGGTACCTCCGGCCGCCCCGCTTCTCTCGCTCTCCCACAGCTTTGAAAGAGAAGAGGTGTCCAGGTTATGGCCTGGGAGTTCCGCAAGCTCGGCCCCGGTGACAACGTCGCCGTTGAAGCGCAGCGTGACCCGTTCGCCGCGCCCAAGTGGGCGCCTCCGGTCTGGCACATGCCCGAGGGCCTGGTGCTCATCGTCAACGCCGTCCGCGCGCTGGTCCGCACGGTCGTCTTCCTGGTCCGCAACATCGTCCCGGTGTCCATCGCGGCCGGTCTGGGCTGGCTCGGCGTCCGCTTCGGGTGGCTGGTGCCCGTCCTGGTCCTGGCCCTCGTCGCCGTGAGCCTCTCCGTGTGGGCGGGGGTGGACCGTCCGTCCTTCGTCCGCTGGATCGCCCGTCCGGCCCGTGCCCGCTGGCGCCTGGTCGCGGTCTACCGGCGCGATTGGCAACCCGTCCTGGTCACTGCTGGACTTACCAAGGTGCACAAGGGGCGGGAGTACCTGCCCTCCCCCGTGCGGGTCCGCTGCGGCCCGACCTCGGACCGGGTGCTCGTCCGCATGCTCAAGGGGCAGGCTCCGGACGCGTGGGAACGGGTCGCGGTCAACCTCGCCCACGGCTTCGGCGCAACCCTGGTCCGCGTCCGGAACGGGGACCGTCCGGGCCGCATCTGGCTCGAATTCATCCGCCGTGACGCCCTGGCCGTCCCGATGCCGGCGCTGCCCGTCCCCGACGGCTCCGACGTCGACCTGTCCGGGCTAGTGATCGGACGGTGCGAGGACGGGTCGCCGTGGCGGCTGCGGCTGCTCGGGACGCATGTGCTGATCGCGGGGGCGACGGGGGCCGGCAAGGGCTCGGTCATCTGGTCCACCATTCGCGCACTGCTGCCCTGGATGCTGTCCGGGTTGGTGGAGGTGTGGGCGGTCGACCCTAAACGCATGGAACTGTCCTTCGGGCGAGCGCTGTTCGAACGGTACGGGCGGTACTCCTCCGACCCGTCCGGCGGCATGGTCAAGCTGCTGGAGACGGCGGCCGAGGACATGAACGCCCGCGCCGAACGCTTCGCCGGAGTGACCCGCTCGTTCACACCGTCGCATGAGCACCCGTTCCGGGTCGTGGTGGTGGATGAGCTGGCGTTCCTGACCGCCTACTGCCCAGAGCGGGACTTGCGCAAGCGGGCCGAGTCGGCGCTTGCCGTGCTCACCTCGCAGGGCCGTTCGGTGGGGTACTGCGTGATCGGGGCGCAGCAGGACGCGCGCAAAGAGGTCAACAACCTGCGCAACCTATTCCCCGACCGCATCGCCCTACGGCTCGATGAAGACGAGCAAGTAGACATGGTGCTCGGCGACGGTGCCCGCGACCGTGGCGCACTGGCCGACCAAATCTCCTCCGTCCCCGAGGTCGGCGCGGGCGTCGGGTTCGTCCGCCTCGAAGCCTCACCCGACCCCGTCCGGGTGCGGGCGGCCTACGTCGCCGACTCCGACATCCGCGACATGGTCGCGCTCGGCCTGCCCGATGTCGACGTGCGGGGGGGCGGCGTGAGACAACCCACCCTCGACGGCCCCGAGGTCGACTCATCCTCGTCGGCCGAACCCGGTCCGGAACCGGTCGTCAAGACGCTGGCTCCGCTGGCGCGGGGCGTGCTGGAAGCGGTCGCGGTCGAACACGGCGTGTGCGTCCGTCCAGTCCCCATGCGGCGGGTCGACCTCAACACGGGCGCGGCCGAGATGGTCTATGTCCCGTGCGGTCACACCCTGGCCTCGGTGTGCCCGTCGTGCGCCGAACGCAAGCGCAAGCTTCGCGCGGTGCAGTGCCGTCAAGGCTGGCACCTGGCCGAGGAACCGGTCATCACGCGCGCTGACCCGGATGAGGAGCAACGGGCGTGGATGGAACTGCGGGCGCACGCTACGGCGGCCCGTGACCGCGCGGCCGAGGACGGGACGGCGGACGGGGAAGACTCCGAGTTCTGGGATGCCGTGGTGCGCGACCTGGACAACGAGCTAGAACGGACCGGGGTCCGCGGTGCCCTCAAGACCGGTGACCAGACCAAGGGCCGGCGCACCCGGTCGACCCGGCGGCGGCAGGACGCGCCCGACCTTCCTCGTCGTCCGGTCGACTCCCGCACGGTCGGCAAGGTGTTCCGAGGCCACGATGGCAAGACCTTCCGGCCCTCGCTGTTCCTCACCCTCACCCTGGACTCCTACGGCGGGTGCGCGGTGACGGTACGCCGGTCGACCCGGCGACGTACGACTACGCGCGGGCTGCTCGCGATGCTCTGCACTTCTCCAAGCTGGTTGACCGGTTCGTGCAGAACCTGCGCCGGTTCGTCGGCTACGACGTGCAGTACTTCGCCGCCGTCGAACCGCAACGGCGCCTCGCGCCCCACCTGCACATGGCGATTCGCGGCACGATTTCGCGGGCTGAGCTGCGTCAGGTGGTGGCGGCCACCTACCACCAAGTGTGGTGGCCTCCGACCGACCGCGTCGTCTTCGACGGCGAACACCTGCCGGTCTGGGATGACGTGGCGGGCGAGGACGGCGGCGGCTATCTCGACCCGGCCACCGGCGAGGTACTCCCCACCTGGGATGAGGCGCTAGACGCCCTCGGCCAGGACGAGGACGCCGAACCCCTGCACGTGGTCCGCTTCGGGCGGCAAATCGACGCTCAAGGCGTCCTCGCCGACTCTCCCGACTCCCGGCGCTGCATCGGCTACCTGACCAAATACCTGGTCAAGGGCGTGGCCGAATGCCACTCCGCCGACACTGCGGCGCAGCGTGAACACGTCGACCGCATGGCTGAAGCACTCCGCTACGAACCGTGCTCCCCGACATGCGCGAATTGGCTGCGCTACGGCGTGCAGCCCAAGAACCCGCGCAAGGGCATGACGCCGGGCTACTGCAAGGGCAAAGCACACCGACGCGAACACCTCGGCTACGGCGGCCGCCGCGTCCTGGTCTCCCGCAAATGGTCCGGCAAAACCCTCGCCGACCACAAAGCCGACCGCAAAGCCTGGGTCCTCGCCCGACTGGCTGAGGCCGGAATCCCGGTGAGCAACCCGACCGACCCGCAAGCGGTCCACGTCTGGGAGAGAGCCGGCCCCGGTGACGCCGACGTGAAACCGGCCGAACAACGGCTTCTCCTGCTGATCAACGAACGGATCCAACGGCGCCGCCAGCTCGACGCCGCGACCCGCAACCCCACCCCAGAACTTTCGGCAACTGCGGAGGCAGCGTGACCAAGCGACTCGACAACCTTCCGGCTGAACGGCTGCTGACCGTGGCGGAGGCGGCCGAGTACCTCAACACCTCGCAGCGGTTCCCACGGCGGTTGATCGAGGAACGGCGCATCCGGTTCGTGCGGGTCGGTCGCTTCGTGCGCATCCCCGAATCCGCACTTCACGAGTACATCGCGGCCGGTCTCGTCGAGCCGGTCACTCTACGGGGCAACTACAGCAGGAGGGCCGCGTAATGGCTGGCAAGCGTCGCTTCGGACGCGTCCGGAAACTGCCCTCGGGGCGGTTCCAGGCTCGCTACCTCGGGCTTGACGAGATCGATCGGCCTGCGCCGCACACGTTCGCGACCAAGCGGGACGCCGAGCGTTGGCTTGTGCTCAAAGCGGCCGAGATCAAGAGCGGTGACTGGCTCTCCCCGGACGCCGGGAAGGTCTCCTTCAAGGAGTACGCCGAAGCGTGGCTCAAGGAGCGTCCGGGCCTGCGGGCAAAGACCCTCGAACGGTATGAGGGCCTCGTCCGTTTGCACCTCGCTCCGGCTTTCGGCAACTCGGCGGTCTCGGACATCGAGGATGCTCACGTGCGGCGCTGGCGTAAGCATCTGCTCGACTCCGGGGCCGGTGCCGTCACGGTAGCCAAGGCATATCGGCTGCTCAATGCCATCATGAACACGGCGGTCAGTGACGGCATGATCAAGCGCAACCCCTGCACAGTCAAGGGCGGCGGGGCCGAGAACTCGCCAGAGCGACCCGTCCTCAGCATCTCCGAAGTGTTCGCCCTGGCTGAGGTGATCGACCGTCGTTACCGGGCGCTCGTCCTGCTGGCGACCTTCGCGAACCTGCGTTGGGGTGAGGCCGTGGCGCTGCGGCGGAAGGACGTCGACCTCAAGGCCGGCACCGTCCGGGTTGAACGGACGCTGGTGGAGGTGACGGGTAAGCCGCTCCACTTCGGGCCTCCGAAGACTGAGGCGGGCGCGCGGACGCTTCCGATTCCGGCAATCGTGCTCCCTGAGCTGAAAGAGCACGTCAAGGCGTTCGCGCAGGACGGCGACGAGGGGCTCGTCTTCGTCGGCGGTAAGGGTGCGTTGCTCCGGCGGGCGAACTTCCGGCGCAACTGGGTGCGGGCCTTGGAGAAGGCGGGGCTCAAGGGCGTGCGCTTTCACGACCTGCGGCACACGGGCAACACCCTCGCCGCGATCGCTGGGGCGACGCTCCCGGAACTCAAGGAACGCATGGGCCACGCCAGCGACCGCGCGGCCATGATCTACCTGCACGCGACGGACGAGCGGCACCGGGAGATCGCCGACACCTTGAGTGCCATGGCCAAGGCCGAACTCAAGGGGAAGAAGCGATCGGGCACGCAACGGGCACGGAAGCGGAAGAAGAGATCGTGAGACACGAGAGCCCAGGTCGGAACATGGCTTCTGACCTGGGCTTTTCGGTGGGTGGAGCCTAGGGGATTCGAACCCCTGACACCCGGCTTGCAAAGCCGGTGCTCTACCAACTGAGCTAAGGCCCCGTGTGGGCGGGTCAAAGCTTACCCGTGGTCGGGGGCGGGTGTGGCATCGGCGGGGACGAGGA
>NZ_JABXFD010000657.1 GCF_013372625.1 Actinomadura sp. BRA 177
TCTGTTCATCTTATATGTGTGTAGCATCGTAGTAGATTGTTGTGATATACTTGTTTATCATGAGTCGTCTTCTACTGCGATCACCACTACCCTCGTCTTCGGCAGCGTCAGAGTTGTAGAAGGTACAGTGCCTCGCAGGCCCACGCTCACACCCTAGGACGGGCGTCCGGGCTCCGGGGCACCGTCAACTCGATCTCGGTGCCCTCGCCCGGCGCGGAGAAGACCGCGGCGGTGCCGCCGAGGTCGGCGACGCGGCCCCGGATGGACTGGGCGACGCCGAGCCGCCCGTCCGCCGCCGCCTCGTCCAGCCGCCCGGCGGGCATGCCGGGGCCGTCGTCGCGGACGCTGACGGTCACCTCGCCCTCGCCGTCCTCCAGCAGGACCCAGGCGCGGGCGCCGTCGCCGCAGTTCCGCCGGACGTTGTCGAGCGCCGCCGCCACGGCCGCCGCGACCTCGCGGGCGGCGCCGGCTCCTATACACATCTC
>NZ_JABXFD010000045.1 GCF_013372625.1 Actinomadura sp. BRA 177
GCGTCGTGTGTGCTGGAGTGGTGTATAGGGAGTCTAGGCTTCGTAGTCCGGGATGGTGTGTTTGGGTGTGGTGATAAGGTCGAGATGGCAGGCGTCGTCGAGGGGCCGTGTGGGAGCGTGAGAGTCGTGTAAGGTAGGGCATGTCAGACCAGTAAGCGTGCACTCTGTAATCTGTGGATATGTTGAAGTGCTGCTCACATGAATGAAGGGCATAGAAAAGCCGCTTAGTGCACCGCCACCGTACGCCATCGACAGCGTGTACTGGGCGCTGGGCATCGCGACGCTGCTGCTGGTGCGTCTCGCGCACGTGTGCGCGCGGCGGCTGGAGGCCGCGACTCTCGAGGGGGGCATCGTCCTCGGTCCCGGCGACATCCCGAACCTGCTGCCCGACCTCGCGTCTTTCCAGCCGACGTTCCTGCTGGCCGTCCCGCGCGTGTTCGAGAGGGTCTACATCGGCGCCGAGCAGAAGGCCGCGGCGGACGGCAAGGGCAGGGTCTTCAAGGCCGCCGCCGAGACCGCGGTCGCCTACAGCGGCGCGCTGGACGCGGGCCGCCCCGGCC
>NZ_JABXFD010000044.1 GCF_013372625.1 Actinomadura sp. BRA 177
TGGGTGGGTGGTAGGGTGTGTGGGCGGTGTGTGTGCTGCGGTGGGGGGGCGCGGGGCGGTGGCGCAGGAGCAGGCCGCTGAGGGCGGCCGGTGGCGGGAGCGGCGGGCGGTGGGGGGGGGGGTGCGAGCGTCGGTGAGGGGGGCGGGGTGCGCGGTGGAGCGGCCAGCGCCACGTAGGCCAGAGAACGCCCCGGGACCTCTGGGGGGATGTAGCTCCAGGTCCAATCGGCCGCCACACGCGCACACAGCGCTCGTGAGTGCCACTTTTCGCCGCATGACCCGGTAGAATGGATGCGTTTCAGGATGCTGCGCCGCCATGTGGTGCCCGGGCCGCTGACCAGACATGCACAGAGCACGACCGGGTGCCCCCATGTGTGTTACGTGGCACACCGCGCCTCCCTCGGGCGCGGAGCGGCTGACATCCCCGGCAGGAGGTTCTCCTTGTGCGTACGACGCTAGTTCGATCTCTGTCCGTGAAGGGCTTGAGGCGGTTCGCAAGCGCCCGGGCATGTACATCTGCTCGACCGGTGAGCGCGGCCTGCACCACCTCGTCTACGAG
>NZ_JABXFD010000519.1 GCF_013372625.1 Actinomadura sp. BRA 177
AGAGGTGTATAAGAGACGGGATACGTGTTGCTCCCCGGTGGCTGGGCGCTCATCTCGCTCCTCGGCGGCGTCGGAAGGCCGGCGGCACCGGCCAGACTGCGGCTTGGCGGAAACACTAATGAACCTTTCCGCCGGGTGTACGCGTATTTCCGGCCGTGACGACACATGAGGCGAACCCGGACCGGTCCCCGGCCCAGACCGACCGGGCGATGCTCGTCATCGGGGCCGCCGCGCTGGCGCTGGTCGTCCTCGCGCTCGTCGTGCGGCTCGGCGGCGCGTTCAGCGAGGGCGCGACGCCCGGACTGTCGCAGGCGGGCGCGCTGACCAAGATCGGCCTGTCGGTCGCGAAGCTCGGCGGCGACGTCGCGGCGGTCCTCACGGTCGGCTGGCTGCTCGTCGCGGCCGTGTTCGTGCCGGGGACGTCCGCGACCGGCCGCCGCTGCCTGCGCGCCGCGTCGCTGACCGCGCTCGCGTGGGCGCTGTGCACGCTGGCGCTGATCCTCTTCACCGCCCTCGACCTGTTCGGGATCGGGTTCACGGGCCTGACCGGCAGCATGATGCGGACGCTCCTCATCGAGCTGCCGCAGGGGCGGGCGCTGCTGCTCGTCCTCGCCGTCGCGGTCGCGCTGGCGGTCGCGGCGAGCCTGCCCCGCGCGGCGGGCGGCACCGGATACCTCCTCGCCGGCGCGCTCGCCGGGATGCTGCCGCCGCTGTTCACCGGGCACGCGGCGAGCGCATCGAACCACGCACTCGCCGTCTACAGCCTCGCCGGCCACGTGCTCGGCGTCGCGCTGTGGATCGGCGGGCTCGTCGCCCTGGTCACCGTCGCGCCGGACGTCCGCGACGGGCTCCCCCAGGTCGTCGGGCGGTACAGCTCCCTCGCGCTCGTAGCGTTCGCGGTCGTCGGGGTCAGCGGCGCGGTGAACGCCTGGGTGCGGCTCGGCGGCGTCCACCTCGGATCGCGGTACGGGATGCTGATCGTGGCGAAGGGCGTCGCGCTCGCCGCGCTCGGCGCGTGCGGCTGGTGGCACCGCCGCACCACGATCCCCGCACTGCGGTACGGGACGGGCAAGCGCGCCTTCCTCCGCCTCGGCACGGTCGAGATCCTCGTGATGACGGCGACGATGGCGCTGGCCGTCGGGCTGTCCCGCACACCACCGCCCGAGAACGCCCCCGACACGCTCGACCTCGCCACGCTGCGGCTCGGGTTCCCGCTGCCCGGCCCCGCCGGCGTCGGCCCGTACCTGCTGAACTGGTGGATCGATCCGCTGTTCTTCGTGCTGATCGTCGCCGCGGCCGTCCTGTACGGGGTGGGCGTCGTGCGCGTCCGGGACTGGCCGTGGCAGCGGACCGCGGCGTGGACGGGCGGGCTGCTCGTCCTGCTGCTCGCCACCGCGAGCGGGATCTCCCGGTACAGCATGGTCCTGTTCAGCGCCCACGCCATCCAGCACATCCTCGTCGGGCTCGTCGCACCGTTGCTGCTGCTGTACGGGGCTCCGGTGAAGCTAGGGCTCAAGGTGATGCGGGGCGAGAGCCGGGCACTGCTCGCCGCTGCCGCCGACAGCCGGGGCCTGCGAGCGCTGGGCCATCCGGTCGTCTCGTCCGCGCTGCTGCTGCTCAGCCTCTACGCGTGGTACGTGTCGCCGCTGTTCCCGCCGTCGCTCAGCAACCACGCCCTGCACTCGCTCTCGATGGTCGTCTTCCTCGCCATCGGGCTCGCCTACTTCCGCGGGACGGCCGGGTCGCTCGTCCCGCTCGCCGTGCTGCCGCTGCACGTGCTCGCCGGGGTCGCGCTCATGCTGGACGGGACCGTCCTCGGCGGCAACTGGTACGAGCTCCTCGGCCGCCGCTGGGGCTCGTCACCGCTGGACGACCAGCACTTCGGCGCGCTCCTGCTGTGGACGGCCGCGATGGCGATCACGGCGGCGCACGCGGTCTACTGCCGCAGCCGCCGGTCGACGACCCGGCTGAGCGCCTCCACGACCGTCGGGTCGTACTCGGCGGCCGAGTCGAGCCGGAGCCGCTCCAGCACGGCGGCGCCCCTGTCCCGGTCGGAGGAGTCGCCGACCAGGTCGTCGTAGGCGTTCGCGACCTTGATGATGCGGCCCGCGAGCGGCGGCGGGATCGGCCGCTCGCCCGAGTCGCCGACGGGCTCGCGACCCGTCCGGTAGGGGTGCGAGGACAGCTGCACGATGTGCGCCACCCGGTCCAGTACCCCGGTCTGCTTGATCACCTCGGCGCCCAGCTCGGCGATGCGGCGCTGCTCGGCCGGGGACGCCAGCACGGTCGCGCCGCCCGGGATCGGGTCGCCGAGCGACAGCTGCCCGATGTCGTGCATCAGCGCCGCGTACTCCAGTTCGAGCAGCTCCTCCTCGGCCATGCCGAGCTCGCGCCCCATCGCGACGGCGAGCCGGGACACCCGCCGCGAGTGGCCGGCCTCCACGTAGCCGCCGACCTCGGTGACCCGCGACAGCGCCCGGACGGTCTCCAGGTACGTCGCGCGGATGCCCGCGTACCGGCGGAACGCGAACTGCGTCACCAGGATCGGCACCGTGAAGATCAGCAGCGCGGCCTCGCCCATCGCGGTCGTGGCGACCGCGATCAGCATGGCGGTGGCGCTGGTCGCGGCGCACAGCGCCATCTTCGCGGCGATCTCGTCGCGCAGCGCGATGCCGAACCGGGCCCGCACGGTCTCCGCCCGGATCATCGCGGCGATCAGCACGTCGGTGAAGCAGGACGCGATGACGACGACGCCCATCACGGCCAGCAGCAGGTACCAGGCGAGGTCGAGGGAGAGCACCGGCCGGAAGCACAGCGCGATGACCGCGACGTTGAACAGCCGGCGCGCCATCGCGTCCGGGCGCGGCGTCCGGCCGACCGCGATGTGCGGCAGCGAGCCGACCAGCATGGCGACCGCGGTGACCGCGACGACCTGCAGCGCGGAGTGCTCGGCCGGGACGACGCCGAGCGGCGCGCCCGGCGCGGCGCCCTCGGGGCCGACGCCGACCAGCAGCGCGTACCCCATGGCGCCCGCGCTGGCGATCGGCGCGACCTCCCGGTTGCCCGGCATCACCATGCGGAACAGCTCGCCCAGCGCGATCAGCACGCCGAAGATGATCGCGACGTTGGGCTGGTGCAGGCCGACCGCCGCGACCTGCGTGATCGCGACGACGACGAACAGCCCGGCGGTCGCGATCAGCAGCAGCTGGCCGGAGTCGATGGTCTGCCACGCGGCCCGCTCGCGGGCGGGGAGATGGCCGGTCGTCACTGGTGCCGCACCTCGTCGCCGCCGGTGACCCGCAGCGGCGCGCTCGGGTCGTCGTGGTCCTGCTGGGTGGTCTCGGCGACGGCGTCGTCGGGCAGGACGACCGGCCGCGGCGGCTCCCAGCCGTCCCGGTCGAGCGCCCGCAGGAACGCCTCGACCATGCCGGGGTCGAAGTGGTCGCCCATCCCCCGGCGCAGCTCGTCCACGGCCTCCGTCACGCTGCGGGCGGCCCGGTAGGAGCGGGTCGAGGTCATCGAGTCGAACGCGTCCGCGACGGAGATGACCCGGGCGAACTCGGGGATCTCGTCGCCGGCGAGGCCCATCGGGTAGCCGCGGCCGTTCATCTTCTCGTGGTGGTGCATGATGCCGGCGAGCGCCTCGTCCAGGAACCCGATCTCGCGGACGATCTCCAGCCCGCGCATCGGGTGCAGCTGGATCGCGGCGAACTCCTCCTCGGTGAGCGAGCCCGACTTCTGCAGCACCTTGGTGGGGACGCCGAGCTTGCCGACGTCGTGCAGCATCCCGGCGTAGCGGATCGCCTCCACCCGGTCGGCGCGCATCCCGATCTCCTGCGCGATCATCACCGAGCCGCGGGAGACGCGCTCGGAGTGCCCGCGGGTGTAGAAGTCCTTGGTCTCGACCGCCTGGCAGAGCGCGGCGAGGGTCGCGGCGTGCGCCTGCTGCTGCGCGTACGCCTGGTCCATCGCCCAGCGCGCGATGAACAGCGGGAGCAGGACGAGGACGGCGGCGAACGGCCCGACCCGCGGCCACAGCCCGGCGATCAGCAGGCCGACCATGCCGTAGCCGAGGCAGCCGACGGCGAGCTGGCCGCTCTCGTGCAGCCACTCGCGCGGCGTCGTCTGCCGGCTGAGCAGCAGAACCCCGCCCATCAGCGTCAGGTTGACCAGCACGAAGGTGACCAGCGCGCCGAGGAACGGGCCGATGACGTTCTCCACCCAGCGGGCCTGCTCGGGGTGGAAGCGGGCGCCGCCGAGCAGGTCGAAGACCGTCCCGGCGATGAACCCGCTGAGCGCGAACTGCGCGCCGTTGAAGACGCGCTTGACCGGGGCGAGGATCCGCTGCCCGGTGACGACGGCGACCAGGCCGAGCAGCGCGGCGCCGACCGGGCCGAGCAGCACCACCGAGGCCAGGCTCGCGGCGAAGCTGAGCGAGACCCGGGCGCGCGCGACGGTCAGCCGCGCGGGCGCCGAGTCGCAGACGAGGAACAGCAGGGCCAGCACGGCCAGCTTGCCCCAGTCCAGCTCCGCGAAGGACGACGTCGCGATGAGGCCGGCCGCGAGGGCCGTCACACCGCAGACGTACGCCCAGGCAGCGAGAGGAAGTCCACGCATTGCCGCCCCTCGGGGAGTGACGAGATGGCGGGCCGCCGCCGGGGTGCCGGGCGCCTCGCGGCGCCTAGACCCAGGACACGCCCTTGGTCAGCATCAGCGACGACGCCGCGGCGCTCGGGCGTCCGCCGTGTCCTGCCGGCGACACACGCTTGAGCATGGCTCCTTGCCTCCCCCCGCCGAACCGGGCCGTCCCGGCCTCGCGGCCGGCCGTCCATCCGGGGCCGGGCGCGGGCCCGGCTTCCCGGGCGAGCACATACCCCGAATTGCACCGGTGCGCACGTGCTCCCGTCGCTGATTTCGGCACAAGCCTAACGCGAACTGCCCAGGTCACACAGGCATGAGGGAAAATCTGAGCAAAGCGTGAAGCGGCCGTCACCACAAGTGATCAATTGCCCCGTTGATTGCACTCAACGTAAGCGCACAATACTGCTGCACACCAGAATGCACGTGCATCAGCGAATGCACCGGCAACCCCCGTCATTTCCCTCCCCGCCGGCCCAGCGGGTAGCTATTCAGCCTGAGATGGCTGTGTGGCGTGATCTGGTTCAGGCGGCTTGTGGTGGGGCGAGTGCGGGTGGGAGCCATGGTCCGGTGCTGAACAGCTGTCGGAGTGCGTCGAGTTTGTCG
>NZ_JABXFD010000467.1 GCF_013372625.1 Actinomadura sp. BRA 177
TGTTTTCTTGTGTTGTGTTGTGTGTGATGGTTCGACGACACTCAGATCTGACCTTATGTTGTTCGTCGTCAGGTGAAGGTGTGAATAAGAGACTGGTTGGGCGTCCTGGTCGCGGTGTGGCCGTGCGCCGGCGGCGTACGGCCCGTGCCGCAGCCGGTGCGCGGCGCCCGCACCGTCCGGTACTGCCAGGACCGCGACGGCGCGTGCGAGCGGTCCGCGCTGGAGGCCCGCGAGCGGGGGCTGGACTCCCCGGCGCTGACCGGGCAGGTCGCCTGGGCGTGGGAGATGGTCGACCGGATGGAGGGCGTCGCCGACCGGCTCGCCGGCTCGCTCATGTCGGAGCTCAGCGTCGCCGGCGTCGAGCGGCGGGTCGCCGACGCCCGCGCCGAGGCCGCCGGGCACATCGCGATCGCGCAGCGCGAGCGCGACGCCTCCCAGCAGCAGGCCGAGCTGGCGTGGCGGGAGACCGCCACCGCCCTGGCCCTTATACACCTCCTCGAACCCACCGGACGGGCCCCTAATCCGTAAGGCGGCCTCTGCTTTGAAAAAAAAAACAAA
>NZ_JABXFD010000457.1:1931-5458 GCF_013372625.1 Actinomadura sp. BRA 177
CGCCTCACTCGCGATGAGTGTGGCGGTGCTGGTGGGCCCGGTTGTTTTTTGAGAACTGCACAGTGGACGCGAGCATCTCTGGTGAGGGCTTCGAGGTTCTGCCTTTCGGGGTGGGGTTGAGGGTTCTCATCTGCGATTTGTTTTGATCGTTTTGTGTGTTCAAGTTTTTAAGGGCATACGGTGGATGCCTTGGCATCAGGAGCCGATGAAGGACGTGGGAGCCTGCGATATGCCTCGGGGAGTCGGCAACCAGACTTTGATCCGGGGATTTCCGAATGGGGAAACCTGGCACTCGTCATGGGGTGTCGCCGCCTGCTGAATGTATAGGCAGGTTGGTGGGAACGCGGGGAAGTGAAACATCTCAGTACCCGCAGGAAGAGAAAACAATTGTGATTCCGTGAGTAGTGGTGAGCGAAAGCGGAGGAGCCTAAACCGTGCGCGTGTGATACCTGGTAGGGGTTGCGTGTGCGGGGTTGTGGGACCATCCTGCTGGATCTACCAGTCCGGCGGAGAGTTATAAAACAGCGTGGTAGTCGAATGGCATGGGAAGGCCGACCGTAGACGGTGAGAGTCCGGTAGACGAAACTGCGTTGTCTCTTGGGTGTGTTCCCGAGTAGCACGGGGCCCGTGAAATCCCGTGTGAATCTGCCACGACCACGTGGTAAGGCTGAATACTTCCTGGTGACCGATAGCGGATCAGTACCGTGAGGGAATGGTGAAAAGTGCCCCGGTGAGGGGTCGTGAAATAGTACCTGAAACCGTGTGCCTACAAGCCGTCAGAGCGTCCTCAGGAGCTTGCTCCTGTTCGTGATGGCGTGCCTTTTGAAGAATGAGCCTGCGAGTTATGGTGTGTGGCGAGGTTAACCGGTGGCGGGTAGCCGTAGCGAAAGCGAGTCTGAATAGGGCGAATGTAGTCGCATGCTGTAGACCCGAAGCGGGGTGATCTAGCCATGGGCAGGGTGAAGCGCCGGTAAGACGGTGTGGAGGCCCGAACCCACCAGGGTTGAAAACCTGGGGGATGACCTGTGGTTAGGGGTGAAAGGCCAATCAAACTCCGTGATAGCTGGTTCTCCCCGAAATGCATTTAGGTGCAGCGTCGCGTGTTTCTTGCCGGAGGTAGAGCTACTGGATGGCTGATGGGCCCTACAAGGTTACTGACGTCAGCCAAACTCCGAATGCCGGTAAGTGAGAGCGTGGCAGTGAGACTGCGGGGGATAAGCTTCGTAGTCGAGAGGGAAACAGCCCAGATCATCGGCTAAGGCCCCTAAGCGTGTGCTAAGTGGGAAAGGATGTGGAGTTGCTGTGACAACCAGGAGGTTGGCTTAGAAGCAGCCATCCTTGAAAGAGTGCGTAATAGCTCACTGGTCAAGTGATTCCGCGCCGACAATGTAGCGGGGCTCAAGCACACCGCCGAAGCCGTGGCACTCCGAGCTTGTCTCGGGGTGGGTAGGGGAGCGTCCTGCAGCCGGTGAAGCCGCCGAGTGATCGAGTGGTGGAGGCTGTGGGAGTGAGAATGCAGGCATGAGTAGCGAGTCACACGTGAGAAACGTGTGCGCCGGATGACCAAGGGTTCCTGGGGCAGGCTAATCCGCCCAGGGTAAGTCGGGACCTAAGGCGAGGCCGACAGGCGTAGTCGATGGACAACGGGTTGATATTCCCGTACCCGCTGGTATGCGCCAACGCTGAACCCTCTGATGCTAAGACCCCGAATCCCGGTTCGAGCCTTCGGGCTTGTTTCGGGCCTAGCGGTCGACCCGAGGGGGTAGTAGGTGAGTGATGGGGTGACGCAGGAGGGTAGCTCAGCCCGGGCGATGGTTGTCCCGGGGTAAGCATGTAGCCCGCGCTATAGGCAAATCCGTAGCGCATGAGGGTGAGATGTGATGCCGAGCCGTTTTAGGTGAAGTGAGTGATCCCATGCTGTCGAGAAAAGCCTCTAGCGAGTGTACTGGCGGCCCGTACCCTAAACCGACTCAGGTGGTCAGGTAGAGAATACCAAGGCGATCGGGTGAACTGTGGTTAAGGAACTCGGCAAATTGCCCCCGTAACTTTGGGAGAAGGGGGACCACGCCCGGTGAACCGTCTTGCACGGGGAGCTGGGTGGGGTCGCAGAGGCCAGGGGGAAGCGACTGTTTACTAAAAACACAGGTCCGTGCGAAGTCGTAAGACGCTGTATACGGACTGACGCCTGCCCGGTGCCGGAACGTTAAGAGGACCGGTTAGATCCGTTCGAGGGTCGAAGCTGAGAATCTAAGCGCCGGTAAACGGCGGTGGTAACTATAACCATCCTAAGGTAGCGAAATTCCTTGTCGGGTAAGTTCCGACCTGCACGAATGGCGTAACGACTTCCCCGCTGTCTCAACCACAGGCCCGGCGAAATTGCAGTACGAGTAAAGATGCTCGTTTCGCGCAGCAGGACGGAAAGACCCCGGGACCTTCACTACAGCTTGGCATTGGCGCTTGGAGCGTCTTGTGTAGGATAGGTGGGAGACTGTGAAGCCGGCACGCCAGTGTCGGTGGAGTCGTTGGTGAAATACCACTCTGGTCGTTTTGAGCGTCTAACCCGCACCCGTGGATCCGGGTGGGGGACAGTGCCTGGTGGGTAGTTTAACTGGGGCGGTTGCCTCCTAAAGTGTAACGGAGGCGCCCAAAGGTTCCCTCAGCCTGGTTGGCAATCAGGTGGCGAGTGCAAGGGCACAAGGGAGCTTGACTGTGAGACGGACGTGTCGAGCAGGTGCGAAAGCAGGGCCTAGTGATCCGGCACCTACGTGTGGAAGTGGTGTCGCTCAACGGCTAAAAGGTACCCCGGGGATAACAGGCTGATCTTCCCCAAGAGTCCATATCGACGGGATGGTTTGGCACCTCGATGTCGGCTCGTCGCATCCTGGGGCTGGAGTAGGTCCCAAGGGTTGGGCTGTTCGCCCATTAAAGCGGCACGCGAGCTGGGTTTAGAACGTCGCGAGACAGTTCGGTCCCTATCCGCTGCGCGCGTAGGAGAATTGAGAGGGTCTGTCCCTAGTACGAGAGGACCGGGACGGACGGACCTCTGGTGTGCCAGTTGTCCCGCCAGGGGCACGGCTGGTTGGCTACGTTCGGTCGGGATAACCGCTGAAAGCATCTAAGCGGGAAGCCTTCCTCGAGATGAGTTCTCCCACCCCTTCGTGGGTGTAAGGCCCCCGGTAGACGATCGGGTTGATAGGCCGGAGATGGAAGCGCGGTAACGTGTGGAGTCGACCGGTACTAATAGGCCGAGTGGCTTGAACACACTGAACGTTCAAACCAAATCGCTGCGATGTTTCGCGTCCCTGTGTGGTTCCCAGAAAACAACCGGAACCGCAGTACAAAAGAAGATGCCGAGCCTGGTCGCTCGGACGTGGATGTGCCCACCCTCATGGGGTGGTGCGTTGAGACGTTCGGTGGTTTTGGCGAAGGGGAAACACCCGGTCCCATCCCGAACCCGGAAGTTAAGCCCTTCAGCGCCGATGGTACTGCATGGGAGACTGTGTGGGAGAGTAGGACACCGCCGGACA
>NZ_JABXFD010000352.1 GCF_013372625.1 Actinomadura sp. BRA 177
GATCCGGCGGCGATGCCGGCGAGCGGCAGCCCGCCGCCGCCGTGACTTCGAGACGTGCGGGATGACGGGGCTGCACGCGCAGGCCGCCCGCGAGCAGCGCCGCCTCGGCGTGCGGGTGCCGGCCGCCGGGACGACCGCCAAGAGCGGCAAGGGCAGGAAGGACCTGCCGTTCGCGCTGTCGCCGCGCGAGCACGAGATCGCGCTGCTGGTCGCCGAGGGCCTCGGCAACCAGCAGATCGCCGAACGGCTGTACCTCAGCGTCCGGACGGTCGAGACCCACCTGTCCCGCGTCTTCGCCAAGATCGGCGTGTCCTCGCGGGTCGGCGTCGCGACCGCGATGAACCGTCCCGAGTAGATCCGACTCTTAGATCACGTACGTCCCGTACGTGCCGCGGGCCCGTCCGCGCACGTAAGTACGGGTTCTCCACGATGCCGCGCCGATATCCGTGTTTGGCAAGGTTGGGGCGTCAGGAAGCGGAGGAGATGGACATGGATCAGCAGCGGATCGCGCGCTTCACGCACGCGGGCGTCGCCGACGCCGAGGTGTCCGTGCACCCCTTCGCGACCGCCGACGGGCTCGGCCTGAACCTGACCCGGTTCCGCCGCCCCGGCGCCGACCGCGGCGAGGACGCCGTCCTGCTGGTGCACGGCCTGACGACGTCCAGCGACATGTACATCATGCCGGAGCACACCAACCTGGTGAACTACCTGCACGACGCCGGGTTCGGCGACGTGTGGGCGGCCGACCTCCGGATCAGCGGCCGGTTCCCCTACAACGCCGAGACGCAGCGCCACACCCTCGACGCCCTCGCGCTCTGGGACCACCCGGCCGCGCTCGCCGAGCTGCGCCGGCACATCGGGGACCGGCGCCTGCACGTGATCACCCACTGCGTGGGCTCGATCTCGTTCTCGATGGCGCTGTTCGCCGGCACCGTCACCGGCGTCACCAGCCTCGTCTGCAACAGCGTCTCGCTCACCCCGCGGACCCCCGCCTGGTCGAGGATCAAGCTCGGCTACGGGCCCGCGCTGATGGAGTACGTCGTCGGGCCCTGCCACCTGGACCCGCGCTACGGGACCGCTCCAGTGCTGACGCGCGGCTGGATGCTCGCCAAGGCGGTCGCCCCGTTCCACCGCGAGTGCGACCAGCCCGCCTGCCACATGCTCAGCTTCATGTGGGGCGGCGGCAAACCGATCTACACGCACGAGAAGATGTCGCCGGTCACGCACGGCCGGCTGCCCGACCTGTTCGGGGCCTGCAACGTCAACTACTACCGGCACCTCCACAAGATGGTGAAGGCCGGCCGCGCGGTGAAGTACGACCGGCGCGACCCCCGCTTCGCCGAGCTGCCGGACGACTACCTGTCGCGCGCCGACGAGGTCACGACACCGATCCTGTTCCTCACCGGAGACCGCAACCACGTGTTCACCGACTCCAACATCGTCTGCCACCGCACGCTCGACGAGGCCACACCCGGCCTGCACGAGCTGGCGATCCTCCCCGGCTACGGCCACCAGGACCCGTTCATGGGCGCCGCCGCCGATACCGAGGTCTTCCCGCAGGTCGTCGACTTCCTGAAGCGGAAGGCGGGCTGATGGGAACCGAGCATGCGGACGCGGTCGTCGTGGGCTCCGGGTTCGGCGGGTCCGTCGCCGCGTACCGGCTGGCGGAGGCCGGCGAGTCGGTCGTCCTGCTGGAGCGCGGGCAGCCGTACCCGCCCGGCAGCTTCCCCCGCTCGCCGTCCGAGATGGGACGCGCGTTCTGGGACCCGGCCGAGGGCCTGTACGGGATGTTCGACGTCTGGAGCTTCAAGGGCTGCGACTCGGTCGTGTCGTCCGGGCTCGGCGGCGGGTCGCTGATCTACGCGAACGTGCTGCTGCGCAAGGACGAGCACTGGTTCGTCAACGACCGCCCGGACGGCGGCCACGACCCGTGGCCGATCACCCGCGCCGACCTCGACCCGCACTACGACGCGGTCGAGAAGATGCTGGGCGCGACCCCGTACCCGCTGGAGCAGGTGCCGTTCGACGACACCCCGAAGTCGCACGCGATGCAGGACGCGGCCGCCGAGCTCGGCCTGCAGATCTCGCTGCCGCCGCTCGCGGTCAGCTTCGCGTCCCGTCCCGGCGGCACGCCCGGCCTGAGCCTGCCGATCGCGGACGCCGGCTACGGCAACGTCCACGGCGCCGCGCGGCGGACGTGCAAGCTGTGCGGCGAGTGCGACATCGGCTGCAACGAGGGCGCCAAGAACAGCCTCGACCACACCTACCTGTCGGCGGCGGCGCACCACGGCGCCGACATCCGCACCTCCCGCGAGGTGAAGGCGATCCGGCCGCGGGACGGCGGCGGATACGAGGTCGACTACGTCCACCACGCCGATCTGACGGCGAAGAAGGGCCGCCCGGCCGTCCAGACGATCACCTGCGACCGGCTGATCCTCGGCGCCGGCACCTACGGCAGCACGTTCCTGCTGCTGAAGTCGCGGGACGCGTTCCCGGGCCTGTCGGACGCGCTCGGCACCCGGTTCAGCGGCAACGGCGACCTGCTGACGTTCCTGCTGCGCGCCAAGGACCGCAACCGGGTCCGGCCGCTGAACGCCAGCCGCGGGCCGGTGATCACCACCGCGATCCGGCTGCCGGACGAGCTGGACGGCGTGCCCGGCGCGGGCCGCGGCGCCTACATCCAGGACGGCGGCTACCCCGGCTTCACCGACTGGATCGTCGACAGCCTCGACGTCGGCAACGACTTCGAGCGGGCCGTGAAGTTCCTGTGGAACCGGTTCACCGAGTTCTTCAAGGAGGCGCCCGACACGAACCTGTCCAAGGAGATCTCCGACCTGATCGGCGACGGCGCCCTCACCGTCAGCTCGCTGCCGCTGCTCGGCATGGGCCGCGACACCCCCGACGGGCGGCTGCACCTGAAGGGCGGCCGGCTCGCCGCCGACTGGGACGCCGGAACCAGCGAGGCGCTGTTCAACCGCGTCCGCAAGACGATGCAGGGGATCGCGGACGTGCTCGGCGCCGACTACCACGACAACCCGATGTGGTTCCGCAAGCGCATCATCACCGTCCACCCGCTGGGCGGCGCCCCGATGGGCGCCCACCCGGGCGAGGGCGTCTGCGACGCCTTCGGCGAGGTGTTCGGGTTCCCGGGCTTCTACATCGCCGACGGGGCGGCGATGCCGGGGCCGGTGGGCCCGAACCCCTCGCTCACCATCGCCGCGCAGGCCGACCGGCTTGCCACGCGGCTGCTGGAGGACGGGGCCGCCCAACGGCGTGCGGCCCGGTCCACCACCGCCCCGTCTGCCACGGGGGCCGAGCCGGCCGGGGGAGCCGGCTCGCTTGACGGGGCGGGGAACGGCTCGGCGTACGGTTCGGATTCGGGGGACCGCGGCGGGACACGGGGACCGTCCACCGCGGTCGCGGGCCGTACGTCGCTGTCGTTCACCGAGGAGATGAAGGGGTTCGTCACCTACGGGGAGGACGACGCCCGGATCGGCGAGCTGGCGGAGGGGCGCCGGCCACTGTCGTTCCGGCTGACCATCACCGCCGACGACACCGACCGCTTCCTCGCAGATCCCGACCACGAGGCGAAGGCCGAGGGGTGGATCGACGCGGGCGGGCACGGGGGCCGCTGCCCGGTCGAGCGGGGCACGTTCAACCTGTTCGTCGCGGACGGCGGCGACGACCGGCGGCTGATGAAGTACCGGCTGTTCTACACCGACGGCGAGGACCGGCGGCGGACGCTGAGCGGGCACAAGAACGTCCTGCACGGGCCGCCGACGCGGATCTGGCCGGACACGTCCACGCTCTACGTGCGGCTGCTGGACGGCCACGTCGGCGAGGACGAGGAGGACGGCGCGGACATCGTCGCGGCGGGGGTGCTGCACATCCAGCTGACGGACTTCGCCCGGCAGCTGACGACGTTCCGCACGTCCGGCCCGGACGGGGCGGGCAAGCTCCTCGACTTCGGCCGGTTCTTCGCCGGGGAGCTGTGGGAGGTGTACGGCCCGGATCCCGGCTGACCGGGGTCCACTAGGGGGGCCAGGTTCGTGCAGGCCGAGGGAACTGCGGGGTGCTCTCGGCCTGCACCTTTCTCGCCGGAGGCCGCGCGGGGGGTCGCGCGGTCTCCGGCCCGGTTCCCGGAGCGGAGCGCCAGCGGAGCGGAGGGAGCCGGGCCGGACTGCACTTCCCGGGGGGTGTGGGGGGGTCGCCCCCCCACAGGAGACAGGGCCCTATATGTCCCCGGCGCGGCGGGCGGGGCAGTCGGGCGGGCAGCGCTCCACGTGGGCGGGCAGCCACTTGACGAACGCCTTCAGCATCAGCCCGAGCGCGAACCGCAGCAGCGGGCGGGTGCCGGGGATGAGCGGCTCGAACACCGCCTCCCAGCGGATGGCGGTGCCTGAGTCGCGGGCCTCCAGGAACACGTCCGAGCGGTAGCGGCGCACGGGCAGCCCCGCCAGCGCGATGTACCCGAAGTGCGAGTACGGCTCGTAGGCGACGGTCTGCTCGCTGGCGGGCCAGATCTTCTTGACCGTCCCGACGCCGTAGGCGGTCGTGTCGCCCTTGCGCACCTGCTTGGCGGGCGTGGGGAACTTCCCCCACGCCCCCCACGCCTCCGGGACGGCCAGGTGCCGGAACACCTCTTCGGGCGTGGCGCTGGTGGTGGCGGTGGCCTGGATCATCCCCGAACGGTAGCCACCCCCGCCCCACCCCCACAAGCCCGCTATTGACGCACCGTCAACGCGCGAAGCCGTAGAGGCGGTCTACGTGGAGGCGGACGACGAGGCGGCCGTCCTCGACCATGGCGCGGCGGTAGTCGTCCCAGTCGGGGTGCTCCTCGCCGCGGATGGCGCGGTACACCTCGATCAGCTCCTCGACGGCCGCGTCGTGCGGGTCGGCGGCGACGGCGGACAGTTCGGCATTCCCCTCGGCGACGGCGTAGGACCAGCCGTCCGGCGAGCTGACGTGCAGGCTGGCGCGCGGGTCGCGGGCCAGGTTGCGGGCCTTGGCGCGGCTCGCGGTGATCGAGATGCGGACGAGCCGGCGGTCCGCGTCGAAGTGGTAGTTGATATTGGACAGCTGCGGCCGCCCGTCCCGCTTCAGCGTGGCCAGCACCCCGAGGTCCCGGTCCTGCACCAGCTTCACCAGCGCCGCGTCGTCCGCCATCGTCCGCCTCCAGGAAGAGATCACCTTTCCCCACGACAACCACGGGATGCCGTGTTTCCTTCCCCTATCGCGCCGCGGCGGCCGGGAGGGTGAGGACCCGGGCGGGCGGCCCGGAGTCCGGGCCGCCCGCCCGGGTCCCTGGCCCTTATACCCATCTCCCAGCCCACGAGACGGACCCCCATCCCGTATGCCGTCTTGCGCGTGACAAAAAAACACTCCAGAGTACAAACC
>NZ_JABXFD010000164.1 GCF_013372625.1 Actinomadura sp. BRA 177
CTCCGGGCGGGTGGTGGCGGTTCGGTGGGCGGTGGCGGTTCGCTGGGCGAACTCGGCGGCGGCGGTTCGGCGGGCGAACTCGGCGGCCAGGGCGCGGCCCAGGACGTCGTCGTCGGGGCGGTGGCGTTCCAGGTATTCGAGGGCCTCGGCGAGTTCGGCGGTGGTCAGCCGTCGCACCGGTTTGCCGGTCCAGCGCGGGGGGCGGCGGCCGGCGGGCGCCGTGCGCGGTCCTGAGTTCACGTGTCCAGCCCTTTCATTTCCGGTGTCGGTCATGCGGCGGCGCGGCGGCGGCGGCCGCATTCGCCGGGTCGAATAGGATCGCCGCGTGCATTGGTGGAGCCAGCAGGCGTGCGACGCGGCCGCGGAGGCGCAGGCCGCCGATCCCTCGCCGGGAAATCTCATGGCGGCCGCCCAGGTGCAGGCGCTCGTTTCGCTTGCGGAGGCGCTGCACCGCATTGCGGCGACATTGGAAGAGCGGGACGACAACGACACCGTCCGGCCGATATAGGGGCCGTTTCCGCGAAAATACCGGTGCGCCCGGAAGGGGGACGCACCGGTATTTCATGAAGTGTCAGACGTCGCTGAACGATTTGCGTTCCGTCCGTCCGTTGCTGCTCGCGGCGAGCCGGGACGTCTTGGTGGGGCGGGTCGGCGCGGGCTCCACGAGGTGGTCGGTGTCGGGCGCCGGGGCGCGCTCCTCGGGCACGGCGGGGCGGGGCTCCTCCCGGGGCCGGTCCCGCAGCCGCCGCGCCGCCTGGCGGAGGGCGCGCTCGCCGACGAGGCGGGTCAGCTCCAGGCCCCAGCAGTCCAGCTTGTCGGCGTCGGTGAGGTCGTCGCGGTGGCTGAGCTCGGCGGCGAGCCCGCCGAGCCGCTGCGCCTCGGCGAGGTCGAACTCGCGCATGAGGTGGCAGCACAGTTCGGCGAGGGCGGCGTGGTCGCGGTCGAACGACAGCCCGGACAGGTCGTTGTGCGACAGCCTGCTGAGGGCGCGCTTGCGCTCCAGCTCGCCGTCGGCGATCCGGAGGATGCCGTTCAGGAGGGTGACGGGGCCGGTGCCGGCGGCCCTGCTCTGGGCGGGGGCGAACGACATCCGCAGGACGGCCGCGGAGCCGAGCCCGGCGGCGATCACCCGGATCACCATGAGGCTCGCCGGGGGCGTGCCGGCGGGCAGCCCGAACGTCCAGCCGGCCGCGATGACCGCGATCAGCGCGACGATGGACGCGCTGGCGTTGACGAGGACGAACAGCAGGCCGCCCGGCGACAGGAGGGCGGAGACGGGCTTGTCGCGGTAGCGCGCGACGAGCTCGGCGAGGCCGATCGCGCCGCCGATCAGGGCGGCGAGAAGCATCTCGATGGTCATGACTTCCTTACGCGCTGCGGGCGGTCAGCCGGCCGAACGGGGACTCCTCGCGGCGGTCGCGGCGGGCGAGCAGGGTGGCCGGACGCTGCCGGGCGGCCAGTTCGGCGCGCTCGACCTCCAGGAACACCAGCAGCCATTCCGCGGGGCCGGCGGCGAGGCCGGTGTGGGTGCGCAGCGCCTGCTCGCGGGCGCCGAGAAAGGCCAGCAGCCAGCCGGCGGGCCCGGCCGTCCCGGCGGCTCGAATTCGTGAATACATGCGGACGACCTTTGCGCAGGCGGCCCCGTAAGTCGACTTCCGCCGGGTCAAGTTTTCGCGGCGGGGGAAGGATGGCGGACCATTGCCGTTAGGTCGGGAACGTCCGGTCGGTTCCGCTGATCTCCGGCCTGTTGGGAGGTAATCCCGTGCCGTTTTGGCGCGCCAGGGAATTCCTTTGCGAAAAATTCTGGTTCGGTGCCCGGACGTCCGGTGCGGGAAGATCTCTTTTCCTGGAGCGGGCGGCCGGCGAGGCCGCCGGGGAGCCGTGCCGGACGGCCGGGCGACACGCCGCGCGACTGTCAGTGCGGTGACAATCACCGGCCGCCGAAACTTTCCGTGCCCGCCTATCGCCGGACGGTCGCCGCGTCCGACCCTGTGGACCATGAGCCGGAGCAGATCGTCCGCCGCCGCGGACTTCCCGCTGTCCGGGGTTCCGGCGGACGTCGCCGACCCGATGCTGCCGCACCTGGAGGCGGTGGCGGTGGAGATGGTGGCGGAGATCCAGGGCCTCGTCCCGGAGTACGCGCGCCCGCCGGAGAGCCGCTACGGCCGGCGGATGCGGTGGGCCGTCGAGGAGACCGTCCGGCAGTTCGTGGACGCGATCGGCCGCCCCGACATGGACTGGAAGAAGGTCACCGGCATCTTCGAGGGCATCGGCGCGTACGAGGCGCGCCAGGGCCGGAGCCTGGACGGGCTGCAGACGGCGATCCGGGTGAGCGGGCAGGTCGCGTGCCGCCGGTTCATCAAGGACGCGCGCAGGCTCGGCTGGTCGCTGGACACGCTCGGCAGCTTCACCGAGTCGCTGTTCGTGTTCCTGGAGCGCATCGCGGGCGCGGCCGGGCACGGCTACGCGCGGGCGCAGGGCGAGATCGCGGGCGAGCGCGAGCGGTTCCGGCGGCGGCTCCGCGACCTGCTGGTGATGGAGCCGCCGGCGAGCGCGGAGGCGATCGGGGAGCTGGCGCGGTCGGCGGGCTGGCCCGTGCCGCGGACGCTGGCGGCCGTCGCCGTCCGGCCGGAGCCGGACCAGGCGGTCCCGGTGCTGCCGCCGGTGTTCCTCGCCGACTGGGACGCGGCCGAGCCGTACCTGATCTGCCCGGACCCGGACGGCCCCGGGCGGGACCGGATGCTCGCCCTCCTCAAGGGCACGCGGTCTGCGGCGATCGGCCCGGCCGTCCCGCTCGTCCGGGCAGGGCTGTCGCTGCGCTGGGCGCGGCGGGGGCTCGCGCTCGTCGAGCGGGGCGTCCTGCCGGGCAAGGAGCCGCTGCGCTGCCTGGACCATCTGCCGAGCCTGATCGCGGCGCAGAGCGAGGAGCTGATCGACGTGGCGCTCGGCGGCCGGCTCGCGGCGCTGATGAAGCTGCCGCCGCACCGGCGGGACGCGCTGTCGCGGACGCTGCTGACCTACATGGAGTGCCGCGACAACGCGGTGGCGGCGGCGGAGCGGCTGCTGGTGCACGAGCAGACCGTCCGGTACCGGATCCGGCGGCTGGAGGAGACGCTCGGCGGGATGATGCTCGACCCGGACCGGCGCATCGAGCTGCTGCTGCTCCTGCACTATCTGGTCCGCCTCGATCCGGGCGACCGGCGGCTGTCCCCTGCGGAGGACGCGTGAGGACGGCGACGATGGCTGGGGCGTCAGCCATCGTCGCCGTCTGGACCGGCGGTCGTCAGCCCGTGGGGCAGGTGCCCTCGTAGGCGGCGATGTTGTTGTCCGGCGTGGGCTCCGGGCAGAGGAACTTGTCGTAGCGGACGTCATTGTCGACGAACCGCTTCATCCACGCGATCGCGTATTTCGCGATGGTCGTATTGGGTGAGTTGAAGGTCATGTGCCCGGCGTTCTTCAGTTCCAGGTACGCCTTTTCGGGCACGCCGGTGAGGCCCGTGTAGTACGAGTGCGCCATCGAGTCGGCGGGCGCGATGAAGTCGTTGTCCGCGCCCATGACCATGGTCGGGGTCCGGACGTCCTTGAAGTCGTAGTTGAGGTCCCACGGCGCGAGCGGCACGGCGGCCTGCAGCGACGTCCGCTTCTTCTCCGCCTCCAGCGTCCCGCCGCCGCCCATGGAGTGGCCCATGACGGCGAGGCGGGACGTGTCGATGCGGTTCTTCACGCTGCTCTTGCCGGTCAGGTAGTCGAGCGCGGCGAGGAGCTGGTCGCCGCGCGCGGCGGGGACGTCGAACAGGCTGTTGGTCTCCAGCGTCATGACGACGAAGCCCTGGGAGGCGAGGCGCGGCCCGTACCAGTCGATCAGGGCCTGCGGGGAGACGAAGCCGGGCGAGACGGCGATCGCGCCGAAGGTGCCCTGGCTGAGGTCGGTCGGCGCGTAGATCGTGCCCTTATTGAAGCCGGATCCGCTGCCGGCCGGGACGTCGATCTTCTCGATGGCGAACGGGCCCTTCTCCGCCGTGATGCTCGCCTCGGTCGGCGCGGGGCCGCGCTCGTAGGGGTTCGCGGCGAGCTGGACGGCACCGGTCGGACGGGCGGGAGCGGCGGCGGCCGCGGGAGCCAGGGCGGCGCCCGCGGCCAGCACGGCGGCCGCGGGAAGCACTCTGAACGCATTCGTCAGATGCCTGTTCATCGGGCGTACCCTTCACTAGCCAAATCGCGAACGGGGGGATTCGCGATGCGAGAATTGTGGGACGCCCGTCCCGCAATTACTGCTGCGCCGGCGACGCGTTCTCGCCCGCGGTCTTATAGTCAACTTACAAACGGTTCGTCGACCGACAAACGGACGGAGGGGTCACTCCCCCCGAAGTGACCCCTCTCCCCCCGTTCCGCCGGGCCGGGTCCCGGGTGCGCTCACAGGACCGGCCGCTCCCCCCGAAGCGGCTCGCACCGGCCGTCCGGCGGATGTGAAGAACGTAGCGAGGGACCCGCGGCCGGATCGAGGCTTCGGCCGGCGCATGCGACGAGCGGGCGACTGTGTGCGACGAACGGAACACGCTCCGCGTTCATCGCGCATCGCGGGCAGAATGGTCCGTGCACGGTCGTGCGAGGGATACCGGACGGTTTGGGAGGCACGGACGATGGCGGGACGCGTGCGGCCGATCACGCTGGTGGGGACGCCCGTCCTGCACCAGGCGTGCCGGCCTGTCGATGACTTCGGCGAGGCGTTGCGGGAGCTGGCCGACGACATGTTCGCCAGCATGTACGAGGCGGAGGGCGTCGGCCTCGCCGCGAACCAGATCGGCGTTGACCTGCGCGTCTTCGTCTACGACTGCCCCGACGCGGACGGGGAGCGGCGCAAGGGCGTCGTCGTCAACCCCGTCCTGGAACTGCCGGCGTTGGACGACCGGCGGTTGGACGACGACGAAGAAGGCTGCCTTTCCGTGCCGGGGCCTCATGCGCGCCTGGCACGTCCCGACCGTGCCGTCGTGCACGGCTTCGACGTCACCGGAACCGAGGTCACGGTAGAGGGGACGGGGTTGCTCGCCCGCTGCCTCCAGCACGAGACAGACCACCTTGAGGGCAGGCTCTACATCGACCGGCTTTCGGCCAGAGCCCGCAAGAAGGTGCTCAAGGAGTACGAGGCTCTGCGTGCGGAGAGTCAGGCGAGCTAGCCGTCCCACACCGGGAGATGGACGACCGACGGGTGGTCCTTATCGCGCAGGATCTCGAAGCGGGTGCGGCGCGACGCGACGGCTTGCCCGGCGGGCTCGCCGGTGCCGTGGTTGCGGGCGAACCTGGGGAACGCGCCGCCCGCCAGCATGACGCGCAGCCGGTGGCCGCGCAGGAAGCGGTACGCGGTCGGATGCATCTCGATCTCGGCCTTGACCACCCCGTCGGCCCTGATGCGCAGCATGCCGTCGGTGACGTTGCGGGAGACACCGTCGCGGTCGACGTCGCAGAGGCGGATGAACAGGTCGCCCTGGCCGGTGCTCGTCCGGACATGGATCGTCGCCGAAACCGGGCCGATCAGGTCGAAGTCGCCGTCCAAGGGTGAACCGGTCAGGACAACCACGTCGTCACGGCGTTCGATCGGTGTGTTGTCACGCTGACGGCCTTTGCCGGGTGAGAGGAGCGGGCCTCCAACGGTCGGTGTGGGGTCGAGAGGGTCGTAGGTGAACGTGGCGGGCTCCGCGTTAGGGGGCTCGTCCAAGCGGAGGCTTCGGCCTAGGTAGAGCGGCGTGGGTTTGGTCTCGGGCGGCGGCCACTGGTCGAAATCGAGCCAGCGGTCGGCCTTCTGCAGATGGAGCCTCACCGGAGCTTGGCGGAGTTGGGCCTTGTCGCCGTTCAAGTGGGCGTTCAGCCAGGACACCTGGTCGGAGACCATCGCGCGGAGGGCTTTCGTGTCGTGTCCCCATGGGCCGATGGTGATGCGCACCTGGCGCCCGGCCTCGTGCAGGGCGGTGAAGTCGCGTAGCTGGCCGCGCAGGAAGAGGTCCCACCAGCCCGTCACCATCGTGGTCGGCGCGGTCGTGTCGGGGACGGCGGCACTGTGGTCGGTCGCCGTCCAGAAGCCGTCGCCCGGTTCGGCATGGGCGGTGACGTCACGGAGGAACGATTCGGGACGTCCGATGGCCGCCGTGTCCGCTTCCCCTACTGGGAGATGCCGCATCGCCTGTCGGACGCGTCTGTTGTGGAGCGGTCTTCTCTTCTCCCCCTGCGTGCCCATCAGCGAAGACCAGACGAGCGTGTTGTGAAGGGCGAGCGCACCACCCGGATAGAAGGAACTCACGAATTCGGACGCGGTGATGCCGAGGCCCATCGCCTCTAGGGGAGGGTCCGCGTAGGGCGCGAGGGCCCATTCGGTGAAGCCGAGGTAGCTCGCGCCCACCATGGCGACCCTGCCGTCACACCATGGCTGGTCGCGAAGCCATTTGAGTGTCGCGAGGCCGTCGTCCTTCTCGTTGTGGAAGGCATGGAACTCGCCGCCGGAGCCGAGCACGCCGCGCACGTTCTGAACGACGACCTGGAAGCCGCGCCTTGCGAGGACGCCGGCGTACAGCCGCATCACCGGTTGCCGCTTGCCGTAAGGGGTCCGCATCAGCACGGCGGGCATCGGCCCAGCCCCGCGCGGACGGTACAGGTCGGCGATAAGGACGATCCCGTCCGGCATGGGTACGGGCAGGTCTCGCCTGATCTGGACGTCCAGCGGGGGCGCCTCTGGGAGGCCGAAGAGGCGGTCTACAAGTCGTCCCATCACGGTTATGAGGCTACGAGGCGCTCGTACTCGTAGAGAACACCGGCGAACTCGCCCGTCGGCATCTCGCAGGTGTGGCCGGGCAGCCACAGATGCTCCAGCCGGACGGTCTGGACGTCCACCCGCAGGTGGCAGGCGTTCCCCGTGTGCTCCCAGCCGGGACGCGCCGTCCGGACGACCTCCAGATGGTGGCGGTGGCTCTGCACATCATGGAGCAGAAACGCCGTCAGCACGTGGCGCGGCCCGTTCACGGCCTTGGCGAACGTCACCGCCGTCGACGCGGCCGCCTCCAGATCGACCCCGGAATCGGCCAGTTCGGGGAAGAGCACCCGAACGTGCCGGACGACCCCTTCGATCTCGATCGGCAGGCACGGGAGCCGTAGGACGGAGTCCGGGTCGATGTAGCCGTGCAAACGGACACCGGCGACGACGCCCATCCACGCTCCTGGGACGGCGCTGATGAAACGGGCTTGAGTCATGGTGTTGCCCAGCTCCGCCATAAGACGCTCTGGGTCGATCCCACGCGGCATGAACGTCTTGGTGCCGCCGCGTAGGCGCGTACCGGTCTCGTCCAGCACGGCGAGGTCGGCCCAGCACGCGCCTGAGCCGGTCTGCAGAACGCCGTGCGGAAGGCAGTCGTCCGGGTGCGGGGTGAGGCCGGCCATGTCCTCCAGCATGGCGCGCGGTGACTGGATCAGGCCCCAGCCCTGCGTCCGGTGGGAGACCGAGCCGAGGGCGAGGGAACTCGCCATCGGCTCGCCGTTGCGCGGCTTGCCCAGCACGCGCTCAAGGCTGCGGCGGCTCCGCAGCGCGCCGATCTCCTGGAGGTACTCGTCCAGGCACTGCCGCAGGACGTCCGGGTCGAGGTCGCAGGACGCCCATCCGCCGACGTCCCGCACGTGGACGGTCGTGCCGTCGAAGTCGAGGCGGTGGTAGCGGTAGAGCTCCTGCCAGGGGCCGGACGGACCGCCGCCCAGCCGTCCCTGGGCCCGCGCGATCGCGGAGACGTCCTCGCCCAGGTCGTTGATGAGAAAGTCGCGCAGCGGAGCGTGCAGGGGGTCGGTCTCCACCGCGACCCGCCCGCCGTCGCTGCGGAACCGCACCGGAAGCGATAGCGCCATTTGCGTGATTATGCCGATAAGCGAAGATCATCACTGGTATGGAGGAATGTTCGTTCCGATCACGCGGGTTCGTCGGCCATGTACGGGGGCGCCGGCTCGTACTGGATGTAGCGGCGGACCGCCCGTGCGTGGTCGCGGCCGTGGAGGCGTCCGACCAGCCAGAGCGCCATGTCGATGCCTGCGGAGACGCCCTGGCTGGTGATGAGGTTGCCGTCCACGACGTAGCGCACGTCGCGTACGACGGTCACGTCACCGCGTGCTTCTAGGGCGTCCTCCGATGACCAGTGGGTGGCGACCCTTCGTCCCTTGGCGGGGCCTGCGGCGTGCAGCAGGATCGAGCCGGTGCACACGCTCGTCACCCAATCGACCTGTTCGGCCGTCTTCGCTATCCAGCCCGTGACGGACGGGTTGTGCGGCTGGGTTTCTCTTGCGCCTCGTCCACCGGGGACTAGGAGGACGTCCAGCTTCGGGTGGTCGTCCAAGGTGTGGTCTGGCACGACCTTCAGCCCCTTGGCGCAGCGCACCGGTCCCGACTGTTCGGCGACCAGGAATGCTCTGTCGTCCTGATTTCGCAGCATCGCCGATGCCGTGAACACCTCCCAAGGGCCCACGAAGTCGAGTTCCTCCGCGTCCTCGAACACCAGCAGCCCGTACGTGGTCATGCGAACTCCTTCGTTCCTCTGAATCGATCCCTGTAGTCGGACGGCGCAACACCGACATGCCGGTGGAAAGCCCTGCGCAACGTCTCGCCGGTGCCGAATCCCAGGCGCCGGGCCAGCGTCTCCACGGGCTCGTCGCCCTCCGCCAGCACCCGCCGCGCCGCCTCGATCCGGACACGCTCGACATACGCGGCGGGCGGCACGCCGATCTCGGCGGTGAACCTCCGCTGCAGGTGCCGCGCGCTGAGCCCGGACCGTCCGGCCAGGTCGGCGATGCTGTGCCGCGCGCCCGGATCAGCCTGCACGGACTCCACCGCCACGCGGATCGGGTCGGTCGCGGGCTGCCCCGACCACAGCGGGACGCTGAACTGCGACTGGCTGCCCGGCCGCCGCAGGAACATCACCAGCTCACGCGCGACCGCGTGCGCCACGTCCCGGCCGTGGTCGTCCTCCACGAGGGCCAACGCCAGGTCCATGCCGGCCGTGACGCCGGCGGACGTCCAGATGTGCCCGTCCCTGATGAAGATCGGGTCGCAGTCGACGTCGAGCCGCGGATACTCGGTCCTGAGCTGTCGCTCGCGGCCCCAGTGCGTGGTGACGCGGCGCCCGTCCAGGGCCCCGGTCTCGGCGAGCAGCAGCGCCCCGCTGCACACGGACGCGACCCGCCGCGCGGTCTTCGCGACCTCCGCGACCCAGCTGACCAGCGCCGCGTCCTCCCGCGCCCGGTCGATCCCGGTGCCGCCGGCCACGACGAGCGTGTCGACGCTCTGCGCGGGGACGTCGCGAATGCCGGATCCCGCATGCACCGGCAGCCCGCTGGACGACCGCACCGGACCCGCCTCCGGCCCGACGAGCAGGCATTCGTACCGGCCGGTGTGCTGGAAGACCTCGTGCGGGCCGGTCAGGTCCAGTGCCTGGAACCCGTCATAGATCACGAACGCGACGCGCATGCCTTCAGGCTGTGCCCGCGCCGGTCATGGCGTCAATGACACACACCCCACAGATCACGCCACCTTCTCGCACACCGTGTCACTCGCCCGGCTCTCCCCGCGCTGGACGGGAATGCCGCCGGACGTCCGCATCCGCGTGAAATCAGGCCCGATGACCAGCTCGACCACCCCGGCGGGCGCCTTCGCACGCGGCGCGACCTTTGCGCCGGGCAGCAGCTTGGCGAGCGCCTGCGCCTGCACCTCGGCGCCCGTCCCGTAGCGGACGTAGGTGTGCCGCGTCCGGGAGGCGAGGTTGCCGACGCCGGTGACCTGCCAGCCGCCGTCCCGGAGCTGCGCCGCGACCTGCGCGGCACGTCCCTCCACCCCGGACGCGTTGTACACCCGCACCTTCCCCGGCGGCACGCCCACCGCCTTCTCCTGCGCGGGCACCACCACGTCCTTGCGGATCGCGTCGAAGAACCTGTCGGACGCCGGATGGGTCAGGGCCACGCGGTTCGGGTTCGGCGCATAGGCGCCCGACGGCACGGTGACGAAGCGGAGCTTGCCTGCGCTCAGGTCGCGCATGCCCTGCGCTATTTTCAGCATCTCCGCGACGGTCAGCGCCTTGTCCGTCGTCAGCGACTCGGCAGTCGCGTTGAGCAGCTCGTTCAGACGTCCGGGATCGGTGAGAACACCCTTGCTCATCGCTTCCTTGGCCAGCGCACCGAAGAAGTGCTGCTGACGCTTGATGCGTGCGGTATCGCTCTTGTCGCCGAACCCCTTACGGCTGCGGACGTACGCCAGAGCCTGCTCGCCCTTCAACCTGTGGTTGCCCTTGGTGAGGTTGAGGCCGGAGTCCTTGTCGTGGACGTCGCCCTTAACGCACACGGGGACGCCACCGACCGCGGTGGCGATCCGCTTGAAGCCCACGAGGTCCACCTGCACGAAGTGGTCGATATGGATTTTCGTGAGCTGCTCGATGGTCTTCATCGTGCACGTGGGTCCCGCATGGGCGATCGCCTGGTTCAGCATGGCGATGCTGTTGCCGGGCACCTTCGTCCCGTCCTTGCGCGTGCACGTCGGTATGGGCACCATCAGGTCGCGCGGGAAGCTGACGGCCAGCGCCTGCCCACCACCCGGCGACAGATGCAGCAGCACCATCGTGTCGGACGCGGGCGGCTTGTTCCGCAACCCCTTCCCGTACTGGGCGTTGGCGCCCTCCCGGGTGTCGGAGCCGATCACGATGATGTTCCGCGCGCCGTTCAGCTTCTTCGGCCGGTTCCCGCCGAGCAGCTTGTCCACGTCCTCGTGCTGGACCGCGTTCTGCAGCTTCCAGTAGTACCCGTACGCGGACAGGCTGCCCGTCACCAGCACCGCCGCCGCCGCGACGGCCACCCAAGCCAGCAGCTTCATGGAGCCTCCCGGCGATGTATCTCCACTCGCCGCCGCCCGGGTTCACGGACCGGCCGAAATTAATGGTTGACACCGCCGGGCGATCTATGGCTAACTCTTACGCATGAAGCTTTGATTCTTCTCCGGTTGAGCCGCCTCCGGCGCCGTCGCGGGCCCGCTCCCGATCACTTCACAAGCGCACTCCTTCACTGTGTGACCTGCACTGTTGCCGTGCGCCCCTTTCTCTTTTTCATCGGTCCTTTCGCGGCCGAATTCAAGCCTGCCCGGAGGTGTTGCCTTCATGCGTGCCATTGACAACCCCGAATCCACGCCCTTCTCCAACGCCAAGAAGAAGGGCAAGCGGAAGAAGTCCGATCCCCGGTCGGCCAATTTCGCGAACAACCGCCGCAACGCCCGGCAGATGCCCGTCCGGCAGCTCCAGCGGGGCCGCTGACCGGCGTCCCCCGGCCCCGCCCGCTACTCGGCCGGCGGGGCCGGGAACTCGGCCCACACCACCGTCCGCGGCCCGTCCGCCCGGAACCCCCACCGCGCCGAGAGCGCTTCCACGATCCGCATCCCGCGCCCGGTCTCCGCCCCGACCTCGGCCTTGACGTGCGGCCGCCCGCCCGCCGCGCCGTCGTCGGCGACCTCCAGCCGGAGCACTCCGTCGCCCGCCGAGAGGACGACGGTCACCCGTCCGTCCCGCAACCCCGACGCCGTGTGCGTGACCGCGTTCGCGACCATCTCGCTGACCGCCGTGACCAGGTCGTCCACCGAGGGAAGATCGGCCAGGTCACGAACGAAGTTCCGCGCGACCCCGACCGACCGCCGGACCCCCGGCAATGTGATCTCGCCGAGCACCACGTGGCTCCGCGCGTCCCCCACAGCACCGCCTCCCCCACACCCGGCGGGACCGGCCCCAGGGCCCGGCCCGCCGGCCTCGGCAGTTCGCAACGCGTCCTCGGCACCCACCCGACGGCCCCCTCCACGTCCGGAAAGTCGCCCGTCACCCCCGCTGTACGGTTAGGCCCCCGCCTTCCGTTCACGCCGCCCGCTTCCGCTCAGCCGAAGCGAACCGGGAAGATCTACGGCGAATCCGGTGTTATCCCTTGATCGGGCGAAAGGGAGTCATGAGCGAGGACCTGGGGTACGGGTGGCAGAGCGAGCTGCTTGATCTGCCCGCCTACCTGAAGCGGACCGGGTACGACGGCGATCTGGCGCCGACCGAGGCGACGCTGCGGGCGCTGCACCGGGCGCATGTCGCGGCCATCCCGTTCGAGAACCTGGAGATCATGCTCGGGCGGCCGATCGAGCTGTCACTGGACGCCGTCCAGGCGAAGCTGGTCGGACGGCCGCGCGGCGGCTACTGCTTCGAGCACAACCGGCTGTTCGCGGCGGTGCTGGAGAAGCTCGGGTACGAGGTCACGGCGCTGGCCGGGCGGGTCACGCTGGGCTCGACGCACCTCCGGCCGACGACGCACACGCTGCTGCACGTCCGTCCGCCCGGCCAGTCGCGCGATGAGCCGGGCTGGCTGTCCGACGTGGGGTTCGGCGCCGGGCCGCTGGAGCCGCTGCCGTTCGCGGACGGCGAGGAGGTCGTCCAGGACGGCGGCTGGGCTTTCCGGCTCCAGCGGGGCCGCACCATCAGGACGTGGAGCCCCCACACGGCCGGCTGGGAACTGCACCAGCGCGGCGGCGACGGCTGGGTACAGCGGCACGTGTTCGCGATGAACGAGATGCTCCGCATCGACTTCGACGTGCTGAACTACTACGTCTCGACCAATCCGCGGTCACCGTTCACGGCCCGTCCGTTCACGCAGAAGTTCACGCCCGACACTCTCCACGTCCTCGACGGGACGACGCTGACCGTCAGCCGTCCGCACGGCCCGTCCGAGACGCGTGACCTCAAGCCGGAGGAGCTGCCGGACGTGCTGGCCACGCACTTCGAGATCGTCCTGGACGAGGACGAGGCGCACGGCCTCATCGAGTTCGTCCGCGGCGCCGGGGAGGGTTGAACTCCGCCGGCCGGGTATCGCCTCCCTTCGACCCTTACGAGGAGGATGATCATGGCCGAGACGGCCGAGAACGTCGTCGACCTGCTGCTCGCACAGCACGATGAGATCCGCCGGCTGGCGTCGACGGTGGAGAACAGCAGCGGCAAGACCCGCAAGGACGCCTTCGACCAGCTGCGGGAACTCCTCGCCGTGCACGAGACCGCGGAGGAGGAGGTCGTCCACCCGTTCGCGCGCCGCGCCATCGGCGACGACACCCACGTGGTGGACGACCGGCTGGAGGAGGAGAACGAGGCCAAGGGCGTCCTGTCCGAGCTGGAGAAGATGGACACCGACTCCCCCGCCTTCATGGAGAAGTTCTCCCAGTTCCACAAGGACGTCGAGGCGCACGCCACGCACGAGGAGAAGGAGGAGTTCCCGCGCATCCGGGAGGACGCCACGCGCGAGCAGATGCGCGGCATGGCCAAGGCCGTGCGCGTCGCCGAGGCGGCCGCGCCGACGCACCCGCACCAGGGGACCGAGTCGCCCGCCAAGAACCTCGCGGTCGGCCCGATCGCCGCCGTCGCCGACCGCGTCCGCGACGCCATCGGCAAGATCCGCAGCTGACGAGCACGGGGCGCCCCCCGGCTGCGGGGGGCGCGCGAGGAGGAAGCGATGAGCAAGCGCGACGAGGACAAGCCGCTCGCCGACCGGCGCGCCGAGGCGGACGCGCCGCAGGACGAGGAGCCGGACTTCGCGGAGGAGCGCACCCCCGGCCCCACCGACCCGCCGATCGCCGAGGCCGAGACCCCGGGCGGCGAGGACGACGGCTACAGCCCGCAGACCCGGGTCCCGTAGCGGCTCACGCGCTGTCGTCGTCGCGGTCGGAGCCGACCGTGACGCCGACGACGTCCTCCAGTTCGCTCAGGTGCGCGATGAGGTCCGGGATCGAGCCCGTCCCCTCCAGCACCAGCGACACGACGGCGTTGCCGGCGCGCCGCCGCTCGGGCGGCTCCCGCCGGTCGCGGCGCTCGTCCCGGCCCCGGTCGGAGTCGTCCGGCAGGTAGTCGCGGTCGACGCTGACGTCCAGGATCACGAACCCGCGCTGCGTGCACTCCATCAGGACCCGGCGCAGCGCGCCCCGCCCGTCCCGGTACACGAGCCGCATCCGGGCGAGGCCCGCCGGGCGGAACCGGTGCATCGGCAGCCGCCGCGTCAGCGCGCTCAGCCCGTAGACGACGAGGAAGTGCATGGCCGTCACCGCGATCGCCAGCACCCACAGCCCGCCGCCCGCCGCCATGCCGACCGCCGCCGTCACCCACACGACCGCCGCGGTCGTCAGCCCGCGCACCGCGTCCCGCCGGACGAAGATCAGCCCGCCGCCGATGAACCCGATGCCGGACACGATCTGCGCCGCCACCCGGGACGGGTCGAGCGACACGTTCCCCGGGACGTTCTCGAACCCGTACTTGCTGACCAGCATGAACAGGGCCGCGCCGACGCCGACGAGGGTGTGCGTGCGCAGCCCCGCGCTCTTGTTGCGCAGCCCCCGCTCCAGGCCGATGGCGGCCGACAGCACCATCGCCAGCAGCAGCTCACCGATCTCGACGAGCCCCTGGCCCGGCGACAGCTCGATCACCTTTTGTCTCTACCCTCCCGCCGCGTCCCACAAGCCACGCACGGGCGGGCCGTCCCGGTCTGCCCCGGGACGGCCCGCCCGCATCCGCTTACGAGGGGTACGGCGACCGCTGGTCCGGCGGGGTACCGCCGCCCTCACCGCCGCCCTTGTTCCCCTTGTCGGTGTGCTTCGCGTGGCCCTTCTTCCGCGTCATCTTCGGGTCGGTGGCCTCCGGCGCCGGCTCCTCGGTCACCGAGGTCCGCTCCGACCGCCTCATCTCGGGCTGCTGCGGGTTCGGCATGATCTCGCCTCCTATGCGCTGGACGGCTCGGGACGCAGCGGGTCGTGCCCCACGCTCATCAGCGCGTGCCGCCACTCCTCGTCCCGCTCCGCGTTCGGCGGGCGGTGCTCCAGGTGGTCCTCCACGAAGTCCACGACCTCCACCATGACCTCGGCGTCGTCGCTGGTCAGGTCGACCTTCCGCTTGCGCAGGACGTCCACGACGCGGGCGCCGAGCGCGTCGACCCCGGGTCCGGGCCCCGGCTGGGGGAACGCCACCTCGCCGGACGCGTCCGTGAGCAGCCAGGTCCGCAGCTCGTCGGAGGTCATGTTCACGAGCCGGTGGAAGTCCTCCCAGGCCAGCTCCACCTCAGCCGATATGCGTTCGTTCATCGGTCACTCCCTGTCGGCCGGTCATGCCCGCCCTACCCGGTGACCGCCGCCCCATTCCCCCATCGCGTCACATCACGGGACATCCCGACCGACGTAGTCCTCCAGGCGCGCGACGGCGAAGCCCTGCTTGCGGATGCGCTTGAGCATGTGGGCGAACATCTCGGTCATCGACTCGCCCTTGAGCTGCTCCGGGCCCCTGAAGTGCGCCAGCAGGATGTCGCCCGGATGCAGCTTCTTGTTGACGTCGTCGTACTGCATGTCGTGGATCTGCATGGAGGCACGCCACATGACGATCCCGTCGATGCCGCACTCGCGGGCCGCCTGCTGCGTGGCCCAGTTCCACCGTCCGTAGGGCGGCCTGAGCAGCGTGGGTTCCGTCCCGTACTGCTTGGTCAGAACCTTCTGGTTTCCGCAGATCTCTCGCTTCTGGCCGTCCAACCCAAGGATCGGCAGGACAGGATGGGTCAGCGTGTGGTTCTGGACGTGGTTCCCCAAGGCCTGCAGGGGCTTGAAGTACGCGTAGTCGTCCTGGATAACGTTGTCGGTGAGGAACATGGTGACGGGCACCTTCAGGTCCGTCAGCATCTGGACGAACCTGGGGTCCTTCTCCTGCCCGTCGTCGATCGTGATGAAGACGACCCGCTCCTCTGTCGGAACCCGGTCGAAGACCTTCACGGGCCCCTTTCGTCCAAGCTTGAGAGGCTTGTCCACTGGCGGTTCCGGTGCCGGCGGCAACGGCTTGAGCCCCCACTCGCCCCACACGGCGGCCTCGTCCCGCACCACAGGCGTCGCACTCGGTTTCACCGTCCGCGCGACCTTGCCCGCCTCGGACGGCTCGCACGCTCCCAGCACCGCGACCAGCAGACCGGCCCCGACCACCACACGAAAAGCCCGCACCCCGAAGGCCTCCCCCACCCGACTGATCAAAACCTATCGGCCCTCGTGAGGCGGCCGGGCGCCGCTGTGCCAGACTCCTATCCGGCAATCGAGCTGAGGAGCGTCATGGAGCTGATCCACTCGGGGAAGGTGCGGGACGTCTACGCGGACGGCGACGAGCTGATCCTGGTGGCGTCCGACCGGGTGAGCGTCTACGACGTCGTGCTGCCGACGCGGATCCCCGACAAGGGCAAGATCCTCACGCAGCTCTCCCTGTGGTGGTTCGAGCAGCTCGCCGACATCATCCCGAACCACGTCGTCTCCGAGGTCGTCCCCGCCGAATGGGCGGGCCGCGCCATCCGCTGCCGCCGCCTCACCATGCTCCCCGTCGAGTGGATCGCCCGCGGCTACCTCACCGGCCTCGGCCTCAAGGAGTACGAGAAGAACGGCACCGTCTCCGGCATCACGCTCCCGGACGGCCTGGTCGACGCCTCGCGCCTCCCCGAGCCGATCTTCACCCCCACCACCAAGGCCACCGAGGGCCACGACGAGTTCATCACCTACACCGACGTCGTGGACGAGATCGGCGACGACACCGCCGCCCGCCTCAAGGACGTCACGCTGGACATCTACAAGCGCGGCGCCGCCCTGGCCGCTGAGCGCGGCATCATCATCGCCGACACCAAACTGGAGTTCGGCCGCGCCGCCGACGGCACCCTGGTGTTGGGCGACGAGGTCCTGACGCCCGACTCGTCCCGCTTCTGGCCCGCCAACGACTGGCAGCCGGGCCGCCCCCAGCACTCCCTGGACAAGCAGTACGTCCGCGACTGGAGCAGCACCCTCGACTGGGACCGCACCCCACCCGGCCCGGCGATCCCCCAGGAAGTGGTAGACGCCACCCGAGCCCGCTACACAGAGGTATACGAACGCCTAACCGGCACCCCCTGGACGTCCTGACCCGGTCAGAAGGTGGAGGTGTCGCGGGAGGGGACGATCTCGGTGCCGAGGGGGGTCAGGGAGATCGGGATCAGCTTGAAGTTGGCGATGCCGAACGGGATGCCGATGATCGTGATGCAGAGCAGGGCGCCGGTGACCAGGTGGCCGAGGGCCAGCCACCAGCCGGCGACGATGATCCAGATGATGTTGCCGATGAGGGAGCCGACGCCCGCGTTGCGCTTCGGGACGGTCGTCCTGCCGAACGGCCAGAGGGCGAAGCCCGCGATGCGGAACGCGGCGATGCCGAACGGGATCGTGATGATGAGGATGCAGCAGATGATCCCGGCGACGACATAGCTCAGCGCCATCCAGAACCCCGCCAGGACCAGCCAGATGACGTTCAACAGCGTGCGCACGGCAACCTCCCGACGGCATTAGGGCCATGATCAGCCTATGCGCCGCCGCCCGCCCCGCGCGCCCCGATCGATCAACTCCGCACACCGGGGTCAGAGGTGGCCGTTCAGGGCGGCGAGCAGGGCGCGCTTGGGCTTGGCGCCGATGATCTGCTGGACGACCTCGCCGTCGCGGTAGAGGTTGAGGGTCGGGAAGCCCATGACGCCGTACCGGGCCACGATGTCGGGGTGGTCGTCGCCGTTGATCTTCGCGACGGTCAGCCGGTCGCCGTGCTCGGCCTCGATCTGCTCAAGGATCGGCGCGATCATCTTGCACGGCGGGCACCAGTCCGCCCAGAATTCGACCAGTACCGGCTTGCCGCCGCCGAGCACCTGCTCGTCGAAGTTCTCGCTGGTCAGGGTTAGCATTCGTCGCCTCCATGGAGAGGGCGCAGCCCGGGCAGGCCCGCGCCAACTGGTCAGCCACGTCCGCGCGCAGGCGGATCAGGGTGCGGATCTCGGTGTCGATCTCCGCGAGCTTGCGCCGGTAGACCGCCACCGATTCGGGGCAGGACGCGCCGTCGGCGTGGCCCGCGCGCAGGCAGTCGACGAACGGGCGGGTGTCGTCCAGCGTGAACCCGGCGGCGAGCAGCGAGCGGATCTCCGAGACGAGCCGGAGATCGGACTCCTCGTACTGCCGGTAGCCGTTGGACGCGCGCCGCGCCGGCAGCAGCCCCTGCTGCTCGTAGTAGCGCAGCGTGCGGGTGCTGACGCCCGCGCGTTCAGCGAGTTCCCCGATCCGCATCCGTCCTCCCTTGTGGCCGTTCGCGACGCTATCCCCTGACACCGGCGTCAAGGTCAAGCCCGGTTTCCGGGGACGGGCCCGGCGGCGCGGTGCCGGGCCCGTCCCCAGGCCGTCACCGGCCCTGCAGGCCGCGGACGTTGTTACCGAACGTCCAGCCCTTCGAGCCGTCCCAGTTGATGGACCAGGTCATCAGACCCTTCAACTGCCCGTTGAAGTGATTCCATGCCTGGCCGACGAGACCGGTCGACATGTAGCCGCCGCCTGCGCCCGGCTGCGCGGGCAGCCCCGGCACCTGCTTGTCGTAAGGCACCCGAATCGTCGTGCCCTGGATGACGAGCCCGTTGTTGAGGCATTCGGTCTGCTTCACGAAGCCCTCGACCGTCCCGGCGGAGTAGGAGTCACCGGAGCACCCGTACATGCTGCCGTTGTAGTACTGCATGTTGAGCCACCACAGCCGGCCGTTGTCCGCGTACTTCTTGACGATCGGCAGGTACGCGCCCCAGATGGAGCCGTAGGTGACGCTGCCGCCGGTCACGTACGCGGTCTCCGGCGCCATCGTGAGCCCGAAGTTGGACGGCATCTGCCCGAGCACACCGTCGATGATGCGGATCAGGTTGGCCTGCGACGTCGACAGCTGGTTGATGTTGCCACTGCCGGTCAGCCCGGTCTCGATGTCGATGTCGATGCCGTCGAAGTTGTACTTCTTCAGGATCGGCACAACCGTCTGGACGAACCGGTCGGCGACGCTGCTTGAACTGAGGTCGATGCCCGCCGTCGCACCACCGATCGACATCAGGATGGTGGCGCCCGCGGCCTTCGCCGCGCACATCTCGGCGGGGGTGGCGACCTTGACCGTCGAGTCCATGCCGTCCTCCCACAGGACGGTGCCGTCTGACCGGATGACGGGGAACGCCGCGTTGATCACGTTGTAGCCGTGCTGCTTGATCACGGGGTTGTCGATCGGCGTCCAGCCGAACGGCGGGTGGACGCCGTTGGACGCGCCGTCCCAGTTCTCCCAGTAGCCCTGCAGCACCTTGCCGGCGGGCTTCGACTTCACCGCACAGGTGTCGTCCCCGGGCGGCTGCGTGGTGGGAGGCGTGGTCGGCGGCGTCGTAGGCGGCGTGGTGGGCGGCGTGGTCGGCGGCGTAGTCGGGGGCGTGGACCCATCACACGCACCGAGCTCGCGCCACAGTGTCGGAGTGGACGCAGGGTTCCAGTTGGCGCCGGGCCACGCGGTGTGCGCGACGAGCGCCTCGTAGCCCTTGCCGCTGTAGGCGACCTTGTCACCCACCTTGTAACTGTTGCCCTCGGCCCAGGCCGGATACGTGCAGGCGGCCAGGACGGTGGGCTGAGCGGACGACGGCGCGGACAGCACCACCAGCGCGCCCAGCGACAGCACCAGCGCCGCAAAGGCCGACGCCAGCGCCGCGATGGCCGGTGACCATCGCTTGTACGTGATTCTCACGGGGGACGACTCCTCCAGAACGGGGACAGAGGAGCCGGCGCAAGAGCCGAACAAGCCCCGCGAACGCGAGACCCTCCCAGGCGCAAGGCGCAAACAACCGGCATGGACGCCACGAGCAGCCTAACCGCCCCGTCCCATCTCGGGAAGACCAAGGCACGGCCCCTCCGCCACGGGCGGACTGCTAGCTTGCGAAGGACGGCGTCACCATCGCCGCCTTCACGAGGAGACCTCCATCATGGCGATGCGCGAGGCGTTCGCTGCGCTCGATGTGATGCCCGGATTCCGCGCCGAGCTGGTAGGTGGAGAGATCATCGTGTCGCCGCCTCCCGACGGGCAGCACGAGACGATCGTCGTGGCCGTCGACGACTGGGTCCGGGACGTCCACGGCCTGCGGCTGCACCGCAACCTGACGCTGATCAGCCCTGAGGGCGAATACGTCCCCGACGGCATCGCCGCCCCCAAGGGCGCGTTCGCCGGACGCGACTGGCACAGCAAGCCCGATGGGGTGGTCATGGTCCTGGAGGTGACCTCCGGTCGGCGGGGGGAGCGCAAGGCCGCCGAACGTGACCGCGGCCCGAAACGCCGGGGGTACGCCGCCGCCGACATCCCGCTGTACCTGCTGATCGACCGGCTGGACGGCAAGGCCACGATCTTCTCCGAGCCCCGCGGCGACGACTACACGCACAGCGCGTCGGCCGTCCTCGGCGACGACCTGACCATCCCGGCCCCGTTCGAAGGCGTCCTCCCCACGGGCGGCTTCTGACACGCCGGCCGCACCCGCAACCCACGCCCTCACGTCGCGCAACGCCACCCAGGAAAGGCGATGGGGAGCGGCCCTCACGGGCGGCTCCCCTGCCTTAGCTTGATCAACGTTCACCCTAGCGGCAGGTTCCACGCTCCGCTGGTCTTTATGTGCGGTCGATGATCGCGAAGACGACCTTGCCGGCCTGGCCGGCGAGGGGGCGGACGCCCCAGCGGCGGGAGAACTGGCCGACGATGAACAGGCCCCGGCCGACCTCGCTGACCATGTCGGTCTCCTGGACGTGCGGCAGGTCGCAGGTGGCGTCCTGGACCTCCATCCACAGGGCGTCGTCCTCCGTGCGGTCCAGCCGCAGCGTCACGTCCCCGTCCTTCTCGGACGCGTAGCGCAGCGCGTTGGTGACCAACTCGCTGGCCACCAGGCACGGGACGAAGTCGTCCATCCCGTACCGGCCGGTGACCAGCCGCACGAACTCCCGAACCTCCGCGACGACCTTGAGGTCCTGCTTCACCACCATCTCGTTCTCCGCCGCACCCTGGCCCATGACCGCTCCTCACTCTGTGTGGCGAACACCACACATGTTGCAAGGTTTCGCAGTACGATGCTGTTACCAGGCTTGTCTGGTGACGACTGGTGACAGGCGTGTCTTCTCGGCGAGGTACCAAGGAAGGGAAACTTCGCGATCATGCCCCCACGACGCCAACGCCCCAAGGAGTCCCCCGCCCTGATCGCGTTCGGTGGACAGATGCGCCGGATGCGAGAGGCGAAGGGCATCACCCAGCAATCCATCGCCGACCACACGAACATCAGCAAGGCCCAGGTGAGCCGCATCGAGAACGGCACTCGGCGGGCCACGCGCTCATTCGTGGAGCAGGTCGACCGCATCCTCGGTTCGGACGGAGCCCTGATCAAACTCTGGGAGGACCTGAACAGGAACGGTCATCCGGTCCCGATCTGGTTCGACTGGCCCAAGATCGAAGCGGACGCGGCGATGCTCATATCGTGGGAGCCGATGCTGATCGCGGGCCTCGCCCAGACTCCGGCCTACGCGTCCGCCCTCCTGCAGGGCAACGAAGAAGCCGTAGCAGCGCGGCTCGCTCGCCAAGAGATCCTCACGAGAAACGACGGACGCACCCCACCGGAACTCGTGCTGCTGGTCGACGAGCAGGCACTTCGCCGTCCGGTCGGCACGGCCGAGACCATGAGGGAGCAACTCCAGCACCTGCTGGACCTGAGCATGTTGCCCAACATCACGGTTCAAGTAGTGTTGGAAAGCGGCGAGCACGACGGCAACATGGGCGCGTTCACCATCGCCACGATGGACGATCGAAGCGAGGTCGCGTATATCGAGACGGCGATCCACGCCATCACGACCGACGACCCAACAGACCTGTCCACGCTGGCGCGTACTCTCAACGCCCTCCGTTCACGGACACTCACCGAAGAGATGTCGCGCGAGCTGATCAGAAAGGTGGTCCAGGAAAGATGGACCTGAGAAACACTAAGTGGCGCAAGAGCAGCTACACCGGCTCCAACGGCGGCAACTGCGTCGAACTGGCGGACGTGGCCGGCGCGGTGGTGGCGGTGCGGGACAGCAAGGACCCGGACGGCCCCGTCCTCCTCCTCACCCGCGCGGCCCTGCGGACGGCCGTCCAGTCCGCCACCGACACCCACTGACCGTCCAGCACCAATCACCCCGGCGACCCAACCCGCCGAGCAGCGGCGAGTCGTCCCGTCCCCCCGACCCGGACGACCCGCCGCGCCCCCACGGGTAAGACCCACGTCCGTCTACCTACCCCAGAGGGAACCTCAGCGAGGCGGGCGCGCCCGATGACAAGCCCGACCGCGCGCCCGACACTGGCCCCATGCCCCTGGAAAACCTCAACTGGCGCCGCAGCACCCACAACGGCCCCAACGGCGGGAACTGCGTCGAACTGGCAGGGCTCTCCTGGCACAAGAGCAGCCGCAGCACCTCCAGCGGCGGTAACTGTGTTGAGTTGGCGGACGTGGCCGGTGCGCTGGTGGCGGTGCGGGACAGCAAGGACCCGGACGGGCCCGTCCTCCTGCTGACCCGCGCGGCCCTGCGGACGGCCGTCCAGTCCGCCACCGACACCCACTGACCGTCCAGCACCGACCACCCCGGCGACCCCGAACCGCTGAGCAGCGGCGAGTGTCGGGGCGTCCCGTCCCGGACGACCCGCCGCACCCCGCCCTCCCTACGGCCCGTCCACCTATCCCAGAGGGAACCTCAGCAAGGCGGGCGCGCCCGATGACAAGCCCGATCGTCCGTCCGACACTGGCGCCATGCCCTTGGAAAACCTCAACTGGCGCCGCAGCACCCACAGCGGCCCCAACGGCGGTGAGTGCGTCGAGTTGGCAAGCTTCACCGCCACCGCCCACTGGCGCAAGAGCACACGGAGCCTGGAGAACGGCGGCAACTGCGTCCAGTTGGCCGGGATGGCCGGTGCGGTGGTGGCGGTGCGGGACAGCAAGGACCCGGATGGCCCCGTCCTCCTGCTGACGGCTGCCGCCTTCCGCGCAGCCATCCAATCCGCCGCCGACAGGCACTGACCGTCCAGCACCGACCCCCCGGCGGCCCCGAACCGCTGAGCAGCGGCGAGCGGCGAGTCGTCCCCTCCATCCCCGACCCGACGACCCGCCGCGCTCCACCCTCCCCACGGGTAAGACCCACGTCCGTCCACCTACCCCAGAGGCAACCCCGGCCGAGCGGGCACGCCCGCTGACAAGCCCGACCGGCCGTCCGACACTGGCACCATGCCCCTGGAAAACCTCAACTGGCGCCGCAGCACCCACAGCGGCCCCAACGGCGGTGAGTGCGTCGAGTTGGCAAGCTTCACCACCGCCCACTGGCGCAAGAGCACACGGAGTGGCGAGAACGGCGGCAACTGCGTCCAGTTGGCCGGGATGGCCGGTGCGGTGGTGGCGGTGCGGGACAGCAAGGACCCGGATGGCCCCGTCCTCCTGCTGACGGCTGCCGCCTTCCGCGCAGCCATCGCGAACATCTCAGCATCCAGCACCTGACGGCCCGGGCACCGATCGCCACCGGCTCCCCTACGCAGGCAGGAGAGCGGGTTGAGGTTCGCGGTTCACCGGCCGGGCCGACGCCCCGCCTCCCCGCGCGGCCACCGTGCGTCCCACGGCGGTGTCTCGGATGTTGCGTGCGGCGTTGACGTCGGCGTTGGCCCGGTGCCCGCAGGCGACGCACCGGAACACCGCTTGGCTCTCGCGGTTGCTCCGGGCGCGGTGCCCGCACGCATGACAGGTCTGCGACGTGTACGCCGGGTCGACCTTGACGACCCGCCCTGGCGCCTTATGCTCCAACCGGGTCACGAGTTGCCCCCACCCGGCGGCCAGGATGGCCCGGTTGAGCCCGGCCTTCTGCCGGACGCCCGCGCCGGGGACATCCAGGGTGCCTTTCGCGGACCGGGTCATAGCCCGCACGTTCAAGTCCTCGACGGCGATGACGTCGAACCGGCGCGCCAGGTCCGTCGAGGTCTTCTCCACCCAGTCCCTGCGGCGGTCGGCCTCACGCGCCTTGAGCCGCGCGATGGCGGCCTTGACACGGGCACGGCGGTTGGACCCCCGCTTCGCGCGGGCCATGCGCCGCAGCAACCGGCCCAACCGCTTGGCCTTACCCCGCGTCAGCCCCGGCACAGTGCAGGTCTGGCCGGTCGACAACGCGGCCGACACCACCACGCCCCGGTCCACCCCGACCGCCGCACCGTTGCCGGGCGCGGGAACGGGGACGGGCACGTGCGCGAACGCGACGTGCCAGCGTCCGGCGCGGTCGCGGGTCACCCGGAACGACTTCACCCCCGGCGGGACGGGGCGCGACCAGCGGAACCGCACCCACCCCACCTTCGGCACCCGCACCTCACCCATGCGGCGCGACAACCGCCGCGCATCCCACGCCCGACCGCGAACCCCGACGATCCGGAACCCCTCTTGCCGCCCGGCCTTACGCCAGGTAGGGCGCCGGTGCGTGCCCGCGAAGAAGTTCGCCATCGCCTGGGCGAAGTCCTTGAGCGCCTGCTGCTGCACCGTCTGCGAACCCGCCGCCAACCACGCGAACTCGGCGCGGGCCTCGGTGAGCTGGCGGGCCCCGGCGCGGGGCCGCGGCGCGGCGTCCACCAAGCATGCTGCTCCACCGCCAGGTTCCACACGTACCGGGCGTGCGAGCAATGCTCCAGCAGCCCCGCCTCCTGGGCAGGGGTCGGGCACAGCCGGTACCTGGACACGCCCCGCAACCTACCGACCGCCACCGACAAAACCAGGACCGACTAAACCCGGAAGGTCACCGTGCCGCACCATGCCGCGCTTCCTCCCCGCCCTGAAGGACGGGGTCTCCACGCTGTAGGTATCCGATGAACGACCACACCGACGCTGCACGACCTACGAACTGGACCGCGTCGTGACCACCCGTCCCCCGGCCGAGGCGGGCGTACGAGCCCGCGAGATGAAGCTCTACCGGCGCTATTTCGATCTGGTCGCCGCCGGCCGCAAGACCATCGAGATCCGCGTGCAGTACCCCAAACTGCGGAAGCTGGAGGCGGGTGACCACATCCGATTCATATGCGGCCGAGACGACGTCCTGACCCAGGTCAAAAGGGTCGCTCGCTACTCCTCGTTCGAGGAGATGCTCGACTCGGAAGACCCGGTCAACGTCAACCCCGACAGCCCACGCGACCAGCAACTCGCCAACATCCGCCGCATCTACGGTCCCGAGAAGGAAGCCCTCGGCGTGCTGGCCATCGAAATCTCGCTCGTCGGGCCCGCAGAACCGAACGTCTAATGCGAAGACAGGACGATGAATAACGTGGGTGGTCCGGGACGGCAGGGCGCCCTCCGTTTCCGTCCTCCTGCTGACCCGTGCGGTTACGTGCCCTGCGTCCATGCTCCTACGGTCGTGATCGCGCTTTGATGTAGGGAGAGGTTCAGGTCGGGGTCCGGAGGTGACGGGTTGAGGCGGGGCTTGTGGGGGCGGCTTCCGGTGCTCGTTGCCGGTTTCCTGGTCATAGTGGCTGTGGGTGGTTTCGGCAGCACGCTTTTCTGGTCGGTCGGGTTCGTCGCGTGGGCGTGCGCGTGTGTAGGGCCGGCGTCCTTACCGAGATCTGGTTGCGCCGGCGTGAGCGGTTGAGGGGGTGGGACGAACTGGATCGGCCCGCGTGCACGACATAGGCGCGGGGCGCGGGAGCGCGCTGGCCTCCGGGAGGACTCGGGCTAGCGAGGGTCCAGGACGAGGGCGCGGCTCGGGTGGTGGCCTTTGAGCGTCCAATCGGCGATGGGAAGGGCCACATCGGCCGGGCGGTACATCGTCGTCCTTCGGGTAGACCGGCAGGGACGCGGTAACGCTAGGAGGCGCTTTCGTGAGTCACCGAACGGCCGGCCATCCCGGGTTGCCCGACGATGCGCGGGGCGATGCGGCCGAGCCGAGTGCGTCGTGTCCGGAGGAGGTCACGCTCGACGTGCTTCGCGGACGTTGGACGACGCTGGTGGTCCGGGAGCTTCTGCGGGGCGACCGGTCGTTCACCGACCTTCGGCAGGCGTTGCCCATGCTGTCGGACAAGGCGCTGGCCGACCGGCTGGCGCATCTCGTCCAGTCCGGGGTGCTGGAGCGGCGGCGGCAACCCGGATGGCCGCCACGGACCCAGTACGTCCTCACCCAGCATGGACGGCGGCTCGGCCCGGTGCTCCAGGTGCTCGGTGATTGGGGCGACGCGCTCTAGTCCGGTTGGAGGAGGGTCCGGACGAGGTCGCGGTAGGCGCCTTTCATCGGGAGGTCTCGTTCGGTGTGGATGCGGTTGCGGGTGGCGGTTACGTCCAGGTCGGGGCTTGGTTTCTTCTCCCACCAGAGGCCGACGCCCCGGCGTTGCCAGGCTGGGACTTTGTTGAAGTTGATTCCTCGTGCGTAGAGCAGTTCGTTCTTGGCGGAGATCGAAGTGCGTTCCAGTTCGCGGGTCGCCTGGCGGGGAGTGCGGCCCTCGTTGCGGAGTGTCCAGTAGCACCAGCCGTTCAGGGCGCAGCGGGCTGCGTCGGCTTGGCGCCAGGAAAGGTAGTCGACGACTTCGTCGAGTGTGGTGCCCATCCAGATTCGGCTGTCGAAGGTTGCCGGTTCGCCTGCGGCGTGGGTGAAGGCAGCCGTTGCGATGCTTGCGGAGAGGGAGACCAGTTTCTCCACCTCGCGGCTGAAGAGGTCGAAGGACGGGTCGAGGACGAGGGAGATCTCGTCGCTTTCGGTGTAGGCGTAGCGGCCGCCGAGCTCGGTGAGGAGGGCTTTCGCGGCGTCCGTCATGAGGGTCGAGAAGCGCAGGTCGAAGGGCTTGTCGAAGCGGGTTCGGTGAAGCGGGAGAAGGAGCGGCCGTCTACGCGGATGACTGTCCAGACGCCGGGGAGCAGGGTCAGGGAGTGGAACCATTCGCGGGCGCGCATTCGCGTCTCAAGGTTCTTCATCGGGCATCTCTCTGACTTCGAAGGCGAAGTGCGCGGTCGGCGTCACTGTGAACAGTGTGTCGAAGCCGTCTGAGCGATGTGGGCGGCGGAGGCGTTTCAAGGTGGCATAGACGCCGACGTCCGGCACCTGGATTTCGGGTGGGCGGAGGGCGTTGCGGCGCATCGAGAGGGCGACGTCGGGTGGGAACCAGTAGGCGGTGATGTGGGCGCCATGGCGGCGGCCCAAGGTTATGAGCGGTTCCCATTCGTCCGGGGACGGGTTCGTGTTGTCCACCGCTACATCTTGGGCGAGGGACAGGGCCTCGGAGATCAGGCGTAGTTGGCGGGTCTGCTTGCGGCGAGCGCTTCTCGGGAAAAGGTCCTTGCTGACGTGGATATGGCCGGACAGGTGTTGTTTGTAGAACGTCGTCTTTCCGGAGGCTTGGAGGCCTATCAGGATCGCGAGGTCAGGCAAGGAGGTCCCGGACGAGGTCGGCGGCGGGCGTTTCCGTGGTTTTGTGGAAGGACTCGCCCGCCCACAAGTTGACGCCCTCCGGGTCGCCTTGCGCAGCGGATGCCTTGCGCAGGGGCGAAGTCACGTAGTGGACGTCCGGGTAAGCGGCCGGTGCGTGCGGCGAGTGTTCGGTGAGGAAGCGGTTGACCAGGCCACGGGCGAGCCGTCCGCTGAAGGCCCGGGTCAGCGCGGTGGACGTGAAGCGTGAGTCCGCTAGGGCGGCCTTGTGGATGGCGCTGGCACCGCTCTCCGGGCAGCGGACGAAGGCCGTTCCCAACTGGGCTGCAACCGCGCCCAGACCGAGCACTTCGGTGACGTCGGCGGACGAGGCCAGACCACCGGCGGCGATGAGGGGCTGTGAGGTCATCGCGCGCACGGAGTGAAGCAGCACCCGCAGCGGCAGCGGCTCGTCGGACGCGTTGGTGAACGATCCCCGGTGTCCGCCCGCCTCGGAACCCTGCAGGCAGAGGGCGTCGGCGGCGGACGCCTGGCGGGCCTCGTCCACCGAGGTCACGGTGACGATCACGACCACGTCCCGGCCCTGGAACGCCTTCATGACGTCCGGTGACGGGCAGCCGAACGTGAAGCTCACGAAGGCAGGCGGGGAAGAGAGGAGGTCGGCGATCTTGGCCTCGTAGGCGTCGTCGCGGGCCGCAGGGGTGCCCGGGGCGACGCCGAGGCGTTCGGCTTCGGGGGCGAGACGGTCGCGGTAGGCGGCGACTTCGGCGGGGTCGATTTCGTCCGAAGACGGCATGAAGACGTTCATCCCGAAGGGGCGGGAGGTCAGTTTCCGGGTCGCGGCGATGTCGGCGCGCATAGCTTCGGGTGTTTTGTAGCCGGCGGCGAGGAACCCCAGGCCGCCCGCGTTCGAGACGGCGGCGGCCAGTTCGGGCGTCGACGGGCCGCCCGCCATCGGTGCCTGCACGATCGGAACGTCTGTCCACATGGCGTTACCTCGCCTCCGCCCCTGACTCTTCCTCGTGATCCGCACGATAATCCGGTGGGAAGGCCGGGCGCCGACCCGGGGGTCACCGACGGAAGGGGACGGCATGCGGGTGCTGCTGCACTACGACATGGATCATGAGGAGCCCGGCCTCGACATCGTGAACTGCGACGAGCAGGACGACGTGCGGTTCAAGGAGTTGCTGCCGGACGCCGAGGTCATCTGGCATGTCCTGCGCCCCCTCACCGCCGCCGACATGGACCGGGCGCCGAAGCTCAAGCTGATCCAGAAGCTCGGCACCGGGGTCAACACGATCGACCTGGACGCGGCGAAGGAGCGCGGGATCGCGGTCGCGAACATGCCGGGGCAGAACGCGCAGGCGGTCGCCGAGACGTCCCTGCTGCTGATGCTGGCGGCGCTGCGCCGGGTCGTCCCGTTCGACGCGCGGACGCGGCGCGGGGAAGGCTGGCCCGCCGACCGCGGCCTGGTCGGCGGGGAGATCGCCGGGCGGACGGTCGGGCTCCTCGGCGGCGGCGAGATCGCCACGCTGCTGCGGGGCATGCTGGAGGCGATCGGCGCGCACGTCCTCTACACGTCGCGGCGGCCCCGGCGCGACGACCCGGCCTGGCGGGAGCTGGACGATCTGCTGCGGGCGAGCGACATCGTGTCGGTGCACATCCCGCTGACGGACGAGACCCACCACCTGCTCGACACCGAGAAGCTCGCATTGCTCCCAAACGGCGTGATCGTCGTGAACACGGCGCGCGGCGCGGTCATCGATGAGGCGGCGCTGGTGGCGGCGCTCACGGCGAAAAGGCTGGGCGGCGCCGGGCTCGACGTGTTCGAAACGGAGCCGGTGGACGCGTCCAACCCGCTCCTGGCCTTGGACAACGTGGTCGTCATGCCGCACGTCGCCTGGCTGACGCGCGAGACCTGGGACCGGTACTTCGCCGTCGCGGCGCAGAACTGCCGCCGCCTGGCCCGCGGCGACGGCCTCCTCCACCGCGTCGTCTAGGGGATCAGGACGGGCTTCACGACCTTGCCGGACGTGGTGTCCGCCTCGGCCTCGTTGATCTTGTCGAGCGGGTAGGTGGTGATCAGCCGGTCGAACGGGAACCGGCCCTGCCGCCACAGCTCGATCAGCTTCGGGATGAACGTCTGCGGGACGGCGTCGCCCTCGATGATGCCCTTGACCGTCCGGCCCATGAGCAGGAGGTTCGCGTCGAGGGTGTACTCGGCGGCGCCGACGCCGACGAGGCCGCAGACGCCGGTGGTGCGCAGCGACGCGACGGCCGTCGAGACGACCGCGGGGACGGCGGTGGTGTCGAACGAGTACTGCACGCCCTCGCCGCCGGAGATCGCCCGGATCTGTCCGGCGATGTCGTCGTCCGCCCCGTTCAGGACGTGCGTGGCGCCCAGCTCGCGGGCCAGGTCGAGCCGCGACTCGTGCAGGTCGACGGCGACGATCGTGGCGGCGCCCGCGACCCGCGCGGCCATCACGGCGGACAGCCCGACCGCGCCCGCACCGAAGATCGCGATGCTGTCGCCGGCGCGGACGCCGAGGGAGATCAGCACCGAGCCGGCGCCCGTCTGGATGCCGCAGCCGAGCGGGCCGAGCTGATCGAGCGGGACGTCCCGGGACACGGGCACGACATTCCGGACGGTCCCGAGCGCGTGGCTCGCGAACGACGACTGCCCGAACCAGCGGGTGTGGACGGCCTCGCCGTCGCCGGTGGTGGCGCGCGGCGTGCCGTCCAGCGGCATCGCGAGCATGTTGAGCGCCATCATCTGCGGGCAGGCGCCGGGGTTCCCGGCACGGCAGTTGTCGCAGGTCCCGCACGAGTCGAACGACATGACCACGTGGTCGCCGACGGTGATGCCGGTGACGTCCGGGCCGACCGCCTCGACCACGCCGGAGCCCTCGTGGCCGAGCACGACGGGCTTGGCGACCAGGTCGCCCGGGACCCGGCCGAGCATGTCGGTGTGGCACATCCCGGTGCCCGCGATCTTGACGAGGACCTCGCCGGGGCCGGGGTCGGCCAGGTCGAGGGACTCGATCGTGTAGGGGGCGTCTGCGGCGCGCAGCACCGCGGCGTTGATCTGCACCAGTGATTCCTTCGGGCTTCGGGCTTCGGGCTTCAGGCGATGGAGTATCGGATCGGAAGGCGCTTCAGGCCCCCGACGAACGTGGTGGCGGTGCTTTCCGGTGTCCCGGCGATTTCGATCGAGTCGAGGCGGGGCAGGAGTTCCTCGAAGAACGCGCGGATCTCCATGCGGGCGAGGGCCGCGCCGAGGCAGTAGTGGACGCCGAATCCGAACGCCAGATGCTTGTTCGGGTCGCGGCCGGCGTCGAACCGGAAGGGCTCGTCGAAAACGTCCTCGTCCCGGTTCGCGGACGGGTAGGAGAGCAGGACTGATTGACCCTTACGAATGGTCGTGCCGCGCAGGTTGTAATCCTCGGTGGCGGTGCGCATGAACTCCTTGACGGGCGTCACCCAGCGGATCATCTCGTCCACCGCGAAGGGCATCAGCTTCGGCTCGCCGCGGAGCCGTTCGAGCTGGTCAGGGTGCTCGATGAGGGCCTGCAGGCCGCCGGAGATCGTCGCGCTGGTCGTGTCGTGGCCGGCCGTCGCGATGATGACGTAGTACGAGGCGGTGTCGAAGTCGTTGAGCGGCTCGCCGTCGATCCGCGCGTTCGCGATGGCAGACGCGAGGTCGTCTGTCGGGTTCTTGCGGCGCGCCTCCGTCAACTCCTGGAAGTAGGCGAAGAAGTCGAGCAGGACCTGGAGCTTCTCCTCGTTCGTCGTCCCGCGCTGGAATTCGGCGTCGTCGCCGCCGAAAAGCTCCTGCGTCAGTTTCAGCATGCGGCCGAAGTCGCTTTCGGGGAGCCCGAGCAGCGAGAGGATCACATACAGCGGGAAATGGACGGCGACCTCCTGCGCGAAGTCGCATTCGCCGCCGAGGTCGACCATCCGGTCGACGTACCGCTTCGCCAGTACCTTGATGCGCGGCTCCAGCGCCCGCATCGCGCGCGGCCGGAACCAGTCCGCGCCGATCGCCCGGATGACCCGGTGGTCGGGATCGTCCATGTGGATCAGCGTGCGCAGCGCGATGCCCTGCTCGGCCCGCTGCCGGTTCAGCTCGTCGAACTCGGCGGTGCCGAGCAGCGGGCGCGGCCCGTTCAGGAAGATCTGGTGGTTGCGCTCGACCTCCAGGACGTCCTCGTGCCGGGTGATCGCCCAGAACGGGGTGTAGTCGGGGGCGTCCACCCAGTGCACCGGCGACTCGCGGCGCAGCAGCGCGAGCGACGCGTGGAACCGCCGGTCGTCCGCGTAGGCCTTCGGGTCGGCGAGGTCGAGCCCCGCGCGTTCCACGGTGAGCGTCATCGCTCTGCTCCTCGATCGGTGACTGCCGCCACTCAGGAACCTACGGGCCCGAATCTCGTTCGGTCAACGTTCTCCGGCCCGGCGCCGGGGTCGGCCGGGCTCAGATGTCGGTGAAGTCGCCGTGCCGGCCGCGGCCGTCCGCAAACCGCGCGGCACCTTCCACGGCATCGCCCAGCGAGCCTATTCCGTAGCGGTACTCGACGGCGATCGCCTCGTCCTCCGGCAGGCCCTCCGCGTCCAGCACCGACATGCGGTCGTTGCGCAGGCACGTCTGCGGGAACCCGGCCAGCTCGGCGGCGAGCGCCTCGGCGGCCTCCCGCGAGGTGCCCGGCGGGACGAGCCGGTTCGCGAGCCCGATCTCGAACGCCTCGCGCGCGGTCACGGGACGTCCGGTGAGGATCAGGTCCATCGCGCGGCTCGTGCCGATCAGCCGGGGCAGCCGGAACGTCCCGCCGTCCACGAGGGGGACGCCCCAGCGGCGGCAGTAGATCCCGAATGTCGCATCCTCTTCGACGACACGGAGGTCGCACCAGAGGGCCAACTCCATGCCGCCGGCGACGGCGTGGCCCGCGACCGCCGCGATCACCGGCTTGGACAGCCGCATGCGCGTGCAGCCGAGCGGGCCGTCCGCCGGGGGCGGGTCGACGCGAGGGCTACGGTCGGTGCCGATCGACTTGAGGTCGGCGCCGGAGCTGAACGTGCCGCCCTCGCCCCACAGGACGGCGACATTCGCGTTCTCGTCCGCGTCGAACGCGCGGAATGCCTCGGCAAGTTCGCGCGCCGTCGTCCCGTCCACGGCGTTGCGGGTCTCGGGACGCGACATGATCACCGTCGTGACCGGGCCGTCCCGCTCGATCCGTACCGCCACGCGACCTCCTTGTCGCCGATGAACGCGCCGTCCCGCCCGACTCTAGAACCACCCGCGTCCACCATGCCCGTGCCCGTCGCGGCCGCGTTTCCCGCCGACATGCCGGTGCGTTCACTTGCGGCGTGTTGCCCTTGTGAGCACTCCGGAAAGGGCAACACGCCGCCGGTCAACGCGCTAGTTGCCGGTGAAAGCGCCGTCCGCCAGGTCCGCGAACCGTTCGAGGTCCTCGGCCGGGGCGTCGATCGTGCGCAGCGGACCGGCGTCGGCAAGATGCTTCCGGGCGTAGAGGCGGGCGACGAGCGCCTTGCGGTCGGCACCGGAATCCTTGCGCTCCCAGCCCGCCTGCTCCAGCAGCAGCGCTGCCGCGTAGACGTCCGCCATGTACTGGGCGAGCGGGAAGAGCCGCGCTTCGGCGACGGTTCTGTCGAGGCCGCGCCACGTTTCTATGGCCTGACGGAGATGCCCGATGCGCTCGTTGACCAGGTCGGCGGTCGCCTCATCCCCGGCCGGCGCCTCCTGCACGGCCTGGGTGAGCCTTTCGAGGAACGGCTCGTGCGCGTCCTGCCGCTCGATGGCGCGGCGGACGTCCAGGCACAGGATGTTGTCGCCGCCCTCCCAAATGGGATTGACCTGCGCGTCCCGGAGAATACGCGCGACCGGCCATTGCTCGATGTAGCCGTTCCCGCCGTGGATCTCGATGGCGTCGCTGGCCGCCGTAACGCCCAGCCTGGACGCCCGCAGCTTGATCAGCGCGGCGCCGATCCTGAGCCTCGGACGTCCCAGATAGCCGTCGAACACGAGCGCCTGGGCGGCCTCTGTCTCGACGATCAGCTCGGCCAGCTTGCGCCGCATGAGCGGCTGATCGATGAGCGCGGCCCCGAACGCCTCCCGCGCCCCCGCGTAGCAGAGCGACTCGACCAGAGCCCTTCGCGCGCACCCGAGGCCCATCATCGAGATGCCGAGCCGCGCGCCGTTCGTCAGTTCCATCATGCGGGCGAGGCCCTTGCCGTCCCCGCCCTGCCCGGCGCTGGACGACGGGGCCAGCAGGAACGCCTCCGCGTCCGTGAACTCGATCTCGGCCGACGCCACCGACTTCGTGCCGAGCTTGTCCTTGAGCCGCCGGACCCGGACGCCATTACGCGACCCGTCCCGCCGCTCCTTCAGGACGAGGAACGGCGCGATGCCACGCACCCCGTCCACACCGCCCTCGGGCTTGGCCAGCACGACAAAAGCCGACCCGTTGGCATTGGACGCGAACCATTTGAACCCGTTGACCCGCCAAGCATCGCCGTCCCTGGACGCGGTCGACTCCAGCGCACCCAGGTCGGACCCGCCCGACCGTTCCGTCAGCATCTGTGCGGCCTCGCCGGACATCTCCCCGGCCGCGAACAGCTCCCGCACCCGCTCCTTGACGTCCTCGGGCGCGAACATCTCCGTCAGCTGGACGACCATGTCGCCGCCGGTGCCGAGCGCGCACGCCATGCCGATGTCGGCCTGGTCGAGCAGGTAGCTCCAGGCCACGCCCAGGGGCGCGGGATCGACCCCGTTGGCCTTGGCCTCCGCGACGAAATCGGGCCGCGTGAACGACGTCGCGACGAGATCCCTTCTGGCCGCCTCGAACGACGGCGGCATGACGACCTCGCTGACGTCGCGTCCCCACCGGTCGTACTTCTCCAGCCGCGGCGGATTCCGATCGGTCTCCTCCGCCCGCTCGGCGATCGGCCCGCCCATCAGCGCGCCCATCTCCTTCAGCCGCGGCTCGGCCCACCCGAACCCGTCCCCGAGGTGCCGCCGCATGAGGAACCGCAGCGTGGGGTCGCAGTCGTACCAGTTGCGGCCCATGGCCCCCTGGTAGCGCTCGGTCGCGTACCGGCGCGCCTTCTCCGCGTCACCGAACGGCAGCCGGTCGAACGGCTCGATCAGATAGGACGTCATGCCCCGACATTACGCTTCTTCATCACATGACGGAAGCCTGTAAGACACCTGATCCGAGAGCTTCCCGGTAGGGTCGAGGTCAGCCATGGACGACCTGGAGATCCGCCCGCTCACCGCCCGCTCGGTCGTGCTGAGCACGCTGCTCGGCGTCCACCCGCCGCGCCTCCCGGCCCGCTACCTCGTCCGCGTCGGCGACCTGTTCGGCATCGCCGAGGGGACGGTCCGCGTGGCGCTCTCCCGCATGGTGGCCGCGGGCGACCTCGTCCAGTCCAACGGCGAGTACACGCTCACCGACCGCCTTCTCGACCGCCAGACCCGCCAGGACGAGAGCCGCCTCCCCTCAACCCGCCCGTGGGACGGCACCTGGGAGATCGCGGTCATCACGGCCGAACGCCGCCCCGCCGCCGACCGCGCCGCGCTCCGCCAAGCCATGTCCGCGCTCCGCCTCGCCGAACTCCGCGAGGGCACCTGGCTGCGTCCCGCCAACCTGACCCGCACCCGCCCGGACCCGGTCGTCCGCCAGTGCACCTTCCTGACGGGCCGCCCCGAAGAAGACCCCGCGCTCCTCGCCGCCACCCTCTGGGACCTGGACGCCTGGACGACCAAGGCCGAGGCCCTCCGCACCGCCCTGGGAACGGCCACCGACATCGCCGACCGCTTCACCCTGGCCGCCGCCGTCCTACGC
>NZ_JABXFD010000458.1 GCF_013372625.1 Actinomadura sp. BRA 177
TTCCCCAGCCCTCGCGCCCAACTGCCCACACCCCGACGCCCGCCGTCCGCTGCTCGTCGTCCGCTCACCGCCGACCGCTGGGTGTCATGGGGTTGGCGTGGTGGGTCGATGTCGTGCGGCGTTTATGCGAGTGGTGCTAGTAGGGCGTCTGGTTGGGCTGTGAGTGGTGTAGGGGGGGTGCGGGTGTTGTCGATGTGCTGGTGGGGAACTGGGGGGGGGGTTTCTGGGATCATTCGGGCGGTGAAGGCATCGAATGCGGCGAGTTTGGCGGTGTCGCGGGGGGATGCGCGCTTCTCCAGGCGGTGACGGAGTGTTACGGCGTCCGAGCGGATCCAGATGAGGTGGACGGGCGGGCCGCCCAACTCGTCGACCCATGCCGTCCAGCGGGACGCGTCGCGGATGTGGGCGGTGAACGGGCCGCTCAGCAGGACCGGGCAGCCGTGGGACCGGATCTCCCGGGCCGTGGCGGTCATCCCCGCGTACTCGTGCCGCTTGACGTGCTCGTCGTACCAGGGGCCCTCGCGTTCGCCCGGGTCGCGGGAGGAGGAGGCGAGCGTCGCCGCCACGAACGGGCCGTACATCGTGTCCTTGTCGAGGAGCGCTGGAATCGGGCGTAGTCGTTCCAGCAGCAGGTCCGACACGGTCGTCTTGCCGGAACCGGGCGGGCCCGCCACGACCCAGACCGGGGCCTTCACGTCGTCAGGCGCATGCGGCGGGTCGCGAGGCGCTCGATGCGCGCCTCGTCGATCTCGTGGCCGAGGCCCGGCTGGGTGAGCGGGACGCCGACGACGCCGCCGGACGAGCGGACCGGCGGCGTCACGAACACCGGCCCGCCCGCCGGGTCGGACACGTCGCTCGGCAGCGTGCAGCCCGGCAGCGCGGCGAGCGCGACCGCGGCGGCCTGCCCGATCCCGAACGCGCCGGTGCCGCTGCACCACACGTCCCAGCCCGCCGCGTACGCCAGGTCGTGGGCGCTGCGCGCCGCGGTCAGCCCGCCGAGCCGGTCCAGCCGCAGATGCAGGGCGCGGCCCGCGTCCAGCGACAGCGCCGCGTCCAGGACCTCCAGGTCGCCGACGGCCGGCGCGACGGCCGTGCCGACCCGCAGCTGGAGGCGGGCGTGCGCGGCGAGGTCGTCGGCCGGGAACGGGCGCTCGACCGCCGCGAGGCCGTAGGCGTCGAGGGCCTCCAGGACCGCCAGGTGCTCGGGCGACTCGGTGTAGTGGTGGCCCGCGTCGGCGACGAGCGCCAGCGCCGGGTACGCCTGCCTGATCGCCCGGACGGGCTCGACGTCCCACCCGGGGCGGACGTCCAGGGTGACGCGGGTGTGGCCCGCTCCAACGGCCTTGTTGACGCGGCCCGTGATCGTGTCCAGTGCCTGTTCGGGGGTGATCCGCGCGCCCGTCACGATGGACGTGCGGGTGCCGCCGAGCGCGTGCGCGAGCGGCATGCCGCGCGTCCGGCACCACAGGTCCCAGCAGGCGGTGTCGACGGCCGCCGCGGCCTCGTTCGCGCCGAGGTCGGCGGCGGCGGACACGTCCTCCGGCCGGTCCCAGTCGAGGCCGATCAGGGCCGGGGCCATCCGCCGCTCGATGTCCGCCCAGGCCGCGCCCGCGCCGCCGTCCCGGACGGCCATCTCGCCCCAGCCGACCGCGCCGCCGCCGGTGAGCCGGACGAGCACGCTCTCCGGCCGCCGGCCGCGCGGCATCGCCACGTGGAAGGCGTCGCAGCCCTGGATCAGAGGCACCCTCACCCGCCCTTTCGCAGAGGTCGTCTCCCCCTATGATCCACCCGGCCGGGCACCGGCGGTCACGGGCAGGTGGCGTCGAGCGATACCGGTTTGGTGTCGGGTTTCGGCGGCGCGGTCCCGTCCGGCGACCCGGGGGACGGGCTCGGCGACGCGCTCGCGCCGCCGCTCGGGGGCGCGCTCACCGCGTGCGGGTCGCTGTTCACCGCGTCGGACGCCAGCTTGCGGATCAGCTTGAAGTCGGGGTTGCCCGAGTAGATCAGCGGCGGCACGAACTGCAGGCTGCGGATCTGCGCGCCGTCCTTGACCTTGTTCGACAGCTTCACCAGCGCGGGCAGCAGCTCCTGCGGGATGTCGGTGGACAGCGTCCGCTTCGCGGCGGCGGCGAGCTTGTCGAAGCTGGTGAGGACGGTCTGCGGGTCGGCCTGCTCGGCGATCGCCCGCATCAGGCACTTCTGCCGGCCCATCCGGACGTAGTCGCTGCTGTTGGTGCGCGAGCGCCCGTACCAGAGGGCCTCCTTGCCGTTCAGCGTCCGGTCGCCGGGCTGCAGGACGGCGCCCTCCAGCCCGTACGGGATCGGCTCGGTGACCTTGATCTTCACGCCGCCCATGGCGTCGACGATGTCGGCGAACCCGAACATGTCGACGAGGATGTAGTAGTCGACGCGCAGCCCGAGGACCCCGGCGATCGTGGCCTTCAGCAACTCGGGGCCGCGGTGGTTCTTCGGGACGCCGGGCACCACGTCCGGATGCTGCTCGGCGTACTCGTACACCTCGTTCAGCAGCCCCGGGTTCAGCGGGCCGTCGCCGGTGAAGCCGTAGGGGAACCGGTCGCGGGCCGGTCCGGGCGGCATCGGGAACTGCTCCAGGTTGCGCGGCAGGCTCAGCAGCACCGTGTCGCCGGTCTCGGTGTCCACACTGGCGAGCGTCATGCTGTCGGTGCGCACGCCGGTGCGGTCGGCGGCGGCGTCCCCGCCGAGGAGCAGGATGTTGACGCGGGCCTGCCCGTTGAACGGGTCCTCGGCGTCGACCTTCTTGCCGTTCTCGCTGCCGGTGCGGAAGATGCTGGTCAGCGCGTCCCGGTACACGTAGGTGCTGTGCGCCGACCACGCCACCGGGACGCCGACGGCGAAGCACATCACCGCGACGCTGGCGGCGCCGAGCGTCTTCGCGCTGATCGACATCCGCAGGGGCCGCAGGATCTGGTACGAGCGGATCACGACGAGGACCCACACCAGCCCGAGCGCGATCAGCCCGGCCGACAGCCGCTGCAGCACGTCCGGCTGGACGGCGAGGTGCAGCAGGTCGGAGCGGTACACGGTGGCGGCGGCCGCCACCGCCGCGGCGACCCCGGTGTACAGGGCGAGCAGCAGGGTGCCGGCGATCCGCCGCCCGGTGACGAAGTGGGCGACGCCCCAGACCAGGGCGGACGCGAGGGTCAGCGCGAGCGCGCGGGGCAGGCCCCCCGCTCCACCCGAGGGGCCGTCCCCGTCCCGTTCCCGGGCGTGCCGACTCTGCCGACCCATGTACGCTCCGATTCCCACCCTCGGTGATTTAAGCCCCGGCTCACATTATGGACGCGCGGAACCGGGCAAAGGTTGCGTGGGAGTCGACCGCATGCGAGCGGGTGTTACCGCTGTGACTGCTGATGATCAGGATAGGGAATCCGGCCCCGTTTGGGGAGTCGGCGGCCTTTACCAGCTCGTGGACAGCGGCATTCCCTCGGCGAAGCCGGACGGGTTCTGGATCCCGACCGTCGCCCGCTCGTGGAACTCCTCCAGCGTGCGCGCGCCCGCGTAGGTGCACGAGCTGCGCAGCCCCGCCACGATCTGGTCGATCAGGTCCTCCACGCCGGGACGCCGCGGATCGAGGAACATCCGGGACGTGGAGATGCCCTCCTCGAACAGGGCCTTGCGCGCCCGGTCGAACGGGGAGTCCTCGGCGGTGCGCAGCCGGACGGCCCGCGCCGACGCCATCCCGAAGCTCTCCTTGTAGAGCCGCCCGTCGGCGGCGCGCTGCAGGTCGCCCGGCGACTCGTAGGTGCCGGCGAACCAGGACCCGACCATCACGTTCGCGGCGCCGGCGGCGAGCGCGAGGGCCACGTCGCGGGGGTGCCGGACGCCGCCGTCCGCCCACACGTGCCGGCCGAGCCGGCGCGCCTCGGCGGCGCACTCCAGCACGGCGGAGAACTGCGGGCGGCCGACCCCGGTCATCATCCGGGTCGTGCACATCGCGCCGGGGCCGACGCCGACCTTGACGATGTCGGCGCCCGCCTCGATCAGGTCCCGGGTGCCCTCGGCGGTCACCACGTTGCCCGCCACCACCGGGACGGCCGGGTCCAGGCCGCGGACGGCGGCGAGCGCGCTCATCATCTTGTCCTGGTGGCCGTGCGCGGTGTCGACGACGAGGAGGTCGGCGCCCGCCTCCAGCAGCGCCTTGGCCTTCCCGGCGACGTCGCCGTTGACGCCGACCGCGGCGGCGATGCGCAGCCGTCCGGTGGCGTCCACGGCGGGCTGGTAGAGGGTGGCGCGCAGCGCGCCGGTGCGGGTCAGGACGCCCGCGAGCCGCCCGTCGGCGTCGACGACGGGCGCGAGGCGGTGCCCGCGCTCGTGCAGCCGGTCGAACGCCTCGCGCGGGTCCACGCCGCTCGGCACCGTGACGAGGTCGCGGGACATGATGTCGCGGAGCTGCGCGAACCGGTCGACGCCCTGGCAGTCGGCCTCGGTGACCACGCCCACCGGACGGTCGTCCTCGACGACGATCACCGCGTTGTGCGCCCGCTTGGGCAGCAGCGCGATCGCGTCCCCTGCCGTGCCGGACGGGTCGAGGGTGATCGGGGTGTCCACGACCAGGTCGCGCCCCTTGACCCAGCCGATGACCTCGGCGACGACGTCCGCCGGGATGTCCTGCGGGAGCACCGCGAGCGCGCCGCGCCGGGCGACGGTCTCGGCCATCCGGCGGCCGGACACGGCCGTCATGTTGGCGACCACCAGCGGGATCGTCGTCCCGCTGCCGTCCGAGGTGGACAGGTCGACGTCCAGCCGGGACCCGACCGCCGAGCGGCGCGGGACCATGAAGACGTCGTTGTAGGTCAGGTCGTGAGCGGAACGCTCACCGTTCAGCAGGTGCACGGCTGTACTACACACCAATCGGGGATCCGGAGTGGCTGGGCCACCGTACATTGTCGGCCATACCCGGCGATGGTCCGGTCAAGCCGCCGGTGAATACGGCCCGGGGCCCCCGCACCCAGGGGTGATGACTGTGTGTCCCCGCGGCGCGACCGGCCGGTTCGCGGCGATGTTCTCGCCTTCTTCCAGGCATAACGAAAATGAACCGCCGAACCCGGTCGAAAACGGTGCAACGTAGGGGTTGGCTCTCTGTAAAGTTACCTCTTGACGTATCTGCGCCCAGGATGCACTTTTTTTACATGTGTCTCACGCGGACGGCGGAACCGCCGTAAGGGGCGGGACAGCAGAACACCGGGAGAAGCGCATGCAGGTCACGCACTTGAGCCCGGTCCGCCGTGCCCGCTCCCGCCGCGCCCGCCCGTGCCGTGCCCCCTCGTGCCGTGCCCCCTCGTGC
>NZ_JABXFD010000478.1 GCF_013372625.1 Actinomadura sp. BRA 177
AGATGGGTATAAGAGACGGGTCCCGGGCGCCGCATCGCCCTGCGTCGCGGGCGCGACACCCTCGGACGTCGCCTCGCGCTTCGCCCACCGGGCCAGCCGGTAGCCGGCCGCGCCCGGCACGACGGCGCCCGCGACCCCGGTCGTGCTCCGGCGCGCCTCCGCGACCGACTTGTTGAGCTGCGCCTCGCTCTTCTCCCGCGACCCGACCGCCGAGTAGCCGACGGCGGAGAACAGGTGCTGGAACGGCTTGCGGTAGATGAACGCCGCGAACGTCACCAGCGCGATGAGCAGCACCTGCAGACCCCACGGCAGCGTCTCGCCGAGGATCAGGCTGTACGCCCACAGCAGCAGCGACAGGACGCCGATCAGCGCCGCCTGTTTCAGCAGCATCGACAGCAGCAGTTCGAGCCATCTGATCGCGATCACCCGTCCGATGCCCGGATGTATCCCGATGCCGAGGAAGATCGGTCCCGCGACGAGCAGCAGCAGGAAGGCGATCTTCACGACGATCAGCGCGATCGCGATGACCATGATGAGCAGGCCGGCGACCAGCGCCGCGAACAGCCCGCCGAACGCGACCGCCAGCCTGTTCTGCCAGTTCTTGCCCTGGTAGAGCGAGTACGTCTCCGGGTAGTTGTCCTTGATGTTCTTGGTGACGTCCTTGTAGGCGTCGGCCTTCTTGCCCAGATCGACCTTGTTGTCGCCGTAGGTCTCGGTGAGGTCGACCGCCTGCGACCACAGCAGCTTGTCGGCGTTCTCCTTGACGATCTTGGCGTTGGGGTCGGTGGTGCCGAACTCGCCCTGCAGCCACGGCTTGCAGACCAGCGCCACCCACAGCCCGTTGGCGTTGCGGGTCGTCGCGTCAAGGTTCTGCGAGGTCGCCGGATCGGGCTTGCCGTCCGGCCTCGGTATACACGTCCCGCCCTTGGTGTCGCTCTGCGGCAGGGCGGCGTTGAACGCGGCACTGGTCGCCTCGGACGTCTTCGTCCCGAGCGTGGTGAAGTCGGCGGGACGCGCGACCAGCCAGATGAGCGCCACCATCGCGGCGACCATCCAGATGACGCCCTCGGTGACCTTGCTCGCCCGCTTGCGGACCAGCCCCCACCAGGCGAGCCACATCGCGCCGAGGATGACCACCCACGACCAGTAGCGCGCGTTGAACGTCTTGCCGATGTTGCTGATGACGCCGTCGACGGTGTCCTTCAGCCAGCCGAGCAGCGAGTCGGACGCGGCGGCCTGGTACACGCTGATCGTCGTCCGATCGATGGCGCGGACGATGGTGAACGTGGTGTTGGCGAGGGCGTTGCCCATCAGCGCCATGCCGTCCGAGCAGCCCATGTCGACCGCATACCACGTCTGCCCGGCCATGCCGTACCGGTCGTAGTACGTCAACTGCTCGACCGGGGTCTTCTGCAGCTTCTCGTTCGGGTAGTCGGGCGGCTTGATGAGCCCGTCCGTCCCCGACCCGTACTGCTCGGGCGCGGGGCTGTCGGCCGGCCGGCACGGGCTGTTCGGGGAGAACGGCCCCGCGCTCGCCATCGGCGAGAGGAGGACGACGAAGAAGCTCGCCACCAGCATGACGAGGATCGAGCGGCGGGTGCGCGGAAGCCGGCGCCGGCGGCGGCCGCCGAGGACCGCGCGGTCGAGCCCTTCCCCGGGCGACCGCTGCAGGCGCGCGTTCGTCCGGTGGCGGGGACCCCTCATCGACTGACCTCCTCGACCTCGGCCCCCGCGACGGTGAGTTCGGACGCGCCCGGACGGGACCGGGTCGGGTTGGTGTCCAGCCAACGCTGCAGTTCCTCGGAGATCAGGTCGACGCCGATGCGTCCCGCTCGGCCGTCGAGGTCACGGAAGATGCATTCGCCGTTGCCGAGGTTGCGCAGCACGGCCTTGTGCTCGTCGGACGCCTCGACGCCGAGCAGCGACATGACGTTGCCGACCTCGACCCGTTCGGTGGAACGGAACGAGAACACCGACGACAGGCAGTTCGTCACCTGTTCGTTCAGCAGGTCCCCCGCGTTCTGGGAGACCAGGATCAGCGCGGTGTTGCGCGAGCGTCCCATCCGGGACACCTCCGGGATGAGCTTCGCGCCCTCGGGCGTCGAGGTGATCGCCCACGCCTCGTCCAGGAAGATCGCCTTGGGCAGCCGCCGGTCGAGGCCGTGCATGAGCCGCCGCGCGAACTGCGACACCAGGTACATCAGCGCCACCGACAGCCGCTGCTCGTAGGAGTAGTCCTCCCGCGAGATCGCGACGTCGGGCAGCGTGAGGCCGCCGAGCGTGAACACGGTCGTCCAGCCCTCGGTGTCGATGCGCTCGCCGCCGGACGGGTCGAAGCACAGCCGCGCGAGCCGCATCTCCGACATGGAGCGGAGCACCGCGCCGAGGTTCTTGGACGCGGGATCCTCCGCCGCCTCCAGATGGTCGACGACCCGCCCGAGCGACGGGCGCTCCGCGTTGGCGACCGCGCCGACCGCCTGGATCATCGCGGACTCGCGCTCCTCCGACATCCGCGGCAGCAGCAGCCGCAGCGTCTCCGTCGCCATCGTCTTCATCGTGGCGAGGTCGTCGCCGAACGAGAACGGGTCGAGCAGGCCGGGCGCCGCCGAGCCGAGCGGCAGGATGCGCGCCTTCCGGCCTCGCGCCTTCAGCAGCTGGACGAGCGACTCGGCGTCGCCCTTCGGGTCGATCGCCGCGATCGTGACGCCGCGCAGCGCCATCTGATAGATCAACAGCAGCGCGAGGGTGGTCTTGCCGCCGCCGGGCTCGCCGGTGATCGCCACCGCGGTCGGACGGTTCCGGGCCGCCGCGACCAGCGGGTCGAAGTGCACGATGGACCTCGCCCGGCCGAGCGTCTCGCCGATGTACGGGCCGATCCAGCCCTCCTGCTCGTCGTCCGGACGGTCGCCGAGGTCGACGGTCGCGACCGGCATGCCGCCCGCGATCGTCCGCAGGGGCTGCCGCTGCGCGTACGCGTTGAGCCGGATCTGGTCGCCGGGCAGCGACTCCAGGAACAGCGAGAACTGGTCGCCGGTCGAGTTGACGACGTCGATGCCGATGTCGCGGTAGTGCTCGACGACCGCGTCCACCCGCTGGGCGAGCAGCTCCTCGGACGGCGCGGACACGATCAGCCGGTGCCACCCGTACACGAACGGCAGCCGCTCCTTGGTGATGCCGTGCTCCAGCATCCGGGCGGCGTCGATCTGCTCGGCGAGCGCGATCGGCGCCTCCGCGCCCGCCTCCCGGATGTGCTGGTCCATGTCGCGGGCGTGCGCGAGCTTGCGCGACACGTCCTTGGACGCCTTCGCCGGTGGGATCAGCTTCATCCGGGCGCTGATCTCGACCGGGAACGGGAGGGCGTCGGAGTAGTGGAACCAGGGCTCGCCGTCCGGGAACGGCATCATGTCCGGGAACCGGGCGAACGACAGGTAGGCGACATACGACTCGGCCGTGGCGCTCCCGCCCGCGCCCGTGAAGTTGGGCTGCTCGATCCGCAGGTACGAGCGGCCGTTGTGGATGGCACCCTCGACCAGCGACTCGATCTCGCCCTTGCCCCACGTCCTGCGCGGGACGGCGGACGGCGGCGGATCGGCCAGCGCCCCCGTCACCGCGTGCTGGAACAGCCACGCGACCTCGGTCGACGTTGCGTGCCTGGCGTAGAGGGCCGACCCGCCGAGCGCACGCCCGACCCGCTCGGCCTGCTCCGTCCAGCGCGCGATCTCCTTCTTGTCGATCGCGTCGTCGTGCACACCGAGCACGTTCTCGCTGCGCTTGTAGAAACCCAGCAGCTGCGAGATCACACCGCCCGACAGGTGCGCGCCCATGCCGCGCGGCCCGAGCCGCACCCCGAGGTAGACCTCCTTGGTCCAGAAGTCCTTCGCCCACACGTGCGCGTAGGTCTCCTCCAGGTACTCCCGCCACCCGGAACCGCCGTCGGACGTCCGGTCCAGGGCGAGCGCCCATTCCGCCGCCGGGTACGTCCGGTGCGCGATCCGCAGGTGCACCTCGGCGTCCTGCATCCGGATGCCCGCGAGCGCGATCGTGATGTTGGTGGCGAGCGCCTCGCGCTCCTCACCGGTGGTGAACTCGTACGACACCGTCGGCAGGCGGAAGTACGCCCAGGCGGCGTTGTCGGTGAACAGCACGCGGTCGTCGAAGTACCGGACGGCCAGCCGACTGGACTTGCTCATGCCGCCCTCCCGTCGCTCCCGACCAATGATTCTCCCGTCGTGAGAGGGGCGGCGCAGGGCTGCCCGGGAGAGTCTTTGACGTCCGGACGGTCATGGAGATCGAACGCGTCCGCCAGGATCACCCGGCCCGGTCCGGTCTCCGCGCGATGCCCGCGAGGGGCGCTCATCGGGTGGCCTCCTGCTCCTGCTGAAGCTCCTGGTAACGCTCGGGCATGACGGTGAATCCGCCGGCGACCACACCGGCAAGGGCAAGGTAGGCACGCCGCGTCGGCGTCCGCAACGACTTCAGCTCGTTGCGCGGCGCGCGGTCCATGCTCAGGTGATCATCCCACGGGATGCGCACCAGGGCCCGGCAACGCCCCCGCGCCACGGCCTCGGCCTGCTCGACGTCGTCCATGCTGCGGCGGCTCACCCCATTGATGACGGTCACCGCGCGGGACCGCAGTTCCTCGTAACCGTGCCCGTCCAGCCACTCGAACGTCATCGCGACGGCACGCGGCGCGTCCGCGCTGGCCGGCGCGACCAGCACGATCTGATCCGCATAGGGCAGCACCCGCGCGACGACAGCGGCGGCCGCGTCGAGCAGCGTCACCGAATAGAACCTGTCGATCGTCCGGATCGCCAGCGCGTAGTCGCGGTCATCGAGCGCCTGCAGCGGGTTCTTGCCCGCCGCGATGACGTCGAGCCCGGACTTGGCCTGCGACGTGTACCGCCGCATCGCCGTGAGACTGCCGACCTGGTCGGCACGCGTGATGAGCCCGGTCAGCGTCTCATTGGTGTCACTGCGCGTCCGGCGCGCCAGCGCGCCCGGCCCGGGATTCACGTCGATCGCTACGACGGGCTCCCCGTTGTGCTGCGCGAACGTGTGCCCCAGCATCAACGCGGTAACGGTCTGCCCGGCCCCTCCGGTGCACCCGAGCACGACCACGTGCCGCGTCCCGTGGAACGGCTGCTGCAACCGCTGCTGGTACTCGGCGTCGACCTCGCCGTGCCCACCCCCGACCGCGTGGATGAGCCGCCGCAACCCGCCGGTCGTGACCTCGTGCTCGGGCCCCGGCGGCGTGATCGCGGGCCCGGACGGCGGCGGCGCGGGCG
>NZ_JABXFD010000451.1 GCF_013372625.1 Actinomadura sp. BRA 177
CCCCCCCCCCGCCCGCCCCGCACCCCCGCGCCCCCGTGCGGCGCCACCGCGCGGCACACCGCCGGGACGGCCACCAGCGACAGCTGATGCGCGGGCCGCGTCCCCGCCAGCACCTCTACGACGATCCTGACGGCCGCGTCGGCGACGGCCCGGACCTCGCCCTCCACCCCGTCCCCGGGCCGGACGACCCGCAGCCCGGGCCCCGGTACCGGCCGGACGGCGGGCCGCAGCGCCAACGCCCCCCGCGTAACGGCCACCGGCCGATATCGAATGATCCGAACCGCCGCCCGCGCGCTCGCCCGTCCACGCATGAGAACCTCCCGACTCGTTTGAGAACAGGAGTCAGCAGAGACCCCGGAAAATACGTCCTGACCACCTCCGGCCGCCCCCGTAACACCCGTGCGGGGATGCGGAAGGCGGCGGGACGCTGGGGGCGTCCCGCCGCCTTCTGGGAGCGGGTCCCGGACGGGTGCGGGGAGTCCGGGACCTTGGGAGCTGGGCCGGTGGGCTGGCCGGCCCGGGGTGGGGCGCCGCGCTACAGGGGGTGAGGGGGCGCGGCGCCCCGGGGGAGGGTCAGCCGGCCGGGGCCTCCTCGGGTTCGGCCGTGCCCTTGTCGCGGCCCCGCTTCTTCTTCTCGCCGCCGCCGAGTTCGGGGTCGGCGGCCGGGTCCACGGCGGTCGACTCCTCGTCGTCGGGTTCCCGGCCCGGGGTCGCGAAGTTGAACTTCGTGATCATGAACTTGAAGATGAAGTAGTAGAGGAAGAAGTACAGGACGCCCATGCCGAGGATCAGCCAGAGCCCCGAGGTGTTGTCCTTGCGGGCGTTCAGCAGCAGGTCGATGAGCCCGGCGGAGAAGCCGAAGCCGAGCTTGGCGCCGGCCGCCTCCAGAACGGCCATCGAGATGCCGGTGAGGACGACGTGCACGCCGTACAGGACGGGCGCGACGAACATGAACGCGAACTCGATCGGCTCGGTGACGCCGGTGACGAACGCGGTGAGCGCGGCGGACAGCATGATGCCGCCGACCGCGGGACGCCGGTGCGCGGGCGCGGCGCGCCAGATCGCGAGGGCGGCGCCGGGCAGGCCGAACATGAGGACCGGGAAGAACCCGGCGAGGAAGCCGCCCGCGCTGGGGTCGCCGGCCAGGTAGCGGTTGATCTCGCCGTGGACGACGCCGTCCGCGGTGTTGTAGTCGCCGAACACGAACCAGATGAGCGAGTTCGGGATGTGGTGCAGGCCGAAGGGCAGCAGCAGGCGGTTGATGACGCCGTAGATGCCGGCGCCGGCGGCGCCCGCCCCGGTGATCCAGTTGCCGGCGTCGGTGAGCCAGCTGCCGAGGACCGGCCAGATGAAGCCGATCACGATGCCGAGCGCCAGGCCGGCCACGGCGGTGATGATCGGCACGAACCGGCGGCCGCCGAAGAACGCGAGCCAGGTCGGCAGCTTGATCCGGTAGTACCGCTGGTACAGCAGCGCGGCGATGACACCCATCAGGATGCCGCCGAGCACGTCCGTCGGGTTCTTGGCGCCCCAGTCGATGACCTGCGCCTGTGCCCCGTCCGTCACCTTGGTGATGAGGACGTTGCCCTGCAGTTCGTCGGTGTGCGAGAACATGATCTTGGAGACCCGGTCGAAGACCAGGTAGCCGACCACGGCGGCGAGCGCCGTGGAGCCGTCGGACTTCTTGGCGAAGCCGATCGCCACACCGACGGCGAAGAGCAGCGGCAGCGCGGCGAACAGCGCGTTGCCGGCCTCACCGACGATCTCGGCGACGCGGTCCCAGCCGAGGCCGTCCGCGCCGAGCATGTCGGCCTGGCCGAAGCGCAGCAGCAGGGCGGCGGCGGGCAGCACGGCGATCGGCAGCATCAGGCTGCGGCCGATCCGCTGCAGCACCGCGAGGGCGCTCGACCCTCGGCGCGGCGCGGAGTCCACTGTTGTCGCAGTCATCGCGAGGTTCCTCCTCAGGGGTTCTTTCAGGGGTGCGGCGGGGGATTTCCGAGCGCCGTGTGGATCTGGTAGCGGTCCGCCCTGTAGGTCGACACGCCCAGCTCGGCGCACACCCCTCCGGTGTACGAGCGGCGTTGCAGGAGCAGCACGGCACTGCCCCGGGCGATCTGCAGGTGCCTGGCGTCCGCGGCGTCGGCCAGGCTGGCGTCGATGGTCTGGTCGCCCGCGTCGAAGACCAGCCCGTACACCGCTTCGAGGACGCCGTACAGGGAGCGGTCGGCGAGCCGGCGGTCGAGCAGGTCGGGGGCGAGGGCGGCCAGGATGTGCGCGCGTTCGAGGGCCATGGGCTCCCCGTCGGCGGTGCGGAGGCGTTCGATGACGTGGATCTCGGTGCCGGGTTCGACATCGAAGATCCGGGCGAGCCGCGCGTCGGCCGGGACGGTCCGGCGGTCGAGGTCGATCGCGCCCGGGCGCAGGCCGCGGGCCAGCATGTCCTCGGTGAACGAGACGAGCCGCAGCGGCATCTCGATCTTGGGCCGGGCGACGAACGTGCCCTTCCCCGGGACGCGGTAGAGCCGCCCCTCGGAGACGAGCTGGTCGACGCCCTGCCGGACGGTCATGCGGGACAGCTCGTACCGGACGCACAGCTCGCGCTCCGACGGGATCGGGGCGTCGACGGGCAGTTCCGCGCTCTCGATGAGGTCGAGCAGGATCGCGCGGAGCTGGAAGTACTTCGGTACGGGACTGTGCGGATCGATGGTGGTCACGGGGGTCCTCGATGGCCGGGGGCCGGATCGACGGGGTTCGCCGGGTTTCGACGGATGTGGTGGACGTTGCGGTGATTAGACGTTATGCGATTCGGTTCGTACTGGTCTAGGCCGGACTAGACCACAGGTCCGAAAGGTGGGTCAAGGCACGAATTTGTAACAACCCGATCACGTGCCGGCGCTGTCAAGATCGAAGAACTCCCAGGTCAGGACGGCCTCGCGGACGCGGCGTCCGGTTCCGTTCCGGCGCCGTGGCCTCTGCCGGTCGCCGCCCGAGTGCGCGGCGGACGGCCGCGGCCCGCGACGAATCCGGTACCGGACGAGTTTCGCCCCGCATCTTCTTCTCCATCCGATTCGTGGAGTATGGTGCGTACTGGTCTAGTCCGGACTAGACCAGTTGAACTCGGAGGAATCGACCCGCGATCATCGCGTCACAGAGAGCGCGCACCCATGGCATCACTCCTGATCACGGCCGACCGCATGATCATCACCCCCGCGGGCAGTCCTACCCGCGTCGTCTCCCCGGGATACGTCCGGCTGGCGGACGGGATCATCGCGGAGGCCGGCGAGGGCCGTCCGGCCGGCGCACCCGACCTCGACCTCCCCGATGGCCTGCTCGCGCCCGGCCTGGTCGACCTCCAGGTCAACGGCTTCTTCGGCTACGACATGGTCGACGCCGATGAAGACGGCTGGCGCACCGTCGTCTCCCGCCTCCCCGAGACGGGCGTGACCTCGTTCCTCCCGACGTTCATCACCGCGCCGGTCGAGACCCAGGCCGCGGCTCTGCGCAGAGCGCGAGACCTCCTGCCGTCCCTCCCCGAAGGGACGCGCGTCCTCGGCGTCCACCTTGAGGGCCCGTTCCTGTCCGAGAAGCGCAAGGGTGCGCACAACGCCACCTACCTCACCGACCCGGCGCCCGGCGCGATCAAGACCCTGCTGGAGACGGGTTTGGTCAAGCTCGTCACCCTCGCGCCCGAACGCGACGGCGCGCTGGACGCGATCCGCACGCTGACCGAGGCCGGCGTCCTGGTCAGCGTCGGGCACAGCGACGCCACCGCCGCGCAGGCCGAGGCGGCGGCAGACGCCGGCGCCCGCATGGTCACGCACATCTTCAACGCGCAGACCGGCATCAGCCACCGCGATCCGGGCGTCGCCGTGCAGGCCCTCATCGACGGCCGGCTCCACCCCGGCCTCATCCTCGACCTGCACCATGTCGCGGCCAAGGTGGCGCGGCTGGTGTTCCAGGCCGCGCCGGGACGGGTCGTGCTCGTCACCGACGCCGCGGCGTCCGCCGGGATGCCGCCCGGCACCTACGACCTCGGCGGCGAGCCCATCACGATGCCCGAGCAGGGCCCGCCGCTGCGCGCCGACGGCACCATCGCGGGCTCCGGCCTGCGGCTGGACGAGGCGGTCGGCAACGCGATCGGTCTCGGCCTCGACCCGGCCACCGCGGTGGACGCCGCGACCCGGGTTCCGGCCGACCTCATCGGACGCACCGACCTCGGCCGCATCACGCCCGGCGCGGCCGCCGACCTGGTCTGGCTCGGGCCGGACCACCGGGCGCGTACCACGTGGGTCAACGGGCAGAAACTCTTCGGAGGGGGATCATGACCAGTCAGATGCGCGCCGAGATCGGTGAGCAGCCGGACGCGCTGCGCCGGACGATCGACGCGCTCCTCCCGCGCACCGCCGACGTCGCGGCGCTCGCGCGGGAGACCCGGCAGGTGCTGTTCATCGCGCGCGGCTCGTCCGACAACGCCGCGGTGTACGGGCGCTACCTGGTGGAGGCGCACGCCGGCCGGCTGGCCACCCTCGCCGCCCCGTCCATCGCGACGACCTACAAGCGCAGGCTCGACCTGGACGGCGTGCTGGCCGTCGCGATCAGCCAGTCCGGCAAGACCGAGGAGATCGTCGAGACCCTCGACTGGGCGAAGGACTGCGGCGCCCGGACGGTCGCGGTCACCAACGGCGCCGGGTCCCCGCTGGCCGAGGCCGCCGAGGTCGCGCTGGTCACGGACGCGGGCGACGAGATCGCCGTCCCGGCCACCAAGACCTACACGACGCAACTCGCCGCGCTGTCGGTCGTCGGCCTCGGCCTCGGCGCCGACGTCGCCGCGGACGACCTTCGCCGCGTCCCCGACGAGGTCGCCCGCGTCATCGCGCTGGCGGAGGAGTCCCCGGCTCTGCCGGAGATCGTCGAGGAGCTGGCGAAGGTGCCGGGCACGGTCGTGTCCGGGCGCGGCATCGCGTTCGGTACCGCGCTGGAGCTGGCACTGAAGATCAAGGAGGCGTGCTACCTGCACGCGATGGGCCTGTCGTACGCCGACCTGCTGCACGGCCCGATCGCCGTCGTGGACGCGCAGACCCCCGCGCTGCTGGTCGCCGCCGACTCCGGCCCGACGCTGGCCGGGACCGTCGCGCTGGCCCGCCGCGTCGAGGCGGTCCCTTATACACATCTGCCGCTGCCGACGCAGAGGACAGTGTCGATCTGGCTGGGCGCCCGGCTCTTAATACAAGACCATCCGTCCTGCTCAAGAACCAGCATGCAGTTAACACACAGGGGCACCGCTGCAGCGCGACCGACGTGCTCAACACTCATCACTAGCGC
>NZ_JABXFD010000460.1 GCF_013372625.1 Actinomadura sp. BRA 177
CGGGTCGATCGCGGCCAGCGGCATCGGCTGCCACGTGATGACCGTCTTCCAGGACCGCAGCATCGGCACCACGCAGATGGGCGGCGAGGGCGCGATGTGGGTCGGCGCGGCGCCGTTCCGCGAGACCGGGCACATGTCCCAGAACCTCGGCGACGGGACGTTCTTCCACCCCGGCAGCCCCGCCCTCCGCCAGGCCGTCGCCCCCGGCCCCCACATCGCGACCACACTCCTCCACAACCCCGCTCCCTGTACGACAGCCGACCAGCAACGCGCCACCACCCCGCACACCCACCATCCCGCCCACAACCAGCACTCCCTCCGGACGACGGTTGGCCAGGAACACACCGCCCCCTCACGCCGACCGAACCAGCACCACGCCGCCTACTCCCCCGTCCCCGCCGACCTACAAGCGCCCCGACACGCACCAGCACTCACCTCCACCGACGACGCGCATTCGCGATCCGCACCTCCCCGGACGACAGTCGCCCCCAACCACACAACCCCTCACACCCACCGAATCCAGGGATCACGACGCCGAAACGGTCGAGGCCACCGGGTCTGCGGAATGTGGTGAGGCAAAAAAGCTGGCGAGGTGGACGGGTAGCCGAACAGCGGACTCCTCCCGAGCCCCCTCACACCCACCGAACCCAGCGATCACGCCCGCCCACAACCTGCACCTCCTCCGGTCTTAAGGCGGCCTGGCGCGCGCTGTCACCCCTGCGCACCGAGCGAATCCGGCGGCCACGCCGTCAGCGAGCTGGGCTGCTCACTGGAGGGGACGGTGGCAACGCTCCGCAAATTTATCGATACGTGATATACGCCACAATCCATCGTGCGATGGCGGGCGAGTTATCCACAGAACGCGGTTCTACTACCCGCGCGTCCCCGCCCAGGTCACCACGGAATCGATCTTCCTTGGGAATTCGTGACTCAGTTCACACTTCCCTCACCACTGATCGAAATCAGCGCAGGCCAAGGCGGGGGCAAGGGGCCGCCCACCAAGGCTCGCCGGCACCGAAATGCCCGGAAGGATTTGCCATGTCCACCCGACTCTGCATACGTTCCTGCCCGGTTCATGCGGCACAGCAGCCGCCCTGATAACAGAACACGCACCCCGACGCGCGGCAGCGGCGCGCACGGCCACGGAGCCGGGCGCGGACCCCAGGTCGTCCCTTCACGGACCCACTTGAGCCGCCCCGTCGGACGCCGAATCCGTGCAGCCAAGAGGCACGGAACCGGAAGCGGCCCACACTTTCCCCGCGTCCCGTCAAATGACGCCGCGGAATGGCCGCGGCACCGAACCCCTGCGGAAGACCGACGGGGGTGACGGCTGCCCGGTAGGCATCAACCGCGAGGTCTGGAGTCATTCTGCATACCCCTCGAAACCCCCTGAAGGCCGGAATCACCACCGGTGGCCTCGTCCTCACCACGACCGCGGCGCTCGGCGCGTCCGTCCTGGCGGCAGCGCCCGCGCAGGCGGCGGCACCCCAACAGGCCGCCGTCGTCACGAAGGTCTCCGCCAAGCAGTCCCGGGCCGCCAAGCAGAAGAAGCGCGCGGCCTACGCCGTGAAGTACGCGGCGAAGCAGATCGGCGACCCGTACCGCTACGGCGGCACCGGCCCCGGCTCCTGGGACTGCTCCGGCCTCGCCGGAGGCGCCTGGCGCAAGGCCGGGGTGAAACTGCCCCGCACCAGCCAGCAGATCTACCGCGCCGTCAAGAAGAAGGTCTCCTGGAAGGGCGCCGTCAAGGGCGACCTCCTCTTCTTCTACAGCGGCCGCACCCACGTCGGCGTCTACGCCGGCCACGGCTACATGATCCACGCACCCAGCTCCGGCAAACGCGTCAAGAAGATCAAGCTGACCAAGTACTACAAGCGAAACTTCAACGGCGCCGTCCGCCCCGGCCTCTAACCCACCAAGACAACCCGCGCCGGGCCACCCAGTGGCCCGGCGCCCCCTCGCCCCGGCCGGTGCTCTTGCCCGCCGGGGCGAGGGGGGATGTTCAGGCTGCGGGCTGTCGAGGTGGTGGAGTGATCGGGACCAGGGTCACGTCCTAGCCGAGACGGCGCAGGGCATTGGCGTGGTGCGTGGCCCGCCGGGACGGGTCGGTCTGGCGGTCGCAGTAGTCGGCGTCGTCCCTAACCCACCGAGACGACCTGCGCCGGACCGCCCCATGGCCCGGCGCCCTCGCCCCAGCACGCCTCCGGGATCGACAGCGCGTGCTGGGGTGGCGTGGGTTGGGCGACTGGCTTGTGGGAGGGTCCGGCGGTGCAGCTCACGGAGGTGATCCGGGAGGGGCATGTGGCCGTCGGGGGGCGCCTGCTCGGCTTCACCGTCGGCATTCTGATTCTGGCGGCTCCAGGTGGCCCCACCTAGGCGGCTTGGAGTGGCCCCACCTTCAGCGGCGGCATGCCGGCGGCGATCTGATTTGGCCCCACCCCTGACCAGCTCTTTCTTGTCGCTGATCGCCTGAACCGGGGCCGAATCCAGCCGCCACTGGATCTTCAAGTGGGGCCAGACCAGGCCGCCCTGGTGGAGCCAGTTGAAACCGCCGTAATCAGCATTCACGCTCGGGTTGTTGATGGCCCCTGTCTCGGGCGCTGGCGGTGGATGGAAGTAGGGGGCGCGCCGCGTTGTCGCGTGGCGATGTTGCGCTGCACGGGTGGTCCCTGCTTTTGGGTCAGGGGAGGGGTGGGTAGTCGGTGTAGCCGTGGTGGTCGCCGCCGTAGAAGGTTGCTCGGTCGGCCTTGGTGTAGGGGCCGCCGGCCTTGATGCGGGCGGGGAGGTCGGGGTTGGCCAGCCAGAGTTCGCCGAAGGCGATCGCGTCGGCCACGCCTTCGCGTAGGGCCTCGGCTCCGTGTTCGGGCGTTGCGGGGAAGGCGTCCGGGGTCGGGTGCGGGTTCAGGATCAGCGTGCCCGGCCATTCGGCGCTGATCCGGCGGGTCGTCTCGCGGTTCAGCTCCTCCATGACGTGCAGGTACGCGAGGCCCAGCGGGGCGAGCGCCTCGGTGAGGGCCGAGTACAGCTCTGGTGTGTCGCTCTCGCTGACGCCGCTGGACGTGCCGCCGGGCGAGATGCGAAGTGCGACGCGCTCGGGGCCGATCACGTCCGCGGCCGCCCGGACGGCCTCGACCGCGAACCTGATGCGGTTCTCGATCGTGCCGCCGTAAGCGTCGGTGCGGGTGTTGCTGCCGTCGGCGAGGAACTGCTGGATCAGGTAGCCGTTCGCGCCGTGCAGTTCAACGCCGTCGAAGCCGGCGGCGATCGCGTTGCGAGCTGCGGCGGCGAACTCCGCGACGGCCTGGGCGATGTCGTCCAGGGTCATCTCCTGCGGGACGGGGTGGTCGAGCATTCCGTCCGGGGTGAACAGCTTGTCGCCGGTCGCGATCGGTGAAGGGCCCAGCGGCAGGCCGCCGTCCGGGTACAGGACGGGGTGGCCGACGCGCCCGGAGTGCATCAGCTGCGCGAAGATCCGTCCACCCTCGGCGTGCACGGCGTCGGTGACCGCGCGCCAGGCGGTGACCTGGTCGTCGGAGTGCAGGCCCGGCGTCTGGATGTACCCCTGGCCCCGGACGCTCGGCTGCGTCCCCTCGGTGATGATCAGTCCGGCGGCGGCGCGCTGCCGGTAGTACTCGGCGGTCAGCTCGGTGACGATGCCGCCCGCGCCCGCTCGGCTGCGGGTCATCGGCGCCATCACGAGGCGGTTGGGCAGCTCCAGCTTTCCGGCCGACAGCGGCTCGAACAGTTCCTGCATGACGTCCTCCATTTGGCGTTATCGCTGGTCAAGAACGTACGAGCCAAGAGGTACGGGGCGAATCCGTAGGGTTTCGGTAGTCGGCCCCGTAGTTTGGACTCGTGCTCTACGGGCGGAACGACGAACAGGCGCGGCTCACGTCGCTGATCGACGGGGCGCGCGAGCAGCGGCGCAGCGGCGCCCTCGTGCTGCGCGGCGAGGCCGGCATCGGGAAGTCGGCGCTGCTGGCGGCGGCCGCCGCCGGGGTGCCGCGCGTGCTGCGGGTGACCGGGGTCGCGGCGGAGTCCGGCATCGCGTTCGCCGGCCTCAACCAGCTGCTGTGGCCCGTCCGGGACCGGCTGGACGCGCTGCCGCCGGCGCAGTCCGCCGCGCTGCGCTCCGCGCTCGGCGAGACGTCCGGCGAGCAGGGCCGCTTCGCCACCGGTCTCGCCGTGCTGACGTTGCTCGCCGACCTCGCCGAGGACGGTCCCGTCCTGTGCGCCGCCGACGACGCGCACTGGATCGACACCGCGACCGCCGAGGCGCTGCTGTTCGCGGCACGGCGGCTGGCGGCCGAGGGCGTCGTCATGCTGTTCGCGGCGCGGGACGAGGGGTTCACCGGCACGGGCCTGCCCGAACTGCGGCTCGACCGGCTCGCCCGATGCGACGCCGAACTGTTCCTGGCCGGGCGCGAGCTGGCGCCGACCGTCCGCGAACGGGTACTGCGGGAGGCGGCCGGCAACCCGCTGGCGCTGCAGGAGTTCGCCGCCGCCGGGGGACGTCCGCCCGAGACCTCGCCGCTGCCCGTCGCCGACCGCGTGCTCGTGTCGTTCCAGGACCAGATCGCGGGGTTGCCGGAGAACGCCCAGCTGATGCTGCTGATCGCGGCCGCGGAGGGGCGCGGGCACATGCCGAGCCTGCTCGCCGCCGCCGACACGTTCGGCGTCGGGCTCGCCGACCTGGAGGAGGCCGAACGCGCCCGGCTGGTGGCGGTCGCCGGGCGCAGCCTCACGTTCCGGCATCCGCTGATCAGTGCCGCCGCGTACCAGGGCGCGACCGCGGCGCGGCGCATCGCCGCCCACCAGGCGCTCGCCGACTCCGCCGACAGCCCCGACTGCCGCGCGCGGCACCGCGCGTCCGCCGCCCTGGCCCCCGACGAGGACGTCGCCGCGGACCTGCAGGAGGCCGCCGAACGCGCCCGCGTCCGCGCCGGTCACGCGACGGCCGCGGCGCTCTACCGGCAGGCCGCCGACCTCACCCCCGCCCGGGAGGCGCGCGCGGCACGGCTCGGCGCCGCCGCCTCCCTGACCCTCCAGGCGGGACGGCTGGACGAGGCCGGTGACCTCGCCGTCCACGCGGAGAAGCTCGGTGCCGCGGACCTCGCCGGGCTCGCCCGCGTCCACGCCGCCGTCGCGTACGAGCGCGGCGGACCGCCCGCCGCGGCCCGCCTGCTGCTCGACCGCCTCCTCTTTTACACATCTTACGCTGCCGACGAAGAGCGGCGTGATGATCTCGGTGCGTCTCCTATCCTCACCAAAACACACACAGCACCACTCTCAACCACGAC
>NZ_JABXFD010000462.1 GCF_013372625.1 Actinomadura sp. BRA 177
TTGGTGGTTTGTTTTTTTTTCAAGTAGAAGGCGGCATACGAGATTGGAGTCCGTCTGGGGGGCTCGGAGTGGTGTATAAGGGACAGGCCCTGCCCCGGCATGGCGGGGTCATGCCGGGGAAGGGCGGGCGGCAGCGGAAGGGGCGCGGGGCGCGGATCATGGTCGTCGCGGGAGCGGCGGCCGTGGTCGTGGTCGCGGGCGGTGTCGTGGCCGCGGTCGCGTTCGGCGGGGAGGGCGAGCCGGCGAAGCCGAAGGTCACGCCCACCGTGTCGGCGCCGCCACCGGCGTGGACGGTCGAGGCGGGGCACCGGCTCACGTCCGGGACCGGGATGCGCTACGACGGCACCGTCACGCTGAAGGGGCAGCCCGTCCAGGCGCACGTCCGGGTGACGCCGTCGGGTGCGGCGACCGGGCGGATCACCTCGGGCACGCTGGCGGCGGACGTCGTCGCGATCGACGGCACCACCTACCTCAAGGCCGGGATCGACTTCTGGCGCGCCTTCGCGGGTGAGACCACGCATCCCGAGTACTACGCCGGCCGCTGGTCGAAGGCGCCCGCGTCGGTGCCCGGCTTCGACGTGCCGGACGTCCTGGGCCCCGAGTCGATCGCGGAGACGCTGAGCAAGACGTCCGGGAACCCGCCGACGGAGGACGTGAACGGCGCCCGGGCGTACCGGATCAAGACGTCCGCCGCCGACTACCTGATCACGGCGGACGCGCCCTACCGGCTGCTGTCGGTGCGGGGCACGGGGCAGAACGCGCCGCAGTTCACCGCCGCGCCCGTCGCCGCGCCCGCGACGCTGTTCACCGAGTTGCGCCCGCGGGTGGCCGCGCTGGGCGGCGCACCCGACCCCACCTTGGACTTCAGGCCGGGGACGCTGACGTTCAGCAACTGCGACCAGAACACCAACGGCTGCACGGTGAGCCTGCCCGCCACGCTGACCGCGCCCCAGGGATCGGTGCCGGACGGCGCGCGGGCCGCGCTGCGGGCGGCCATCTCGTCCAGGGGCGAGGCCCTCGGCTCGTGCAAGACGTCCGGCCCTGTGCAGGCCGACCGTTCGGTCGTGCTGCGCTGCACCGTGACCAGCAAGCTGTGGCGGAACTGGATGCGGAAGGCGCTCGACAACCCCGGCTCGTACCCGTACGCGGCGTCCGCCCGTGTCGTCGGCGAGGCGCTGGCCGCCGAGGACGTCCCGAAGCTGCTCGCCCAGGTCGACCGGGAGCGCAAGGCGGTGCTGAAGCCGCATCCGGCCACGCCGAATCCGGCCACCTCGGGGCCGGCGCAGACGGGCGGGCCCTCGGCCGAGCGATCGGACGGTCCCGAGGTCGCCACATCGCGGTCACCAGGGCGACCGTAATGCGGCAACGTCCAGGGGCGGTGCGGTCCCGCCTCGTCCGCGCTGTCTACACTTCGGGTCGTGAACTCCACGCCCCTGGGGAGCCGCGGCTCCTCGACGAGCCCTGCGCGGCTGGTCCGGCGACTGCACGTCGACCTGTGCCGGCAGCGCAGCAGCCTGTGTCCAGGGATGAACTAGGACGCCGCCCCAGGTCGTATCTCCCGGTGAGCGGTCGTCCCGATACCACCATCCGATCCCGGACATACCATGAAGGTAAGCCTAAGTAGCATCACGATCCCGGGTGCCTCCCCCGGGACCGGTGCTGCCCGTCGAGGAGGTCTTTCTCTGTGACCAAACAGGTCCAGCAGCTCGACCGCGTCATCATCCGCTTCGCCGGCGACTCCGGCGACGGCATGCAGCTGACCGGCGACCGCTTCACCCAGGAGACCGCGGCGTTCGGCAACGACTTGTCGACGCTGCCCAACTTCCCGGCCGAGATCCGCGCCCCGGCAGGCACGCTGCCCGGCGTGTCGAGCTTCCAGCTGCATTTCGCCGACCACGACATCCTGACCCCCGGGGACGCGCCCAACGTGCTCGTCGCGATGAACCCGGCCGCACTCAAGGCGAACCTCGCGGACCTGCCGCGCGGCGCCGACCTCATCGTCAACACCGACGAGTTCAGCAAGCGCAACCTCGCCAAGGTCGGCTACGAGGCCAGCCCGGTCGAGGACGACTCGCTCGCCGAGTACCGCGTGCACGCGCTGCCGCTGACCTCGATGACGGTGAAGGCCCTTGAGGACTTCGACATCTCCAAGAAGGACGCGGAGCGCGCGAAGAACATGTTCGCGCTCGGGCTGCTGTCCTGGCTGTACCACCGTCCCACCGAGGGGACGCTCGGCTTCCTCGAGAAGAAGTTCGCCAGCAAGCCGGAGATCATGAAGGCGAACATCGCGGCCTTCCAGGCGGGCTGGTCCTACGGCGAGACCACCGAGGCGTTCTCGGTGCAGTACGAGATCAAGCCGGCCGAGCACGAGCCCGGCCTGTACCGCAACATCACCGGGAACCTCGCGCTCGCGTACGGGCTGGTCGCCGCGGGCGTGCAGAGCGGGCTGCCGATCTTCCTCGGCTCGTACCCGATCACCCCGGCGTCCGACATCCTGCACGAGGTGTCCAAGCACAAGAAGTTCGGCGTGCGGACGTTCCAGGCCGAGGACGAGATCGCCGCGGTCGGCGCGGCGCTCGGCGCCTCGTTCGGCGGGTCGCTCGGCGTCACCACGACGTCCGGTCCGGGCATCGCGCTGAAGAGCGAGACGATCGGCCTCGGCGTCGCGACCGAGCTGCCGCTGCTGGTCATCGACGTGCAGCGGGCCGGTCCGTCCACCGGGCTGCCGACCAAGACCGAGCAGGCCGACCTGCTGCAGGTCATGTACGGCCGCAACGGCGAGGCGCCCGTCCCGGTGATCGCGCCGCAGTCCCCGTCGGACTGCTTCTACGCGGCGATCGAGGCGGCCCGGATCGCGGTCAAGTACCGCACGCCGGTGATCCTGCTGTCGGACGGCTACCTCGCGAACGGCTCCGAGCCGTGGAAGCTGCCGGACGTGGCGGCGCTGCCGGCGATCGAGCCGAACTTCGCGGAGCCGTCGCAGGAGGACTTCCAGCCGTTCAAGCGCGACCCGGAGACACTCGCGCGCCCCTGGGCGATCCCGGGCACGGCGGGGCTGGAGCACCGGATCGGCGGCCTGGAGAAGGCCGACGGGTCCGGCAACATCTCCTACGACCCGGCCAACCACGACGCCATGACGCGGCTGCGCCAGGCCAAGGTGGACGGCATCGCCAACGACGTCGAGCCGCTCGCGGTGGACGACCCGTCCGGCGAGGCACGCGTCCTCGTGCTGGGCTGGGGCGGGACGTACGGGGCGATCTCGGCGGGCGTCCGGCGGGTCCGCGCGACCGGCCGGAACATCGCGCAGGCGCACGTGCGGCACCTCAACCCGTTCCCCGCGAATCTGCCCGAAGTGCTGCGCTCCTACGACAAGGTCATCGTCCCGGAGATCAACCTCGGCCAGCTGGCGCTGCTGCTGCGCGGCCGGTTCCTCATCGACGTGATCGGCTACAACCAGGTCCGCGGCCTGCCCTTCAAGGCGGAAGAGCTGCAGGGCGTCATCCAGGATGTGATCGACAGTGAGTGAGAACGGGTCCAACGGGAACGGCGCGGTCAACGGGAACGGGAAGTCGCTGCTCTCCCTCGTCCCGAAGACGGACGCGAAGCAGACGATGAAGGACTTCAAGACCGACCAGGAGGTGCGCTGGTGCCCCGGGTGCGGTGACTACGCGATCCTCGCGGCCGTCCAGTCCTTCCTGCCGGAGCTCGGGCTGCGCCGGGAGAACATCACGTTCATCTCGGGCATCGGCTGCTCGTCGCGGTTCCCGTACTACATGAACACCTACGGGTTCCACTCGATCCACGGCCGCGCGCCCGCGATCGCGACGGGCCTCGCCACGTCCCGCCCGGACCTGTCGGTGTGGGTGGTGACCGGGGACGGCGACTCGCTGTCGATCGGCGGCAACCACCTGATCCACGCGCTGCGCCGCAACGTCAACCTGAAGATCCTGCTGTTCAACAACCGGATCTACGGGCTGACGAAGGGGCAGTACTCGCCGACGTCCGAACTGGGCAAGATCACCAAGTCGACGCCGATGGGCTCCCTGGACGCGCCGTTCAACCCGCTGTCGCTCGCGATCGGCGCGGAGGGCACGTTCGTCGCCCGCACCATCGACTCCGACCGCAAGCACCTGCAGTCGGTGCTGCGGGCGGCGGCGCAGCACCGCGGCACCGCGCTCGTGGAGATCTACCAGAACTGCAACATCTTCAACGACAACGCGTTCGAGCCGCTGAAGGACGCCTCCGTGCGGGACGACGTCACCGTCCGGCTTGAGCACGGGGAGCCGATCGTCTTCGGGGCGGACCGCTCCAAGGCGCTGCGCCGCACGCCGTCCGGTTCGTTCGAGGTGGTCAACGTCGCGGACGTGTCCGCGGCCGAGATCGCCGTGCACGACGCCCACAACCCGGACCCGTCGCAGGCGTTCGCGCTGTCGCGGCTGGACCAGCCGGCGTTCGAGCACACCCCGATCGGCATCTTCCGGGACGTGGACCGGCCGTCCTACGACGAGCTGATGCGGGCCCAGCTCGACGAGGCCGTCGAGAAGCAGGGCGAGGGTGACCTCGCCGCGCTGCTCGGCTCCGGCGACACCTGGCGAATCGATTAATCACCTTTGCGCAGGCCCGGCCCCGGTTCGTCCGGGGCCGGGCTTTTTCGCGCGTATTGAACGCCCACGAACGGGGCACGGTTGGACATGATGACCAAGGGACGATTCGCACCGCTCTTCGGACGAGACGCGATGCGGGGCGGCGTCTCATCCTGAAAGACTGAGCGGTGATCACGAAGCCGGGGAGGTGACGATGCGGGTCATTCCGCGCCGCAGCAAGAATCGTCCGCACGACGAACCCCCCGCACCCGCCCCACCGGCGACCGACACGCCGCCCGGCGCGGCCGTCACCGCCACAACGCCGCCCGACACGATCGCCTCCCAGCCCGGCGCGGCCGACGTGCCTGGCGCAGCCGACGTGCCTGGCGCAGCCGTGCCTGGCGCAGCCCCCGCGCGGCCCGGCGACACCACTCTTTCTGGCGACACCACTCTGCCCGGTGCAGTCATGCAGGCCGACGCGTCCGGTGCGGTCGGTGCGCGATCCGGTGGAAAGGGGCGGCTGGGGAAGGACGTCCAAGCGGAGGGGGATACTCGGCCGCTTTATCGGGACCCGGCGGAGGCGCTTGGACAGGAGAGTTTGCGTGGGGAGCGGGCCGAGGCGACCACCGCGGTGTTGCCGGTCGCGGGTGGGGAGGCGGCGCGGCGGCGGGACGGTCGGCGCCGGCATCATCCTGCC
>NZ_JABXFD010000414.1 GCF_013372625.1 Actinomadura sp. BRA 177
CCCCCCGCCCTCCTGCGCCGCCGGGCCCGCGCACCGCCCGGCTGCGCGCGATGCTCGACGTGCGCGCCGGCGGCCCCCGGATGCACGGCGTCCACCACCACGACCCGGACTGGACGGCCCGCAGCGGCGGCACCCGGATCCGCTGGCGCGGCGCCGACGAGGCCGTCGTCCGGGAGGGCCCCGACGGCGGCGCGGTCCTCGCCGTGACCTTCGACCTCGCCGAGGGCGAATCCCGCGACCTGGTACTGGAACTCGCCGCCGGGACCGCCGAGGAGCCCGCCGCGGCGCTGGACGCCGGCGCCCTGTGGGAGGCCACCGAACGCGACTGGGAGCAGTCCGTCCCCTCCTGCGACGACACCATCGCGCCCCGCGACGCCCGGCTGTCCTACGCGGTGCTGACCGGGCTGACCAGCCAGGCCGGCGGCATGGCCGCCGCCGCGACCACCGCGCTGCCCGAACGCGCCGACGAGGGCCGCAACTTCGACTACCGCTACGCCTGGATCCGCGACCAGTGCTTCGCCGGCCACGCCGTCGCCGCCCACGGCGGGCCCCCGCACGTGCTGCGCAGCGCCGCCGACTTCGTCACCGCCCGCATCCTCGCCGACGGCGACCGGCTCCGCCCCGCCTACACCGTCGCCGGTGACCCGGTGCCCGAGCAGCGGGAGAGCGACCTGCCCGGCTACCCCGGCGCGAAGGTCGTCACCGGCAACCAGGCGAGCGGGCAGTGGCAGCTGGACGCGCTCGGCGAGGCGCTGCTGCTGCTCGCCACCGCCGCCGAGCACGACCGCGCCGACCGCGGCGCGCTCAAGGCCGCCCGCGTCGCCGCCGAGGTGATCGGCCGCCGCTGGGGCGACCCCGGCGCCGGCATCTGGGAGACCGAGGACAAGCTGTGGACCCACTCCCGGCTGATCTGCGTCGCCGGGCTCCGGCAGGCCGCCCGCGTCCTCGGCGGCCCCGCCGAGTCCGCCGAATGGAACTCCCTCGCCGACGCCGTCCTCACCGAGACCACCCGGACGGCCCTCGCCCCCGGCGGCCGGTGGAAGCGCGCGAACGACGACGGCCGCATGGACGCCGCGCTGCTCATCCCGCCGCTGCGCGGCGCGCTGCCCGCCGACGACCCGCGCAGCGTCGCGACGCTCAAGGCCGTCCGCGCCGACCTCGTCCAGGAGGGCTTCGTCTACCGGTACCGGGTCGGCGACGAGCCCCTCGGCGTCGCCGAGGGCTCCTTCACCCTGTGCGGCTTCTTCCTCGCGCTCGCCGAGCACCGGCAGGGCGAGGCGGCCCGCGCCCTCGGCACCTTCGAGCGGACCCGCTCCGGCAGCGCGACCAGCGGACTGTTCTCCGAGGAGTACGACGTCCGGCAGCGCCAGCTGCGCGGCAACATCCCGCAGGCGTTCGTGCACGCCCTCCTGCTGGAGACCGCCAGCCGCCTCGCGTGACCGCCCCCCGCCGGATGGTTAGCCCAACTCCGGGTATGCGTCGGGTCATGGCGATTTCGGCTGAGGACACCAGGCAGGGCGAAGGGCGGACCGCGGAGACGGCGGACGAGCGGGAGGCGCTGCGGCGCGCGCTCACCGAGCGGGTGGACGGCGAGATCCGGTTCGACCCCGGATCGCGCGCCGCGTACGCGCACGACTCCTCCAACTACCAGCAGCCGCCCATCGGGGTCGTCGTCCCGCGCACCGTCGAGGCCGGCGCCGAGGCCGTCCGCGTCTGCGCCGAGCACGGCGTCCCCGTCCTGTCGCGCGGCGGCGGGACGAGCCTCGCCGGGCAGTGCGTCAACACCGCCATCGTGATCGACTGGTCGAAGTACTGCCGCGAGCTGGTCTCCCTCGACCCGGACAGGCGGCGCGCCGTCGTGGAGCCCGGCGCGTGCCTGGACGACCTCAACGACGAGCTGTCCGGGCACGCGCTGATGGTCGGGCCGAAGCCGTCCACGCACGACACCTGCACGATCGGCGGGATGATCGGCAACAACTCGTGCGGCGCGTCCGCGCAGGCGTACGGGAAGATGGTCGACTCCGTCGTCCGGCTGGAGGTGCTCACCTACGACGGCCTGCGGATGTGGGTGGGGGAGACCTCCGACGAGGAGTACGAGCGGATCCTCGCCGAAGGCGGGCGCCGCGCCGAGATCTACCGGGCGCTGCGGGAGCTGCGCGACGACGGCATGGAGCTGATCCGCACCCGCTACCCCGACATCCCGCGCCGCGTGTCCGGCTACAACCTCGACTCGCTGCTGCCGGAGAAGAACTTCGACGTCGCCCGCGCCCTCGTCGGGTCGGAGTCCACGCTCGTCACCGTCCTGCACGCCGAGATCGACCTCGTCCCCGTCCCCGCCCACCAGTCGCTCGCCGTCCTCGGCTACGACGACATCCCCGACGCCGGCGAGGCCGTCCAGCGCATCCTGCCGTTCAAGCCCCTCGCGCTGGAGGGCATGGACGAACGCCTCCTCGACCTCGCCAAACAGCACCACCTCGCCGGGCCGCGCGTCGTCGAGGACATGCCGGACGGCGGCGGCTGGCTCATGGTGCGGTTCGGCGCCGACACCAAGGAGGAGGCCGACGCGCGCGCCCGCGAGCTGATCGAGCACATGCGGAACGCGCCGCTCCGGCCGCGGCACACCTTCGTCCACGACCCGGACGAGGAGGAGCTGCTCTGGAACGTCCGCGAGGCCGGGCTCGGCGCCACCGCCTACCCGTCCGGGCGCCCCGACACCCACGAGGGCTGGGAGGACGCCGCCGTCCCGCCCGAGCGGCTCGGCGACTACCTGCGCGACTTCCGCGCCCTCATCCGCGAGTTCGGCTACGGGCCCGTCTCCCTCTACGGGCACTTCGGGCAGGGCTGCGTGCACACCCGCATCCCGTTCGACCTGGAGGACGAGAAGGGCACCGGGAACTACCGCCGGTTCATCGAGCGCGCCGCCCGCATGGTCGCCGACTACGGCGGGTCGCTGTCGGGCGAGCACGGCGACGGCCAGGCCCGCGGCGAACTGCTGCCGATCATGTTCGGCGACGAGGTGATCCGGCTGTTCGAGCGCTTCAAGGCCGTCTTCGACCCGGGCAACCGGATGAACCCCGGCAAGATCGTCCACCCGTACCGGCTGGACGACAACCTCGACCACCTCGCCTACGACCCCGCCGAGCCGGACACGCACTTCGCCTTCCCCGACGACCACCACCGCTTCACGCACGCCGCCGCCCGCTGCGTCGGCATCGGCAAGTGCCGCGCCTCCTCCGGCGGCGTCATGTGCCCGAGCTACCGGGCGACGGGGGAGGAGGAGCACTCCACCCGCGGCCGCGCCCGCATCCTGATGGAGATGATGCGCGGCATGCCGGGGGACGGCGTGCCGAACCCCTCGGTGCCGGGGCCCGGCGGCGCGGCGGTCATCACCGACGGATGGCGGTCCAAGGACGTCCACGACGCCCTCGACCTGTGCCTGGCCTGCAAGGGCTGCCGCAGCGACTGCCCCGTCAACGTCGACATGGCCACCTACAAGGCCGAGTTCCTCGCCCACCACTACCAGGGCCGGATCCGGCCGGCCGCGCACTACACGATGGGCTGGCTGCCGCTGTGGGCGCGGCTCGCCGCGTTCGCGCCCGGCGCCGCCAACACCGCCGCGCACCTGCCCGGCCTGAGCGGCGCCGCCAAGCGGATCGGCGGCATCGCCCCCCAGCGCGACATCCCGGAGTTCGCGCCCGAGCGGTTCACCGACTGGTTCAAGCGCCGCCCGGTCCCGGACGAGCGGGGCGGCAAGCGGGTCGTGCTGTGGCCCGACACGTTCACCAACAACTTTCACCCCCACATCGGCAAGGCCGCCGTCCGCGTCCTGGAGGCGTCCGGATACCGGGTCGAGGTCCCGCCGGTCGCGCTGTGCTGCGGGCTGACATGGATCTCCACCGGCCAGCTCGGCGTCGCCGCCCGCGTCCTGCGCCGCACCGTCCGCGCCCTCGCGCCCCGGCTCCGCGACGGCGTCCCCGTGATCGGGCTGGAGCCGTCCTGCACCGCCGTGTTCCGCGCCGACGCGCCCGAGCTGATGGAGGGCGACGCCGTTGAGGACGACGTCAAGCGGCTCCGCGACCAGACCCGGACCCTCGCCGAACTGCTCGACGAGCGCCAGGAGGAGGCCGGTGGCGCATCGCCCCTCGCGGCCCACGACACCGTCGCCGGGCTCGACACCCCGAAGGTCCGCGCCATCGCGCAGCCGCACTGCCACCAGCACGCCATCATGGGCTTCGGCGCCGACCAGCGCGTCCTGTCCCGCGCCGGCGTCGACGTGGAGACCCTCGACGTCGGCTGCTGCGGCCTCGCCGGCAACTTCGGCTTCGAACGCGGCCACTACGAGGTGTCCACCAAGATCGCCGAGCAGGGCGTCTGGCCCGCCGTCGAGGACGCCGGACCCGGCACGGCCGTCCTCGCCGACGGGTTCTCCTGCCGCACGCAGATCGAGGCCGGGACCGCCGCCCGGCCCCGCCACCTCGCCGAACTCCTCGCCGACCTGCTCCCCGGCGGCGCGGACACAGACCGGTGACCGGGGGCCGGAACGTTCCGGGGCGGGTTGGCGCACCCGGGGCCCGGCCCTGTAGAAAGTCGTCATGAGCGAGGACGGGGACGCGGGCGTCGACGAGGTCACCTCGGCGATGCTGACCGCGTCCCGGCTGCTGGTGGCGATCTCGGTGCGCTCCCTGGGCGCGGTCCGGGACGCCGTCACGCTGCCGCAGTTCCGGCTGCTCGTCGTGCTGTCCTCGCAGGGGCCCTCCAAGCTCGTCACGCTCGCCGGGCTGCTGGAGGTCAACCCGTCCACCGCGATGCGGATGGTGGACCGGCTCGCCGCCGGCGGGCTCGTCCGCCGCGAGGCCAGCCCGCGGAGCGGCCGCGAGGTCCGCATCCAGGTCACCCCCGCCGGGCGGCGCATCGTCGACGACGTCACCGCCCGCCGCCGCGCCGAGATCGCCGAGGTCGTCGCCCGGATGCCGGCCGGGCAGCGGCACGCCCTCGTCGCCGCCCTGCGCGCCTTCACCGAGGCCGGCGGCGAGCCCCCGGTCACCACCGTCGCCCAGCTCGGCTGGACCTGACCGGACCGGCCCGCCGCGCGTCGAACCCCGCCGCCGGGACGTGCGTACTGCTGCCGTAACACCCTTCACCCAGACCCGAGAGGCGGTGCCGGATGCCCCGACCCCGACCGGCCGCCGCGGCGGCCGGTCGGGGGCGGGGCATCCGGCACCGCCTCTCGGGTCTGGGTGAAGGG
>NZ_JABXFD010000464.1 GCF_013372625.1 Actinomadura sp. BRA 177
GGTCGGGTATGTGTATAAGGGACAGGCTGGGCGGGTCCGTGGCGCGGCTGCGCGGCGTGCCGGGGACGCTCGCCCGCGACAACGCGTCCCGCAGCCCGGCCCGCACCGCCGGCGCCGCGACCGCGCTGATGATCGGCGTCGGGGTCGTCACGCTGATGACGGTCTTCATCGGGTCACTGCGCGCCTCCCTGGAGGACGGCGTCGCCGGGTCGTTCAATGGCCCGATCGTCGTGAACGCCGGAAACGTCGGTCATCGTGGCGCTGTTCGGCACCGGCGGTGGGCTCGGCCTCGGCCTGTTCCTCGGCTGGGGTCTCGGCACGGCCATCGGCAACCCGTTCGCGCCGTCCGCCGTCACCATGGCGGTCATCGCGGTCGTCGGCGCGATCGCCGGGGCCCTCGCCGCGATCCGCCCGGCGCGCCGCGCCTCACGGCTGGCGATCCTCTCCGCGATCTCCGCACCGTGACGCGTCCGCCCGTCCCGTTCCCCCGGCTCCGCAGCGGCCGGGGGAACGGGGCGTCCGCCCCGATCTTCGCCGGCGGGTGTCCACGTCCGGCCGGGAACGCGTCTCACCCAGGTCGGCGGATGTGCGGCCCGGCCAGGGCGCTCGGTGCGTCCGGGCCCGGCCACCGGCGGGCCGGGGTGGCGCGCGTGTCGCGGGCGGGGCGCGGTTATGGTGAGATCATGCAGGTCAACCAGTCGGGCAAGCTGACCAACGTCTGTTACGACATCCGGGGACCGGTGCTGAAGCGCGCCAAGCAGCTGGAGGCCGAGGGAAGCAAGATCCTCAAGCTGCACATCGGCAACCCGGCCCCGTTCGGGTTCGAGGCGCCGCCCGAGCTCCTCCAGGACATGGTCCGCAACCTGCCGGAGGCGCACGGCTACAGCGACTCCAAGGGCATCCTGCCCGCGCGCCGCGCCATCGTGCAGCGCTTCGAGGACAACGGCGTCACCGGCATCGACGTCGAGGACGTCTACCTCGGCAACGGCGTGTCCGAGCTGATCGTCATGACCCTGCAGGCGCTGCTCAACGACGGCGACGAGGTCCTCATCCCCGCGCCCGACTACCCGCTGTGGACGGCGTCGGTCTCCCTCTGCGGCGGGACGCCCGTCCACTACCTGTGCGACGAGGACGACGGCTGGCAGCCCAGCCTGGACGACATCGAGTCCAAGATCGGCGACCGGACCCGCGCCATCGTCATCATCAACCCGAACAACCCGACCGGCGCGGTCTACTCCCGCGAGGTGCTGGCGCGCATCGTCGAGGTGGCCCGCCGCCGGAACCTGATCATCTTCGCGGACGAGATCTACGACCGGATCCTCTACGACGACGCCGAGCACGTGCCGATCGCGTCCCTGGCCCCCGACCTGCTGTGCCTCACCTTCGGCGGCCTGTCGAAGAACTACCGGGTCGCCGGATTCCGGTCGGGCTGGGTCGTGCTGTCCGGGCCGAAGGAGCACGCCGAGTCCTACATCGAGGGCCTCGACATCCTCGCCAACATGCGGCTCTGCCCGAACGTCCCCGGCCAGCACGCCATCCAGGCCGCGCTCGGCGGCTACCAGAGCATCGACGACCTCGTCCTGCCGACCGGCCGGCTCGGCGAGCAGCGCGACCGCGCGTGGAAACTGCTGAACGACCTGCCGGGGGTGAGCTGCGTCAAACCGCAGGGCGCCCTGTACGTCTTCCCGCGCCTCGACCCGGAGCTGTACCCGATCGAGGACGACATGCGCTTCGCCCTCGACCTGCTCGAACAGCAGAAACTCCTCGTCGTCCAGGGCACCGGCTTCAACTGGCCGTCCACCGACCACTTCCGCGTCGTCACCCTCCAGTACGCCGACGACCTGGAGGACGCCGTGGGCCGCATCGGCGAATTCCTCCACACCTACCGCCGCTGAGTCACCCCTCGGCGGCGGTGTCGAGGCGGCGGAGGGCGCCGCGGACCACGTCCGGGTCGGTCGTGGCCCAGAACGGCGGCAGTGAGCTCTTGAGGAAGCCGCCGTAGCGGGCCGTGGCGAGGCGCGGATCGAGGACGGCGACGACGCCGCGGTCGTCCATCGACCGCAGCAGCCGGCCCGCCCCCTGCGCGAGGAGCAGTGCCGCGTGCGTCGCGGCGACCGCCATGAAGCCGTTGCCGCCGTGCGCCGCGACCGCCCGTGACCGCGCCGACGACACCGGGTCGTCCGGGCGCGGGAACGGAATGCGGTCCATGATGACGAGTTGCAGCGACGGGCCGGGGACGTCCACGCCCTGCCAGAGCGACAGGGTGCCGAACAGGCAGGTCCGCTCGTCCTCGGCGAACTGCTTGACCAGCAGGGACGTCGAGTCTTCGCCCTGGCACAGCAGCGGATGCGTCAGGTGGTCCTTCAGCTCGTCGGCGGCCTGCCGCGCGGCCCGCATCGAGGAGAACAGGCCCAGCGTGCGGCCGCCCGCCGCCTCGATCAGCTCGGTGATCTCGGTGAGGTAGGCGTCGGCGAGCCCGTCCCGCCCGGGTTGCGGCAGATGCCGCGCGACGTACAGGATGCCGGCTTTCGGATGGTCGAACGGCGAGCCGGCGTCCAGCCCGGACCACACGACCTTCGTCTCCTCGCCCTTCTCCGTCGCGGTCTGCGCGAGCCCCTCGGCGGCGGTCTTCGCGTCCCTGGAGCCCTTCTCGTCCAGCGGCGGCAGGCCCCACTGGCGCGCGAGCGGTTCGAACGACCCGCCCAGCGTCAGCGTCGCCGACGTCAGGATCGCGGTGCGCTGCTCGAACAGGGTCGTCCGCAACAGGCCACCGACCCCGATCGGCGCCACGTGCAACGCCGGCGGACGCTTCGGACGCCCGTCCTGGACGAACGGCTTCTCCAACCACACGACGTCGAAGCGCTCGCCCATCTCTGGCTGGAACGCGTCCAGTATCCGCACGGCCGTGTCGTGCAGATCCTCCAGCGACGACCGTGCCGCCTTGCGCGCGGCCATGTCGCCCGGATCGGAGTCCTTCTTCTCTGGCCCGAGCGCCGTGATGCAAGCGTGCGCGGCATCCCGGACGACGGCGAGGGTGTTGCCCAGAGCGGACGACAGGACGTCCATACGCCCTTGCGGCAGATCCTCAAGAAGGACGCCGAGCCCCTCCGCGGCCTCTTTCAGCCGATCCGCAACGGCCTCTTCAATGAGCCGCCCACAGCGCCGTGCAGCGGTCTCCACGCCTGCCGCGCTCAAATCCCCCGTAGCGACCGATGTGACCCGGTCGACCAGCTCATGCGCCTCGTCCACGATGACGACATCGTGTTCAGGCAGAACCTGGAACTCCTCCAGGGCGTCGATGGCCAGCAGCGCATGGTTGGTGACCACGATGTGCGCCTCACCGGCCTCTGCCCGCGCCAGCTCCGCGAAGCACTCCGTCCCATGCGGGCACCGTTGCGCGCCCAGGCACTCCTGCGCCGTGACGGCCACCTGCCGCCACGCCTGCTCGTTCACTCCGGGCACCAGCTCGTCCCGGTCCCCGGTCTGGGTCTCCTCCGCCCACTCGTTCAGCCGCTTGACCTGCCGCCCCAGCGACGACAGCTGCTGCGGATCGAACAGGCTGGGCCCGTCCTCCTCCTCGGGTACCCCCGTCTGCACCCGGTGCAGACACAGATAATTCCGACGCCCTTTCAGGATCGCGAACTTCAGCTCCGTGCCGAGCATCGGCCCGAGAGCCTCCGCGAGCCGGGGCAGGTCGCGGTCGACGAGCTGCCGCTGCAACGCGATCGTCGCGGTCGACACCACCACCGTCGTCTGCTTCTCCACCGCGTGCCGGATCGCGGGCACGAGATACGCGAGGGACTTGCCGGTCCCCGTCCCCGCCTGCGCGGCGAGATGCTCGCCGGACTCGATCGCCTTCTCCACCGCCCGCGCCATCTCCACCTGCCCGGGGCGCTCGGCACCCCCGATGGACGCGACGGCCGCGGCGAGCAGGGTCGCCATATCCGGAATCTGGGTATCGCTGCCGGTCAGCAGATCAGGGGAGGGCACGCCGCCCAACGCTACCGCCCCCGACCGACACCCGGCCCCCGGCACGGCGAACAAGCCACCGTCACCCACCGGGGCACGTCCGATCCCGAAGTTATCCACAACCATGCGTTTCCCGACGGGGTCCACCCGCCCGCTGCGAGTGTCATCGGCATGGCACCTCTCGTGATCCGCACCGCCCAGGACGCCATCGCGGCCGTCCCCTACCTGCTGGGCTTCCACCCGTCCCGCAGCCTCGTCGTGATCGGCTTCGAGGGCCGCGACCGCGGCACATGCGCGATCCGGCTCGATTTACCGGCCGCGGAAGCCGCGAGCCGGGTGGCCGCACTCCTCGCCACCAACGGCTTCACGCGCTCCCTCATCCTCGGCTACGGCCCCGCCGCCGAGGTCGAGGAGTCCACCGAACCCATACGCGAGGCCCTCGCCTCCGCCGGCGTGCCCGCCGCCGAGGCGATCCGTGTCGCCGACGGCCGCTGGTGGTCGCTCACGTGCCACGACGACTGCTGCCCGCCCGCAGGCACGCCGTACGACATCTCGGCCAGCGTCCTCGCCGCCCAGGCGACCTACGCGGGCCATGTCGCGCTGGCCGACCGCGCCGAACTCGTCCGCTCCGTCCAGCCCCTCGAAGGCCCCGCCCGAACCGCCATGCGCGAGGCCACCGCCCGAGCGGAGAAACGCCACCTCGCCCGCGTCCGCACCCCCGACGAGGACCTCCCGTTCCTCCTGTCCCTGCTCACCCACGCCCGCACCGGCATCCTCCCCACCGACGACGAGGTCGCCCGGCTCGGCTTCCTCCTCACCGACCTGCGCCTCCGCGACGAGGCATGGATCCGCATCGACGAGGACGCCCCCGCCGCCGACATCGCCTTCTGGCGCGACATCCTCCGCCGCGTCGAGGAGCCCTGCGCCCCCGCCCCCGCATCCCTGCTGGCCTTCGCCGCCTACTCCGCGGGCGACGGCGGCCTGGCCAACGTGGCCCTGGAACGCGCCCTGGACGCCGACCCCGCCTACTCCATGGCCGTCATCCTCCGCGAGGTGATCAACGCCGGCATCCCACCGTCCCAACTCCGCCTGCGCATGACCTCCGACCAACTGGCCGCCGCCTACAACGACCACCAAAAAGCCAGCTAACCCACCCCACAACCCGTCCCTTATACACATCTGACGCTGCCGACCAAGAGGACAGGGCAAGTCCCGGGTGACGCCTACACAACACACAA
>NZ_JABXFD010000445.1 GCF_013372625.1 Actinomadura sp. BRA 177
AGATGTGTATAGGAGACGGCCGCGATCGCGGTGTCGCGGGCGGGCCCGGCCGCGGGTCCGGGCTCGGCGCCGGCGGCCGGCCACTCGTCCCCCCACGGGCTCGCGGCGCGGCGCAGCCGCTCGGTGTCCAGCACGGTCAGCGGGCGGGGCCGCTGGTGCAGGATGCCCTTGGCCCGCCACGACCGGAACCACCGCACCAGCGTCTCGCGGGAGATGCCCGCCCAGTTCGCCAGCTCGGCCTGGCTGAGCTTGAGCGGGATGCGCGTCTCGTCCCCGGCGCCGGGCTCGCCGAACCGGTGCGCCAGCTCCAGCAGGTGGTAGGCGAGCCGCTGCGGATGGTCGGCCGCCCGCACCGCGTGCCGGCGGCCGCCGAACGTGGTGCTCTCGGAGATCGCGTGCATCATCGCCTCGGCGACCCGCGGGCTGGCGGCCAGCAGGCTGCGGAACGTGGCACGGTCCACGCGCAGCGCCGCGACGTGGTCGAGCGCGGCGACGGTGCCGCGCTGCGGATGCCCCCACGGGCCGAGGAACCCGACCAGGTCCCCGGCCCCGAACAGGTCGATGATCGACTCGTCGCCGTCGCTGGAGTCGACGAACTCCTTCGCGACCGCGTTGCTGGCGGCCCGCGGCCCCGCCTTGAACACCACGTAGACGGCGGGCGCGACCGACCCCTGGTGGCACAGCATCCCGCCGGGCGGGATGTCGGCGCGCCGGCCCATGGCGCGCAGGGCCTGCCGGTCGGTGGGGTCGAGCCGGGCCCAGAAGCTGCCCGGCCGCACCTCGGGCCCGTGCTCGGTCCGTACGGGGTCGATCAATCCGGTCATCCTCCCGCCATCGCCGCCGCCAGCGTCCAGAAGAGGAACAGCACGGAGGTCGCCACCGCCCACGCGACGGCCTGCCAGGACAGCTCGCCGCAGCGGTGCGCCGCCGACAGCAGCCGGCGCAGCTCCGCGTCGCGGACCCGGTCGTCCAGCGCCACCGCGGACGCGAACGGCGTCCACGGCACGCCCGGGTCGAGGGGCGCGCCCGTGCGGCCGCGCACCTCGCCGAGCACCGACACCAGCGTGCGGCGGCAGCGGACGGCGTAGCCGGCCGAGATCGCGAACGACCCGGCCAGCACCGGCAGCAGCGCCAGCGCGGGGAGGCCGGGCAGGCCGGCCGCGAGCCGGGAGACGGTCCCGGCCAGCACGAGGGCGAGGAACACCGCGGCGATGGCGGAGTCCCGGCCGCAGAGCCGGACCAGCGTGCAGGCGTGCCCGAGGAGGTCCTCCGGCTGCTCCCTGTCCGGTCCGGGACGGAATGCGGTTACCAAGCTTCACCGTCCTCACGCGTCGAACCTGATCTTCCATTTCTCATGCTGCACTGGCAAGGCAGGGATTTCCGTCCGTAAGCGCACGCTTTGACTGAGTCTGGTGACTCATCTCCGGCGGCGGCCCGGCAGCGCCGGGCGGCGGGATGATGGAAGATGGTCTTCGCACTACCGACGGGGAGGACCCAATGACCTACACCGGGAACGTCGAGACCGGCGGACGTCCCGACGTCCGGGAGCTGCCCGGCCTGGCGGTCACGAAGGTGAGCGTCGGCCCGTACGACAACAACGCCTACATCCTGCGCTGCACGGCGACGGGCGAGCGGCTGCTCATCGACGCGGCGAACGAGGCGTCCCGGCTGCTGGAGCTGATCGGCGACGGCCCCCTCACGCGGGTCGTCACCACGCACCGCCACCAGGACCACTGGATGGCGCTGAGCGAGGTGGTGCGCGCCACCGGCGCCCCGGTCATCGCGCACACCCGCGACGCCGAGGCGCTGCCCGAGCCGGTCGCCGAGCAGGTGGAGCACGGCGCCACCGTTTCCTTCGGCGCGGTGTCCCTGGACGTCATCCACCTGCGCGGCCACACGCCCGGCTCGATCGCGCTGCTGTACGACGCCGGCGGCGAGCTGGCCGACCGCCCGCACCTGTTCACCGGCGACAGCCTCTTCCCCGGCGGCGTCGGCAACACCTGGGGCGACGCGGCCCGCTTCAAGCAGCTGCTCGCGGACGTGGAGGAACGCGTCTTCGACCGCCTCCCCGACGCCACCTGGTTCTATCCCGGGCACGGCAAGGACTCGACGCTCGGCCGCGAGCGCCCGTCCCTCCCGGAGTGGCGCGAACGGGGCTGGTAACTCCGCGGCCCGGCCCGGAACAAGTGGTGGGGGGTGTTCGTTGGCCCCATCACCACCGCGCCAACACCGTCGGGCCGAAACCCAGGAGACGACCATCCACGAACGCGACGAGGTGGATCCGGGACCCGCGCTGCGCTACCCGGCGGGCTCGCTGGTGCTCGTCGCCGGGCTTCCGGGGGCGGGCAAGAGCACCCTGCTCAACCGCCTCTACGGGCTGAACGGCGAGGAGACGGCGCCGGTGCACGCCGGCGAGGTCCTGGTGATCGACTCCCGGCAGTCCCGCAACTGGTGGGCGCGGTTCCTGCGCCCCCTGCCCGTCCGGCTGCGGACCCCGATCGTGCACGCCACCCACGTGTGGCGCATCGGACGCGCGATCCTCGCCGGGCACGGCGTCGTCGCGCACACCCGCGGGACCTGGCCGCACATCCTGCGCCTGTTCGCCTGGCTGGCGCGCCGCCGCGGCGGCCGGCTGCACCTGATCCTCATCGACGTCGCCCCCGAGACGGCCCGCGCCGGCCAGTTCAGCCGCGGCCGCGTCGTCACGTCCGCCACGTTCAACCGGCACTGCCGCCGCTGGCGCCCCCTCATCGACCGGGCCCGCGGCGGTGCGGGCCAGGACGGTGGCGCCGGCAAGCTCCAGGCCATCCGCTTCACCTGACCGGCCCGGCCGGCTTCCGGGGGGCGGAAGGGTGCGGGCAGGTCAGCGGGGAGATATATAGGGTCGGGGGAAGATCGAGACGACGAGAGGCGGCGGCATGGCGCAGCAGGTTCGCGGGGTGGTCGCACCGGGCAAGGGGCAGCCGGTGCGGATCGAGACGATCAACGTTCCGGACCCCGGGCCGGGCGAGGCGGTCGTCCAGGTGCAGGCGTGCGGTGTCTGCCACACCGACCTGCACTACCGCGAGGGCGGAATCAACGACGAGTTCCCGTTCCTGCTCGGCCACGAGGCCGCCGGGGTGGTCGAGTCGGTCGGCGAGGGCGTCACCGAGGTGGCGCCGGGCGACTTCGTCGTCCTGAACTGGCGGGCGGTGTGCGGGCAGTGCCGGGCGTGCACGCGGGGACGTCCGTGGTACTGCTTCAACACGCACAACGCCGCGCAGAAGATGACGCTGGAGGACGGCACCGAACTGTCGCCCGCCCTGGGGATCGGGGCGTTCGCCGACAAGACGCTGGTGGCGGCCGGGCAGTGCACGAAGGTCGACCCGGCGGCCAAGCCCGAGGTGGCGGGGCTGCTCGGGTGCGGGGTGATGGCGGGCCTCGGCGCGGCGATCAACACCGGGCAGGTCGGGCGGGGCGACTCGGTCGCGGTCATCGGCTGCGGCGGCGTCGGCGCGGCGGCCGTGCTCGGCGCCCGGCTGGCCGGCGCCGCGACGATCATCGCGGTGGACCTGGACGAGCGGAAGCTGACCACCGCGTCCGCGCTCGGCGCCACGCACACGGTGAACGGCAAGGAGAAGGACGTCGTCGAGACCGTCCGGGAGCTGACCGGCGGGTTCGGCGCCGACGTGGTCGTGGACGCGGTCGGCCGCCCGGAGACCTACGAGCAGGCGTTCTACGCGCGGGACCTCGCCGGGACCGTGGTACTCGTCGGGGTGCCGACGCCGGAGATGAAGCTGGAACTGCCGCTGCTGGACGTGTTCGGGCGCGGCGGGTCGCTGAAGTCGTCCTGGTACGGCGACTGCCTGCCCTCCCGCGACTTCCCGATGCTCATCGACCTCTACCTGCAGGGCCGCCTGGACCTGGACGCGTTCGTGTCCGAGACCATCGGGCTGGACGACGTGGAGGCGGCGTTCGAGAAGATGCACCACGGCGACGTCCTGCGCTCGGTGGTGATTCTCTGATGCCCCTGTCTTCACCACGCGCACGCATCGACCACATCGTCACGTCGGGGACGTTCTCGCTGGACGGCGGCACCTGGGACGTCGACAACAACGTCTGGATCGTCGGCGACGACAGCGAGGCGATCGTCATCGACGCCGCGCACGACGCCGACGCGATCGCGGCGGCGGTCGGCGACCGGCGGCTCGTGGCGATCGTGTCCACGCACGGGCACGACGACCACATCGACGCGGCGCCCGCCCTGAAGGCCCGGACGGGCGCGCCGATCCTGCTGCACCCGGACGACATGATGCTGTGGAAGCAGAAGCACCCGGAGATCAGCCCCGACGGTGATCTCGCCGACGGGCAGGTCATCACGGTGGCGGGGACCGAGCTGACCGTCCTGCACACGCCGGGCCACAGCCCCGGCGCCGTCTGCCTGCACGCGCCCGCACTGGGGACGGTCTTCTCCGGCGACACGCTGTTCAACGGCGGGCCGGGCGCCACGGGCCGGTCGTTCTCCGACTTCCCGACGATCATCACGTCGATCCGGGAGCGGCTGCTGACGCTGCCGGCGGAGACGACCGTCCGCACCGGGCACGGCGACTCCACCACGATCGGCGCCGAGGCCCCGCACCTGGACGAGTGGATCGCCCGCGGTCACTGACCCTTCCGCGCGGAGGCGGCGATCCCGGGCGGGGTCGCCGCCTCCGCGATAGAGTCCGCGATGGCGGACGACCGTCCCCGAGGTCCACGGCGAGCCAGGGGGGGCGATGCGGCGCGGGGCACCGCTGGCGCTCCTGCTGTGCGGGACCGTGGCGGGGTGCGGCCAGAGCGCGCGCGGCGCTGACGTCGCGCCGCCCACCGCCGCCGCGCCCGCACCGGCGGTCGCGGGGACGGCCGGGCGCGGGCTGGGGGTGGGGGCCGGATACGGGGCCAACTGCCCGCACTACCCGCCGGAGGTCACCGAGGTCGTCGCCCGCGAGCCCGAGCCGCGGCTGCGCGCCAGGGCCGACCACGCCGCCGGCGCCGCGCCCGTCCCGGTCACGGTGCGTCCGGGCGTCGCCGAGGACCTCGACCTGGACGACGCGTCGTTCGACGTCGCGGT
>NZ_JABXFD010000222.1 GCF_013372625.1 Actinomadura sp. BRA 177
GTCCAGCTCCGTGAGCCGCGCGGCGGCGCCGGCGAGTGCCTCATCGGCCTGGCCCTTGAGGTAGGCGACCCATTAGGCGTCTATCGCGCAGGGGCCGGGGGTCGGGTGCGGCGCCGTCGCCGCGGCCGCCGTCGCGTTCCCGCTGGCCACGCTCGCCTACTGGCTGGTGACCGGGAACCGGTCCACCTGGGACCCCGCCGGGCTGCTGAACACCGCGGGCGTCACCCTCGCCGTGGCCGGGGCCGGCGCCGCGCTCACCGCCGTGCTCGCCCTGCCCGTCGGGGTCCTCGCCGCCCGGCACCGGGGGCGCGCCACCGAGCTGATCGAGCAGGCCGCCTACGCCGGGCACGCGCTGCCCGGCATCACGGTCGCGCTGGCCCTGGTCTTCTTCGCGGTCCGCTACGCCACCCCGATCTACCAGGAACTGCCGCTGCTGGTCTGCGCCTACGCGGTGCTGTTCCTGCCGGTCGCGGTCGCGGCCACCCGTGCCGCCGTGCTGCAGTCCCCGCCCGTCCTGGAGGACGTCGCCCGCTCCCTCGGCCGCGGCCCCCTGCGCGTGCTGCGCTCGGTGACCGTGCCGCTGGCCGCCCCCGGCATCGCGGCGGGCGCGGCGCTGACCTTCGTGGTCTGCATGAAGGAACTGCCGGCGACCCTGCTGCTGCGCCCCACCGGCATGGACACCCTGGCCACCCGCCTCTGGACGGAGACGGGCGTCGCCTCCTACTCCGCCGCCGCGCCGTACGCCGCCGCGCTCATCCTGCTCGCGGCCGTCCCCTCCTATCTCCTCGGAAGGCAGCGCCCGTGACCGAGTTGCGCATCGAGGGCCTGACCAAGGCGTACGGCCCGGGCACGGCCGTACTGGACGGTCTCGGCCTCACCGTCCCCGGCGGCTCGCTGGCCGCCGTCCTCGGCCCGTCCGGCTGCGGGAAGACCACCCTGCTCCGGATCGTCGCGGGCTTCCTGCGCGCCGGCTCCGGCACCGTCACCGTGGGCGGACGCGTCCTCACCGCCCCCGGGACGCACGTCCCGCCGGAACGCCGCCGCATCGGCATCGTGCCCCAGGAGGGTGCGCTGTTCCCGCACCTGAGCGTGGCCCGCAACGTCGCCTTCGGCGTGACCGACCGTGCCGCGCGGCGCCGCCGCACCGAGGAGATGCTCGAACTGGTGGGCCTCGCCGGGTACGGCGACCGGATGCCGCACGAGCTGTCCGGCGGCCAGCAGCAGCGCGTCGCGCTGGCCCGGGCCCTCGCCCCGGAGCCCGCGCTGGTCCTGCTCGACGAGCCGTTCAACGCGCTGGACAGCGCGCTGCGCGCCGGGATCCGCACCGACGTCCGCGCCGCCCTGCGCACCATCGGCGCCACCGCCCTCCTCGTCACCCACGACCAGCAGGAGGCCCTGTCCACCGCCGACCTCGTCGCCGTCGTCCACGCCGGGCGCATCGCCCAGTGCGGCACCCCGCAGGAGGTGTACGGCGCTCCCGCGGGCCCGTGGGTCGCCGGTTTCGTCGGCGACGCCGTGCTCCTGCCGGGCACCGTCTCCAACGGCACCGCCACCACCGCCCTCGGCCCGATCGCGCTCCGCGCGCCGAGCACGGCCGCCCGCGACGGCACGGTGATACTGCGCCCCGAGCAACTGCGGCTCACCGACCCCGGCGGGACCGCCCCCGACGGGACGGTGACCGACGTCCGCTACTACGGCCACGACGCCATGATCACCGTGTCGGTCGAGGGCCTCGCGACCCCCGTCGACATCCGGGTCAACGGCCACGTACACCTCCGCCCCGGCGACCGCACCGGAGTCCACCTAACCGGCCAAGCCACCTTCCACCCCACCCCCACCACCTGAACCCGAGGTCACGGCACGTTGTCGGGTGGTGGTGGTGTGGTGAGCGGTGCTTTCGGGTCAGTCGTCGGGGGGTGGGTCGGGGACGGTTTCCGGGTCTGTGCCCTCTTCGGCGAGGGCCTCTTTTACCAGGCGGTAGGAGAGGGCGGGTGGGTAGCCCTTGCGGGCCAGCATGCCTACCAGGCGGCGCATGCGTTTGGCGGGGTCGGCGCCTCGGGTGGCGGGGAGTCTGCGCTGGACCAGGGCTCGGGCGGTCTCCTCCTCCTGGGCGGGGTCCAGAGACTCGACGGCCTCGTTGACGGTGTCGTTGGCGACGCCGCGGCGGCGGAGTTCGGCGGCGAGGGCGCGCTTGGCCAGGCCGCGGCCGGTGTGGCGGGACTGGACCCACGCCTGCGTGAACGCCTCGTCGTCGATGAGGCCGACGTCGGTGAACCGGCCGAGGACCCGTTCGGCGACATCGTCGGGGACGTCCTTGCGGCGCAGCGCGTCCGCCAGTTGTGCGCGGGTGCGGGGCGACCCCGACAGCATGCGCAGGCAGATCTCGCGGGCCCTGGCCTCAGGGTCCGTGCCGGCCGCGCGGCCGCCGCGCGATGCCACGCTCATCCACCTCCCACGCATGCATGCCCCGGAGCGTGGGAGCGGCGGCGCCGTCGGGGAAGGTCCGGGCACCGGTCGTGCGGTGCCGGGTAAGGCGCCGCCGCCCTGCATACGAGATCATCGCTTACTCTTCGTCAAGAGTCACCCATATCAGGGGATCCCTTGTCAGGAATCACCTGCCTTGGCGGCCCTCGCGGCCTTTTTCGCGTTGACGGGCTTGGGGACGCTGATGACCGGCGCGGGGGCGGCGTCCGGCCCGTCGGCGGGCTCGGCCTCCTTGTCGACCTTGGGGCCGATGCCGAGCTTCTCCTTGATCTTCTTCTCGATGCCGTCCGCCATGTCGGGGTTGGCCTTGAGGAAGTTGCGGGCGTTCTCCTTGCCCTGGCCGAGCTGGTCGCCGTCGTAGGTGTACCAGGCACCGGACTTGCGGACGAAGCCGTGCTCCACGCCGAGGTCGATCAGGCCGCCCTCGCGGCTGATGCCCTGGCCGTAGAGGAGGTCGAAGTCGGCGACGCGGAACGGCGGGGCCATCTTGTTCTTGACGACCTTGACGCGGACGCGGTTGCCGACCGCCTCGGTGCCGTCCTTGAGGGTCTCGATGCGGCGGACGTCCAGCCGGACGGAGGCGTAGAACTTCAGCGCGCGGCCGCCCGTGGTGGTCTCGGGCGAGCCGAACATGACGCCGACCTTCTCGCGGAGCTGGTTGATGAAGATGGCGGTGGTCTTGGTCTGGTTGATCGCGCCGGTGAGCTTGCGCAGGGCCTGCGACATGAGGCGGGCCTGGAGGCCGACGTGGCTGTCGCCCATCTCGCCCTCGATCTCGGCGCGGGGGACGAGCGCGGCGACGGAGTCGATGACGACGATGTCGATCGCGCCGGAGCGGATCAGCATGTCGGTGATCTCCAGGGCCTGCTCGCCGGTGTCGGGCTGGGAGACCAGCAGGGCGTCGATGTCGACGCCGAGCTTGGCGGCGTACTCGGGGTCGAGCGCGTGCTCGGCGTCGACGAACGCGGCGATGCCGCCCTTCTTCTGGACGCTCGCGACGGCGTGCAGCGCGATGGAGGTCTTGCCGGAGCCCTCGGGGCCGTACACCTCGACGACGCGGCCGCGGGGCAGGCCGCCGATGCCGAGCGCGATGTCGAGGGAGATCGCGCCGGTGGGGATGATCTCGACGGGCGCCCGCGCCTCCTCGCCCATCCGCATGACCGATCCCTTGCCGAACTGGCGCTCGATCTGGGCGAGTGCGGTCTCGAGAGCCTTCTCCCGGTCGTTCGCTGCCATTGAGATGTCCTTCTCGTCGTGACTGTCGGCTCTCGGCCGCTGCTTGCGATGTCGAGGGCGACGTTACGGCGGGCCACCGACACTTTCGAGCCACCGGCGCAATTGTGGATGACGCCGCGTGCCGCGCACCAGCTTACCGAACATTCGTTCGATCATCGTCCGGTACGGCGATTCGGGGTGGAATCTCCGTGCGTTCCATGGTCCGGACCCCGTACGCTGGCGCCGTCCACGGAGGGTTCCAATCATGACGCTGACCGTCCTCTTCTGCGTCGATCCGCTCCACTCCCGGCGCGTTGACCCCCACTTCTCCCGCGAGGCCGCGGCGGTGCGGGACCACTACGGCGACATCGCCTTCATCGACCACGACGCGCTCCGGCGCGGGGACGTCGAGGACGCAGTGGGGGCGGTGCCCTCCGGGCTCGGTCCCGTCTGGTACCGCGGCTGGATGCTGTCGGCGGACGAGTACGCCGCGATGGCCGCCACCCTGAAGCAACGCGGGACGGTCCTGCTGACGCACCCGGACGACTATAGGCGCGCGCACGAGCTGCCGGGCTGGCACGAGACGTTCGCCGGGCTGACCCCGCACAGCGTGTGGCGTCCTCTGGGGACGGGCCAGGATCCGGGCGATCTCAGCGAACTGGCCGAGCTGGTCCGGCCGCTGCGGAGCGGGCCTGCCGTGGTCAAGGACTACGTGAAGTCGTGCAAGCACGAGTGGGAGGAGGCGTGCTTCGTCCCCGACGTGAAGAACCTCGCCCAGTTGCACGACATCGCCTCCAAGATGGTCGCGCTGCGGGACGACCATCTGGCGGGCGGTCTCGTCGTCCGCGAGTTCGAGGAGTACGACGGCGACGGCGAGGCGCGTGTGTGGTGGGTGGACGGCGAGCCCGCACTGGTGGGCCCGCACCCGGACAGCCCCGGTGTGGAACCCGATCCGGACCTGGACGCGGTGGCCCCGGCCGTCCGCGCCCTGGGCTGCCGGTTCATCACGACCGATCTGGCCCGCCGCTCGGACGGCGCCTGGCGTGTCGTGGAGGTCGGCGACGGCCAGGTCAGCGATCTGCCGTCGTCCGTGGACGCGATGGACCTCTACGCGCACCTGCCCGTCCCGGACTGATTCCCTACTGCAGGGTCGAGGGGACGTCGAAAGTCGCGACGACGGCCTGCCACACCCTTTTCGCCGGTTCGCCGTCCGCGAGGGCCTGCTCGATGGTGCGGCCGCCCAGATCGGCCATGACGTAATCCTTGGCCACGCTTTCGGCGTAGCGCTCGCCGAACTGCTGGTTCATCCGATCCCAGAAAACTGTGAGCCGCACGTCCTCCACGCTATCCGACGGAGGGTTCCTCCAAGGACTGTGTGACCTCGCCGGGGACGGCGGGTCCGGTTCCCTTGCGGTACTGGCGGTGCAGGCCCGTCAGGTAGCGCTCGACGGCTTCGATGACGCGGGCCGTCCGGTAGGAGGGGAAGACGTCGAAGGCGTGCTGGGCGCCCTTCATCTCGGCGTAGATGACGGGTGCCCCGGAGGCGTCCCGAAGCTGCTCGACGAAACGCCGTGCCTCCGCCACGGGGATGAGCGAGTCGCGGCTTCCGTGGATGACGAAGAAGGGCGGCGAGTCCTCGCCGATGTACGTGACAGGGGACGCCTGTGCGTACACCTCGCGGTTCTCAGCGAACGGCTTCTTCACCACCATCTTCTCCATGATGCGGGTGGCTCCCATGGGGACGGGCCACGGTCCCGCTTCGAAGAGGTTGTAGACGCCGTAGAACGGAACGGCGCCCTGCACGGTGGTGTCGACGTCCTCGAAGCCCGGCTGGAACGCGGGTTCGTTCGCGGACAGCGCCACCAGCGCAGTCAGGTGCCCACCGGCCGAGCCGCCGGTCACGCAGAGGAAGTTGGGGTCGGCGCCGTACTCCTCGGCGTGCTCCTTGTACCAGGCGACGAAGTGCTTCAGGTCGATCAGATGCTCGGGCCAGGTGGCGCGTGGGCTGAGCCGGTAGTTGACGTTGAAGCCGACCCATCCCTGTAGAGCCATGTGGTTGAGCAAGGGCAGGCCCTGCTCGCGCTTGTCCCCGATGACCCACGCACCACCGTGGATCTGCATCAGCCCAGGGCGCAGCTCACCGTCATCGGCGGGACGGAAAACGTCCAGTTTCAGGCGCAGCCGGCCTTCCTCCCGGTAGACGATGTTCCGGTCGACCCGCACGCCCTTGCGCGGGATCAGGCAGAGCTGCGGGACGACCAGGTGCGCCAGCGGGTAGCGGGGAGCGTCCTCCGGGTCCAGGTCGAGGGGCGCGCCGCTGTCCCGCAGGGTGACGACCGTACGGCGGGACGCGACGATGGTGGCCGCGATGCCCGCCATGCCGGCGAGCGCCAGGACGAGGCCCGTCCAGCCCGCCCAGCCGTCCAGGCCTCCGAACGCGGCGACGAGCGCCGTGGCGGCGGCCCAGGTGACGAGCACGTGCGGCGCCATCTCGATCGTCAGCCAGCCGAGGAAGAAGCTCGGCGCGAGCAGGACGGCGCTGCGCCGGGGAGCGTGCGCGTTGGCGGCGGCCAGCGCGAACAGGATCCCGAGGGCGAGCAGGACGTAGGGCATCGAGACTCCCGTGGGGATGAGCGCGCCTCCCCGTAGACCATGCCCGTACAAGCGCTTGCTTACAACGTGACGCACGCCACACGGCCGCATTCTGTCGGACCCAGGAGGCAGTATGGCGCCATGGGCGGTGACGTGCTCGAACGCTTCTCCCCGGCGACCCGCGCCTGGTTCGCCGGGGCGTTCGCCGCGCCCACCCCGGCCCAGGCCGGGGCGTGGGAGTCGGTCGCGGGCGGCGACAACACGCTCGTCGTGGCGCCGACGGGGTCCGGCAAGACCCTGGCGGCGTTCCTGTGGTCGCTCGACCGGCTCGGCACCGAGCCCGTCCCCGACGATCCGCTGCGGCGCTGCCGCGTCCTGTACGTGTCGCCGCTGAAGGCCCTCGCCGTGGACGTCGAGCGCAACCTGCGCGCCCCGCTGACCGGCATCCGGCAGGCGGCGCGGCGGCTCGACCTGCCGGAACCGGGCGTCCGGGTCGGGATGCGGTCGGGCGACACCCCGGCCGACGAGCGCCGCCGGCTCGCCGTCAAGCCGCCGGACATCCTGATCACGACGCCGGAGTCGCTGTTCCTGATCCTCACCTCGCGGGCGCGCGAGTCGCTGCGCGGCGTCGAGACCGTCATCGTGGACGAGGTGCACGCCGTGGCGGGCACCAAGCGCGGCGCGCACCTGGCGCTCTCCCTCGAACGCCTCGACGACCTCCTCGAACGGCCCGCGCAGCGCATCGGGTTGTCGGCGACCGTCCGTCCCACGGACGAGGTGGCGGCGTTCCTCGGCGGGACGAGGCCGGCGGCGGTCGTCCAGCCGCGCTCGGAGAAGGTGTTCGACCTCGACATCGTCGTCCCCGTGGAGGACATGGGCGAAGTCGGCCAGTTCGTGGACGACTCCGGTACGGCCGACCCACGCCAGCGCAGTATCTGGCCCCACGTCGAAGACCGCTTGCTCGACCTCATCCAGGCGCACCGCTCGACCCTCGTGTTCGCGAACTCACGCCGGCTGGCCGAACGGCTCTGCGGACGGCTGAACGAACTCGCCTACGAACGCGCGGCAGGTGAGACCCTGCCCGAAGACCACTCCCCTGCCGCCACGATGGCCCAGGCGGGTGCGGCCAGAGGCGCGCCCATGGAAATCGCCAGAGCGCACCATGGCTCGGTCTCCAAGGAGGAACGGGCCGGCATCGAGAACGCTCTGAAGGAGGGGCGGCTCCCGGCGGTCGTGGCGACGTCCAGCCTGGAACTGGGCATCGACATGGGCGCCGTCGATCTGGTCGTCCAGGTGGAGTCGCCGCCGTCGGTGGCCAACGGGCTCCAGCGGGTCGGGCGTGCGGGCCACCAGGTCGGCGCCGTGTCCAAGGGCGTCATCTTCCCCAAGTACCGGGGCGACCTCGTCCAGACGACGGTGGTGGCCGAACGCATGCGCGGCGGCGAAATCGAGGAGCTGCGGTACCCGCGCAACCCCCTGGACGTCCTCGCGCAGCAGATCGTCGCCATGGTCTCCATGGACGAATGGACCGTCGACGACCTCGAATCACTCGTCAAACGCGCCGCCCCCTACGCGACCCTGCCGCGTTCGGCCCTGGAGGCGACTCTCGACATGCTCGCCGGCCGCTATCCCAGCGACGAGTTCGGCGAACTCCGTCCCCGCCTGGTGTGGGACCGCGTGACCGGCGTCCTGCGCGACCGCCCAGGCGCGCAGCGTCTCGCGGTCACCAGCGGCGGGACGATCCCGGACCGCGGCCTGTTCGGCGTGTTCCTCGTCGGGGAGAAGTCGTCCCGCGTAGGCGAACTGGACGAGGAGATGGTCCACGAGTCGCGTGTCGGCGACGTGTTCGTCCTCGGCGCCAGCTCGTGGCGCATCGAGGACATCACGCCCGACCGTGTACTCGTCTCCCCCGCGCCCGGTCAGCCCGGAAAGCTCCCGTTCTGGCACGGCGACACACTCGGCCGTCCCGCCGAACTGGGCCGCGCGCTCGGTTCGTTCACCCGCGAGCTGGCCGGCCTGCCCGCAGAACGGGCCGAGGAGCGGGTATCCGCCGCCGGGCTGGACGCCTGGGCGTCCGCCAACCTCGTGTCGTACCTCGGGGAACAGCGCGAAGCCACCGGGCACGTCCCCGACGACCGCACGATGGTCGTCGAGCGCTTCCGCGACGAACTCGGCGACTGGCGGATGGTCGTCCACTCCCCGCTGGGTGCGCGTGTGCACGGGCCCTGGGCCCTCGCCATAGCGGGCCGCCTGCGCGAGCGGTACGGCGTCGACGCACAGGCCATGCACGCCGACGACGGCATCGTCATCCGCATCCCCGACATGGACGAGCCGCCCGGCCTCGATCTCGCCGTCTTCGACGCCGACGACATCGAACGCATCGTCGTGGACGAACTGGGCGGCTCCGCCCTGTTCGCGGCCCGGTTCCGCGAGTGCGCCGCACGTTCGCTGCTGCTGCCGCGCCGCCGTCCCGACAAGCGCATGCCGCTCTGGCAGCAGCGCAAGCGCGCCGCGCAGCTCCTCGCCGTCGCGAGCAAGTACCCGTCGTTCCCGATCGTCCTGGAGACGATGCGGGAGTGTCTGCAGGACGTGTTCGACGTCCCCGGCCTGGTGCAGCTCATGCGCGACCTGTCGGGACGCAAGGTCCGCATGGTCGAGGTGGAGACACCCGAGCCGTCCCCCTACGCGCGCTCCCTGCTCTTCCACTACGTCGGCGCGTTCATGTACGAGGGCGACTCCCCGCTCGCCGAACGCCGCGCCCAAGCACTCGCGCTCGACTCCGCACTGCTCGCCGAACTCCTCGGCCAGGCCGATCTTCGCGAGCTGCTCGACCCCGACGCGGTCGCCGAAACCGAACGCGAACTCCAGCGCCTGGCCCCCGACCGCCGCGCCCGCGACCTGGAGGGCGTAGCCGACCTCCTCCGCACCCTCGGCCCCCTGACCACGGCCGAGGCCGCCGAACGCACCCTCCCCGCCGGCGCACCCGCGGGTGAGGCTGAGGCGGCGCCGCCCGCCCCCGACGGCGTGGTGGGGCGGTGGCTGGTCGAACTCGAAGGGACGCGGCGGGCGATCCGGGTGCGGGTCGGCGGGGAGGAGCGGTGGGCGGCGATCGAGGACGCCGGGCGGCTGCGCGACGCGCTCGGGGCGCCGCTGCCCGTGGGCGTCCCCGAGGCGTTCCTGGAACCGGTGGACGATCCGCTCGGCGATCTGGTCTCCCGCTACGCGCGCACGCACGGGCCGTTCCGGGCGGACGAGGCCGCCGCGCGCTTCGGGCTGGGCGTCGCCGTGGTCGTCGAGACGCTGCGGCGGCTGGCGGGCGCGGGACGGATCGTCGAGGGCGAGTTCCTGCCCGTCGAGGCGGTGGCCGGCCCGCTGACGACCGAATGGTGCGATACCGGCGTCCTGCGGATGCTGCGGCGGCGCAGCCTGGCGCGGCTGCGGGCCGAGGTGGAGCCGTCGCCGCCGGAGTCGCTCGGCAGTTTCCTGCCGGTCTGGCACGGCATATCCGGCGGGTCCCGGTTGCGCGGCATCGACGCGCTCGTCCAGGCGATCGAGCAACTGCAGGGCGCGGCCGTCCCCGCGTCGGCGCTGGAGTCGCTGGTCCTGCCGTCGCGGGTGCCCGGCTACAGCCCGGCCATGCTGGACGAGCTGACGTCCGCGGGCGAGGTCGTGTGGGCGGGCCAGGGCGGCCTGCCGGGCGGCGACGGATGGGTCGCGCTCTACCTGGCCGACACCGCGCCGCTCCTCATGCCGGAGCCCGCCGAAATCACCCTCACGCCCGTGCACGAGGCCGTGCTGGACGCGCTGGGCGACGGCGGCGCCCACTTCTTCCGCACGCTGTCCGACCGGGTGAACAAGGACGTCACCGCCAACGACGCCGACCTGGTGACCGCCGTGTGGGACCTCGTGTGGTCCGGCCACCTGACCAACGACACGATGGCGCCGCTGCGGGCCGCACTAGGGTCCGGCCGTCCGACGCACCGTTCCCGAACAACGCGGCGCGGCCGACCTGTCCTGCCGTCGCGGACGGGCCCGCCCACGGTCGCCGGACGCTGGTGGCCGCTCCCCGAACGCGAGACCACGGCGACGCTGCGCAGCCATGCCCTCGCCGAGGCGCTGCTGGAGCGGTACGGCATCGTCATACGCGGCGCCGTCGCGGCCGAACGCACCCCCGGTGGGTTCTCCGCCGTCTACCCGGTGCTGCGCGCGTTCGAGGAGACGGGCCGATGCCGCCGGGGCTACTTCGTCGAGGGTCTGGGAGCCGCCCAGTTCGCCCTGCCGGGCGCGGTCGACAGGCTCCGCGCACTCCGTCCCACGGCCGCTCCCCCGGACGACATCTCCGCACTCTGGGAGACACCACGCAAACCCGACGTCCGCGCCCTCGTCCTGGCCGCCGCCGACCCCGCCAACCCGTACGGGGCGGCGCTGCCCTGGCCGGGACGCGACGACGAGGTCGCCAGCGGCCACAAGCCGGGCCGCAAGGCGGGCGCCCTGGTCGTGCTGATCGAGGGCCGCCTCGTCCTCTACGTCGAACGCGGCGGCCGCACTCTCCTCACCTGGGACGACGACCCGCAGATCCTGCAACCCGCCGTGGACGCCCTGGCCCTGGCCGTCCGCGAGGGCGCCCTCGGCAAGCTGACCGTCGAACGCGCCGACGGCGAGTCGATCAACGACTCCCCCCTGGCCGCCGCCCTCGAAGCAGCCGGCTTCCACCCGACCCCCCGCGGCCTCCGCCTCCGCTCCTGACAGTACGAAGGGCCACCTTGACCGCGGCGGCGCACATCACGACGCCCACCGGTGACAGCGCGGCGAGCGTGCTGCCGAACATCAGCCGGCCCCAGGGCGGCGTGAGGTAGGGCTCTTCCTGCACGGGCGCGGTCGTGGCGTTCAGCGTCAGCGGCTCTTGAACATGGTGATCAGGCCGCGGAGGGCTCGTTCGTCGAGGGTGCCGAAGGGGTTGTCGTGGACAAGGTACGTCCACGTCGCGGAGGGGCGTTGCAGGCCGGCGGCGTCCAGGTCGATGCCGTCTTCGGTGGCGGTGAGTGCCTCGAAGACCTCCACTGAGCGTTTCCGGGCGTCGGAGAGCAGGCGTTTGCCTGCGGGTACGGCCTCGCGGTTGAACTCGACCAGCGGGTCGAGGCCGCGGCCGAGGGAGCGCAGGTGGATGCCCTCGCGCAGGTCGGCCAGGTAGGCGAGGTGCTCGGCCCAGCAGCGGTCCAGCTGGTAGAGGACGACCTGGCGCGCGGCGGCGGCCACGGCTTCAGCGCCGGCGATCTTCGTGAGTTCGGCGTGCTTGCCGGGGGCGGACGCGGCCATGGCCTTGTCGGCGGCGTCGCCGGTCAGGACGGCGTCGCGTTCGGTGAGCAGTTCGCGGCGCTGCAGCCCGATCAGGTGGTTGTAGCGCCAGGTGTTGCGGTGCAGTTCGAGGTCGACGCCTTCGGCGACGCGCTGGGCGTGGCCGACGATCCAGTGCGCGCCCTTGTCGGTGATGAGGCCGTCGTCGTCTGAGGGCGCCTTGCTCTTCTCGTCGGGGGCGTAGCGGGTGACGAGGTCGTCCTGGAGGCTGGTGAAGAAGACGGAGGCGCCGGGGTCGCCCTGGCGGCCGGCGCGGCCGCGGAGCTGGTCGTCCAGGCGGCTGCTGTGGTAGCGGCCCGTGCCGATGACCAGCAGGCCGCCGGCCTCCGCGACGCGGTCGTGGTCGGAGCCGGGCGTGTCGGCGGGCGCGGTGCCGGGCGCGGCGGGCGGGCTGCCGCCGAGGCGGATGTCGGTGCCGCGGCCCGCCATCTGGGTGGAGACGGTGATCGCGCCGTACGCGCCGGCCTCGGCGATGATCGCGGCCTCCTCGGCGTCGTTCTTGGCGTTGAGGACGACCCGGTCGAGCCCGGCGCGGGCGAGGCTGCGGGCGAGGCGCTCGGACTCGGCGACGTCGCCGGTGCCGATCAGCACCGGGCGGCCGGCGGCGTGCGCGGCGGTGACCTCCTCGACGATCGCGACCTCCTTGTCGGCGGCGGTCGCGTAGAGGCGGTCCGGGCGGTCGTCGCGGACGCAGGGCCGGTTCGGCGGGACCACCGCGATCTGCAGGGAGTAGAACTCGGTCAGCTGGCCGGAAACGGCCATCGCGGTGCCGGTCATGCCGCACCGGACCGGATAGCGGCCGATCAGCTCCTGGACGGTGATCGAGTCGAGGATCTCGCCGCTCGGGGACGCTTCGAGGGCCTCCTTGGCCTCGACCGCGGACTGCAGGCCGTCCGGCCAGCGCTGCAGGAGCGCGACCCGGCCGCGCGATTCGCTGATCAGTTTCACCGCGCCGTCCCGGACGATGTAGTCCACGTCGCGGTGCAGCAGGACTTCGGCGTGCAGGGCCACGTTCACGGCGGTGAGCGTGCGCAGGTTCTCGGCGGCGTAGAGGTCGAGGCCGAGGACGCGCTCCACCTCGCGCGTCCCGGCGGACGTGAGCTGGACGTTCCGCGCCTCGTCGTCGGTCGCGTAGTGCAGGCCGGGCCGCAGCCGCCGGACGAGGTCGGCGTACCGGGGGTCGGCGGCGTCGAGGTCGGCGGCGCCGGCGAGGACGAGCGGCACCATGGCCTCGTCCACCAGCACCGAGTCGGCCTCGTCGATCAGCGCGACCGACGGCGCGGGCAGGACCTGGTCGCCGGCGGAGGTCGCGAGCCGGTCTCTGAGCAGGTCGAACCCGACCTCGCTGACCGGCGCGTAGGTCACGTCGGCCGCGTACGCCGCCCGCCGCTCGGCGGGCGTGGACGACTGCCCGACCCAGCCGACGGTGACGCCCAGCATCGCGTACAGCGGCCCCATCCATTCGGCGTCGCGCCGTGCCAGGTAGTCGTTGACCGACATCACGTGGACCCGGCGGCCGCGCAACGCGTACCCGGCGGCGGCGAGGGCACCGGACAGGGTCTTGCCCTCGCCGGTGGCCATCTCGGCGACGTGCCCGGACAGCAGCGCCAGCGTCCCGATCAGCTGGACGTCGAACGGCCGCTCACCCAGCGTGCGGCGGGCGGCCTCCCGGCCGAGGGCGCACAGCTCGGCGAGGTCCTCCTTCTCCCGGAGGACGGACGCGGCGGCGGTCAGCTCGGCGTCGGACAGCTCCCGGACGCGGGACTCCCGCTTGCCCGCCCCGTCCACCAGGGCGCGGAAGGGCGCCAGGTCGGCGCTGCCCGGCTTCTGGACGAGCCGCCGCAGCCGGTCACGCAGCGCCATCGCGGTCCCTCGGTTCTTCGCTCACGGTCCCCCCAACGGCGGATACGGCACGGTCGTTCCCCCATGATCTCAGGGGGAACCCGGTGGGCCTCCCGCGCGTTCTACGCTCTTGGTCTGAGCCCGATTTCATTCCTCGGACGGATCCCCCGCACCCCTCTCGTTTGAGAGCATGAGGGCATCACGGGGTTTGCGGTGGCCAAGGGGAAAGCGCCACCGCGGAACGGGGTTCAGGCATGACACCTACGGCACGGAAGGCAGCCGCGCTCCGGCGCAAGCGCCAGATCATCAGTCAGACCGTCATCGACCGCGCGCTGAACGACCCGCGGCGCCACAAGGAGGCCGTCGTCGCGGCGGCGTCCGCCAAGTAGCCGCGTACAGGAACGCTCCGCGCAACGGAAAAGCGCCCCCCGCCGCCCGGCCGGGGGCGCTTCCCGTTTCTAGGACGCCCCGTCCGCCGAGAAGACGTCGTCGCGGGCCTTCTGCAGCGCGGCGTACAGGGCACCGCGCAGCACGGCGTTGCCCTCCACCTCGGTCACGGCCACGGTCGGCCGGGTCGGGCTGATCCGGCCGACGACCCGCTCGATGCGGGCGGCGAGGGGCCGGCCGCCGGCCCGGCCGAGGCTGCCCGCCAGCACCACGAGCCCCGGGTCCAGGACGATGTTGACCGAGGTCACGCCGTAGGAGATGCGGGTGGCGAGCTCGTCCAGGAACGCCCCGCCGCGGTCCTCGTCGGCGGCGGCCGCGCTGACGCAGTCGAACGCGGTGGCCCCGGTCATCCCGTGCTCGTGGGCGAGGGCCCGGACGGCGTCGTCGGCGTCCCGCGCGCCGTAGCCGCCGGCGATGGTCGGCTTGTTCCAGGTCGTCGACTCGGTGACGCCCTCGTCCTTCGGGCCGCGGCGGGCACCGGCAGGTAGCCGATCTCCCCGGCGCCGCCCCACCGGCCGCGGTGCAGCCGGCCGCCGAGCGTGACCGACAGGCCCATGCCGCGGTCGAACCACATCAGCGCGAAGTCGTCGGCGTCCCGCGCGGCGCCGTAGGCCCGCTCGGCGATGGCGGCGAGGTTGACGTCGTTCTCGATGGTCACCGGCCGGCGCAGGTCGGTGCGCAGCGCGGCGAGGACGCCCTCGTGCCAGGACGGCAGGTCGAAGGCGAACTGGACGTCGCCGGAGCGCGGGTCGACGACGCCGGGCGTCCCGATGACGAAGGCGCTCAGCTTCGACACCGCGACCTTGGCGGAGCGGCAGGCCTTGACGACGGCGTTGTGCACCGCCTTCACCGGCTCGTCGGCGCCGTTCGGGTCCACGGTGACCTCGGCGGTGAGGTGCCCGGTGATGTCGGCGACGCCGGCGGTGATCCCGTCCGGCCCGACCTCCAGCCCGGCGACGTAGGCGCTGGACGGGACGACGGCGTACAGGGCGGCGTTGGGCCCCCGTCCCCCGGCCTGCTCGCCGACGACCGAGACGAGCCCGCGGTCCTCCAGTCTCGACAACAGCTGCGAGGCGGTTACCTTCGATAGCCCGGTGTGCTCACCGATCTGCGCGCGGGTCAGCGGGCCCTGCTCGACGAGCAGGTCCAGCGCCGCGCGGTCGTTGAGCTCACGCAGCAGCCTCGGCGTTCCCGGGCGTCTGGCCATGCCGGCCCCCTCGATGTCTCAATCCGCTAACGAGCAGTTTTGTTTAGGAAAGTTTCTTGTTAGTTTACGCCCAAGCGCCGACCGGTCCGGTACCCCGGGCCGGGGGCGCGCGCAACGCGCGGACTGGCGAGCAGGGCGCCCGCGAGCGATGCGAAAGCGAGAGGGACATGGCCGAGACCTTAAAGGGTCGGGGCCGTATCCCTGGCACGCGGGCCACAAGGCCGCGCGAGGCGACGCCGGAAAGGATCCCCCAGTGAAGTACATCAAGGTTGCGGCCGCGGCGGCCGCGATCGCCCTGGCCGCAACGGCCTGCGGCGGCGAGAGCAAGGACGACGAGGCCGGCGCGGGCAAGGACCCGGCGCAGCTCAAGGTCTGGATGATGGGCGACGGGACGCCCGAGCAGACCAAGTTCCTCGACGGCGTCGAGGCGGACTTCAAGAAGGAGCACCCGAACACCGACGTCCAGATCAAGTACGTGCCGTGGCCGCAGGTCGCCACCACGTTCCAGAAGGCGGCGGCGGGCGGCGAGGGCCCGGACGTCACCGAGCTGGGCAACACCGACGTCCAGTCCCACGTCGAGCAGGGCAGCCTGGCCGACATCACCGACCAGTTCAACGGCTGGGCGGACGGCAAGACGCTCAACAAGACCGCGCTCGGCAACGACACCGCCGAGGGCAAGATCTACGCGGTGCCGTGGTACGGCGGCGTCCGCGGCGTCTGGTACCGCACGGACTGGTTCCAGGAGCTCGGAATCCAGTCGCCGAAGAACTGGGCGGAGCTCACCGCGGCGGCGAAGAAGGTGCAGGACGCCAAGAAGGTGCCCGGCATCGGCATCCCGAGCGACCAGACCAACGCGCTGCTCAGCTTCATCTGGGGCAACAACGGCGCCGTGGCCGTCGAGGACGGCAGCGGCGGCTGGAAGGGCCAGCTCGACCAGCCGCAGGCCGTCGAGGCCGTGAAGTACTACGCCGGCCTCGTCAGCACTGAGAAGGTCGCGCCCGAGAAGTACATCGGCAAGAACGAGCTGGAGGGCCCGCAGCGCGACTTCGCGCTCGGCAAGCTCGGCATGTACATCGACGGCAGCTGGGCGCTCAAGGAGATGAAGAAGGTCTCCGAGAAGAACGCCGACAAGTGGGGCGTCTTCCCGATCCCGAGCAAGGCCGGCGGCAACGCCCCGGTCATGGCGGGCGGGTCCGACCTCGCCGTCTGGAAGGACAGCAAGGCCAAGAGCGCGGCGTTCGACTACATCACGGTCCTGAACGACGCCAAGAACGCCAAGGCGTGGGCCGACTACAGCGGCTTCTCGTCCATGCGCTCGGACGTGAAGTTCTCCGACCCGAAGCTGGAGATCTTCACCGAGATCGCCACCAACACCAAGTTCCCCCCGATCGGCCCCGGCTGGGCCGAGTTCGAGCAGGCCAAGAAGGTGCTGCCGAACACGGTCAAGGCGATCATGCAGGGCAAGAACGCCGATGAGCAGATGAAGAAGGCGAACGAGCAGGCCAACACCCTGCTGAACCCGTAGTACCAGCTGATCGGAACGTCCATGCTCGACACCGCACCCGCGGTGCGGAGAGCGCCCGGCCGGAGGTCCTCCGGCCGGGCGCGCCCCCGCCGCCGGCCCCGCCTCGGGCCCTATCTGCTGATCACGCCCACCGTGCTCGTGATCGCGATCCTGATGTTCTGGCCGATGATCCAGATCGGGATCATGTCGTTCCAGAAGGTCGGCAACCGCCAGCTGCGCGGCGAGCCGGCCGAGCAGGTGGGCACCGAGAACTTCACCAAGATCCTCAGTAACCCGTTCTTCTGGCAGACCCTCAAGCACACCGTCCTGTTCGCCGTCGTCGCGGTGAGCCTGACCCTGGTCGTCGGGACGCTGGTGGGACTGCTGCTGCACAAGCTCGGCAAGAGGATGTCGGGCTTCGTCGCCGGCGGCGTGATGGTCGCCTGGGCGACCCCGCCGGTCACCGCGGCGATCATCTTCAGCTGGCTGTTCGGCACCACCGGCGGCCTCGTCAACTGGTCGCTGGACCTGCTGCCGGACTTCCTCGTCGGCGGCGACTGGCTCGACTACAACTGGTTCGCCACGCCGCTGTCGACCTACACCGTGCTGACCGTGTGCGTGGTGTGGCAGGCATGCCCGTTCGTCGCCGTGTCCGTGCTGGCCGGGCTGAAGAGCGTCCCCGGCGAGCTGTACGAGGCCGCCCGGGTGGACGGCTCCGGCCCGTGGCGGACGTTCTGGAGCATCACCTACCCGATGCTCAAGCCGATCTTCATGGTGCTGCTGGTCATGTCGATCATCTGGGACTTCAAGGTCTTCACGCAGCTGTTCATCATGGCCGGGCTGGCCAACCGCGACGCGTTCAACCTGTCGCTGTACGCCTACTCCGAGGCGTTCGGCTCGCTCAATCCGAAGCTCGGCATGGGCTCGGCGATCGCGCTCGTGCTCACGTTCATCCTGCTCATCGTCACCGCCCTCTACGTGCGGGTCATGGTCCGACAGGGGGAGACGCGATGAAGTCCGCGCTGCCGCGCAGAATGCTGCTGAACGGGACGGGCCTGCTCGTCTTCGCCATCGCGGTCTTCCCGGTCTTCTGGATGGCCTCCACCGCGTTCAAGCCGAACACCGAGATCTTCAGCACGACGCCGAAGCCGCTCCCCGCCCACCCGACGCTCGAGCACTTCGACCTGGTGCTGAACGGCGGCATCGCCGAGGTCTCCTTCTGGGAGTACTTCGCGAACAGCGCGATCCTCGCCGTCGTCACCGTCCTCGCGTCCGGCCTGCTCGCGCTGATGGCCGCCACCGCCGTCGCCCGGTTCCGCTTCCGGTTCCGCACCACCTTCCTCGTGATGCTCCTGGTGGTGCAGATGGTTCCGCTGGAGGCGCTGGTCATCCCGCTGTTCCTCGACCTGAAGCAGTTCGACCTGCTGAACAGCCTGGCGGGCCTCTCGCTGGTCTACATCGGGTTCGCGGTGCCGTTCGCGATCTGGATGCTGCGGGGCTTCGTCGCCGCGGTGCCGCGCGAACTGGAGGAGGCCGCCGCGATCGACGGCGCCGGCCCGGTCCGGACGTTCTTCACGGTCATGCTCCCGCTCGTCGCGCCCGGACTGGTCGCGACCAGCATCTTCTCGTTCATCACCGCCTGGAACGAGTTCATCTTCGCCTACACGTTCCTGGAAGACCAGAACAAGTACACCCTGCCGATCATGCTGCAGTTCTTCTTCGGCCGCAGCGGCAACGCCTGGGGGCCCATCATGGCAGCGTCCACGCTGCTCACCATTCCCGTCATCGCCTTCTTCCTGCTCGTCCAGCGCCGCATGGTGTCCGGCCTCACCGCCGGGGCGGTGAAGGGGTGACGACCGACGACATCGCGACCACGGCGGAGATCGCCCGGCTGGCGCGCGGCACGCTGCTCCCGTCGTTCCCCGGGGCGACCGCGCCGCGCTGGCTGCTGGACGAGCTGGAGGCCGGCCTCGGCGGCGTCACGCTCTTCGCCCTCACCGGCAACGTGCCGAGCACGGAGTCGCTCGCCGCGCTGACCGCGCAGCTGCGCAAGGCCGGCGACCCGTTCATCACGATCGACGAGGAGGGCGGCGACGTCACCCGGCTCGGCGGCCACGCGACCGGCAGCCCCTACCCGGGCAACGCCGCGCTCGGCGCCGTGGACGACCCGGAGCTGACCCGCCGCATCTACCGCTCCCTCGGCGCCGAGCTGGCCGAGGTCGGGGTCAACTTCAACTTCGCGCCGTCGGTGGACGTCAACACCGCCGACGACAACCCCGTGATCGGCACCCGCTCGTTCGGCTCCGACCCCGAGCTGGTCGCCCGGCACGCCGCCGCGTCCGTCACCGGGACGCAGGAGGCGGGCGTCGCGGCCTGCGCGAAGCACTTCCCCGGCCACGGCGCGACGGTGGACGACTCGCACCTGTCGATCCCGCTCGTCGACGCCGACCTGGACCTGCTGGACCGCCGCGAGCTGGTCCCGTTCCGGGCCGCGATCGCCGCCGGGACCCGCGCGGTGATGACCGGGCACCTCAACCTGCCCGCGATCACCGCCGGCGTGCCGGCCACCCTGTCGCACGCCGCGATCACCGGGCTGCTCCGCGAGCACCTCGGCTACCAGGGCGTCATCGTCACCGACGCGCTCGACATGGAGGGCGCGAGCGGCGCGATCGGCATCCCGGAGGCGTCCGTGCGGGCCCTCATCGCGGGCGCCGACCTGCTCTGCCTCGGCCCGCACGAGCACGCGGAGACCGTCGAGGCGACCCTCGCCGCGATCGACGAGGCCGTCCGCGCGGGCCGGCTGCCGGCGAGCCGGCTGCTGGACGCGGCGGACCGCACCGCGGCGCTCCGGGAGTGGCTCGCCGGGCACAGCCCCGCGGCCGTGGACCGCGCCGCCGGGCTGGCGGCGGCCCGCCGCGCCGTGCGGGTCACGGGAGCGCTCCCAGGCTGGGCCGGGCCGCCGCTGGTCGTCGAGACGGAGTCCAGCGGCAACATCGCGGTCGGCCCGACCCCGTGGGGACTGCACCCGTGGGCGCCCGACGCCGTCCGGGCCGACGGCGCGGACGGGGCGGCGGACCAGATCCTGGACCGGTCCAAGGGACGCGGCCTGATCATCGTCCTGCGCGACGCGCACCGGCACGCGAGCCAGCGCGCCCTCACCACGGCGCTGCTGACCGCCCGCCCCGACACCGTCGTGGTGGAGATGGGACTGCCCGTCTGGCGCCCCGGATCGGCCGTCTACCTGGCCACCTACGGCGCCGCCGCCGCCAACGCGCAGGCCGCCGCCGAGCTGCTCGGCCTGACGGCGTCCCCGGGGACGGCCGGCTAGACCCGTGGCGCGCCCGCCGGACTCAGAGCCCGGTTCCGGCGGGCGCGTCACGCCGCATTCCGCGGCGGTGCCCGACCGGTCCGATCGGCAAGGGATAATGCGTACATGCGATTGTCCGCCCGGGTCGACTACGCGTTGCGCGCCTCCGCCGAGCTGGCGGTCGCCGGGAGTCACCCGGTGACCGCGGTGCAGCTCGCCGAGGCGCAGCAGATCCCGCCCAAATTCCTGGAGAACATCCTCGGCCAGCTGCGCCGGTCCGGCCTCGTCCGGAGCCAGCGGGGGCCCGAGGGCGGCTACTGGCTGGCGCGGCCGGCCGAGCGGATCTCCCTCGCCGACATCATCCGCGCCATCGACGGGCCGCTGCTCGGCGTCCGGGGCGAGCGCCCCGAGCACGTCGGGTACGAGGGGCCGGCGCGGTCCCTGCAGGAGGTGTGGATCGCGCTGCGCGCCAGCGAGCGCTCCATCCTGGAGCAGGTCACGCTCGCGCACATCGCGGCCGGGGAGCTGCCCCCGGCCGTCGCCAAGCTGACCGAGGACCCGTCCGCCTGGGAGAGCCCCTCCCTGATCTGAGTCGGCACGTTATGCCTGAAGGGGACGTCGTCTGGCTGACGGCCCGGCGGTTGCGCGAGGCGCTCGCCGGGCGGGTGCTCACGCGCTCGGACTTCCGCGTCCCCCGGTTCGCCACCGCCGACCTGCGCGGCCGGACGGTCCTGGACACCGTGCCGCGCGGCAAGCACCTCCTCACCCGCGTCGAGGACGGGCTCACCGTGCACACGCACCTGCTGATGGAGGGCCGCTGGCAGATCCGCCGCTCGGGCCCCGTCCCCCGCGACAGTGCCTATTCGCCTGCGAGCCCTCGGCGCTTCCGCGGGCGCCCTTCGTCCCTCAGTGCGCCCGCGGCTGACAGGGTCCGCCTGGTGCTGGCGAACGCCGAGTGGCAGGCGGTCGGCTACTCGCTCGGCCTGGTCGAGCTGCTGCGCACCGCCGAGGAGGACAAGGCGGTGGGCCACCTCGGACCCGACCTGCTCGACCCGTCCTGGGGGCCGGGGACGACGGCCGACGCCGTCGCGCGGCTGGGCGAACAGCCGGCGCGGCCCATCGGCGAGGCCCTGCTCGACCAGACGCGGCTCGCCGGGATCGGCAACGTCTACAAGGCCGAGGTCCTGTTCCTCAGCGGCGTCAACCCGTGGACGCGAGTCGGGGACGTCCCGGACCTCCCCGCGCTCGTGGAGCTGTCTCACCGCCTCCTGGACGCCAACAAGGAGCGCCACGGCCACATCACCACCGGCGACCGCGGACGCGGCCGGGAGCACTGGGTGTACGGCCGAGCCGGACGCCCCTGCCGCCGCTGCGGAACCCGCATCGAACGCGCCGAGCAAACCGGCGAACGAGTCACCTTCTGGTGCCCCGCCTGCCAACCCGCCCCGCACTAGACGGCCGTCCACGACCGCCAACCGACTCGCTATCGCGTTGACTTGCGGCGTGTTGCCCTTATGCGGCGCCGCATAAGGGCAACACGCCGCAAGTCAACGCAGCCACGGAGAAGCGCCGGCCCCCGCCGATCGGGATCGGCGGGGGCCGGGGGCTTCGCACGCGTCAGGTTTGGGCCTGGAACATCCAGTGCTGCTTTTCGAGTTGGGCGGTGATGCTGATGAGCAGGTCCTGGGTGACCTGGTCGGGCTCGTCGGTCGCGGCGATGCGCTCCCGGAAGCGGGCGATGATCTGGGCCAGCATGTCGGTGATCGCGGCGACGACCTTGTCGTCGTCGAGGTAGCCGGCCTCCAGCTGCGGCAGCTCGGTGCGGTCGGCGACCGTGCGGGCGCGGCCGTCGGGGTTCACGCCGACCGCCACGGCGCGCTCGGCCACGTCGTCCTGCCCGGTGCGGGCGAGGGCGACGACCTCGTCCAGGTGCTCGTGCACGACCTTGAAGTTGCGCCCGGTCAGGTTCCAGTGCGCCTGCTTGGCCAGCAGCGCGAGGTCGACCAGGTCGACCAGGGCGCCCTGCAGGGCCTTGCCCACCACCTTCACGGCATCGTCCGGGAGCGGGCTCTTGACCGTCGCCATTATCGGGCTCCTTCCGCGTCGTTACGGTTAGTCGTTACAACACGGAACATCCCCGGAAATGCCGCGTCCATGCGTGAGGCCGCGCACACCCGCGGCCCCCGGTGGGCATGAACGCGCCGAGAACGGGTCAGGCCGCGACCATGTCGGCGCGGAGCTCCCCGGTGATCTCCTCCGGCGTCTCCGGAATGCTCTCGGTGGTGATGCGCTCGTGTTCCGGCGCGCCCGCCATGACGGGCTCGTGCTGCAGCTCGGCGAGGGCGAGCTGATCCGCGACTTCCCTCAGCACGTGCGACAGCGGGACGCCCAGGGCTTTGCAGATCGAGGACAGCAGCTCCGAAGAGGCCTCTTTCTGTCCCCGCTCGACCTCGGAGAGATAGCCGAGTGACACCCGTGCCGCCGCGGACACCTCACGGAGGGTGCGTCCCTGGCGCAGCCGCAGCTGCCGCAGTACGTCACCGAGCAGCTGGCGAAGCAGGACCATCGTCTCGCTCCCTCCCTCAGTTCGGACCATCTGCCGGTTCCACCGTACCCGCCTTGACGGTGACCATGGCAGACCGTTGATTTCGTGTTCGCTGGGAACGTAACGCTGTAATCAGTCCAGGTCTTCCCGATCTGCCCGAGCCTCCTCGCTCTCGCCCTCGGCGTCAAGCCCCATCAGGACGCGTCTCAGCAGCTCAAGGGCGTGCACGACGGTCATCCGCCGGATCACCCCGCGGATCTCCGGCCCGGCACCGGGCACGGGGAGTTTCGGGCTGACCACAGTGCGCGAATTTCCAGGACCGGCCACGCCGATATAGACCGTTCCGACCGGACGGCCGTCCTGCGTGTCCGGGCCGGCGACGCCCGTGACGGCCAGCCCGTAGGTCGCGCCGACCGCGTCCCGGACGCCGGCGGCCATCGCGGCGGCCACGTCCGGGTGGACGGCCCCGTGCGCGGCGAGCAGGTCCGCCGGGACGCCGAGCAGCCGCTCCTTGGCCTCCGTCGCGTACGTCACCATGCCGCCCGCGTAGGTGGCGGACGAGCCGGGCATCGCGGTCAGCTCGGCGCCGATGAGGCCGCCGCTGAGCGACTCCGCCGTCGCCACGGTCTCCCCGCGGGCGGCGAGCAGCCGGTGGACGACCCGGTCCAGCGTCTCGTCCCCGGCCCCGTAGACGGCCGAGCCGAGCAGCGACCGGACCTGCGCCTCGACGCCCGCCAGGCGGCCGGCGGCGTCCGGGCCGGCCACCGTGATGCGGATCTTCACCTCGGCCGGGTCGGGCAGGTAGGCGAGCTTCACCCCGTCCATCGCCTCGACCTCGGCGAGCCGCGTCGCGACGACCGACTCCCACATCCGGGCGGTGCGCAGCGTGCGGCGCGCGACCGCGGGCAGCCCGGCGACGAGGGCGAGCTCCGGCAGCACGATCTCGTCCATGATCGTGTGCATCTCGAACGGGACGCCGGGCAGCGCGTAGACGACCCCGCCGGGCAGCTCCACGCGCAGGCCGGGCGCCGACCCGGCGGAGTTCACCAGGATGCGCGCGCCCTTCGGGACGTCGGCCATCCGCAGCGCCATCGGCTGCAGCTCGCGGCCGGCGCGGGCGACCCGCTCGCGCAGCCGCCGCTCCAGGTCCGGGTCGCGGACGAGCGGCACGCCCGCCGCCGCGGCGAGCGCGTCCCGGGTGAGGTCGTCGTAGGTCGGGCCGAGCCCGCCGGTGGTGATCACCGCGTCGGCCCGTTCCAGCGCCGTCGTCGCGGCCGCGACGATGACGTCCAGCTCGTCGCCGACGACGACGCTGCGGGTGACGTCGACGCCGTGCTCGGCCAGCCGGCGGCCCAGCCACGCCGCGTTGCCGTTGATCGTGTCGCCGAGGAGCAGCTCGTCCCCGACGGTGAGCAGTTCGACCCGCATGGCGCCCCCATCTTCGTTGTCGGTGGCCACGGCTCGCCGCGAGCGTTTCGAATCTACCGGCGGCGGCCCGGGACGGCCGCGGCGCACCACCGGTTCACCGGGAGGAACGGCCGGATGAGGACGGCGCCGCCGCGTGCGGGTTCGTACCGGTCCAACGGGTTCGTCCCTTTTCCGGCGCGGCGCGAAAGCGCCGGTCGCGGGGGACAACTCGCCCCGGACGTCCAGTCACATTGTGAGTCAAAACTCATTTGATCGGTTCGTCCGCACTCGCGCGGGCGGGGATAATCGAATTGCGTGGCGCCCGCGAACCGGGGCCGCGGGACCACGACCGGGGTGGGCGTGGCCTCGTGGCTCCCGCGGGCGCCATGGCCTTTCTCACGGTTGCGACGGCCGGCGCTTCCGCCGCGCCTGCACGACGTAGTCCACGCCCGTGACGACGGTGACGACGAGGGCGGCGCCCATCGTGACCCAGCGGACGTAGTCGAGCGGGCCGGGCAGGATGTAGAAGCCGATCGCGATGACCTGCAGCATCGTCTTCAGCTTCCCGCCCTTGCTGGCCGGGATCACCCCGTGCCGGAGCACGACGAACCGCAGCACGGTGATGCCGATCTCGCGGACCATGATGGCGGCCGTCACCCACCACCACAGCTCCCCCATCACCGACAGGCTGACCAGCGCGGCGCCGGTGAGCGCCTTGTCGGCGATCGGGTCGGCGATCTTGCCGAAGTCGGTGACGATGCCGCGGGCGCGGGCGATGTCCCCGTCGATCTTGTCGGTGATGGAGGCGGCGGCGAACACCGCGAACGCGGCGAGCCGCCAGCCGGTGCCGTCCAGGAACAGCAGCCACACGAAGAAGGGCACGAGCACGATCCGGACCATCGTCAGCGCGTTGGCGATGTTCCAGACGCCGGCCGGGGGCGGGTCGGAGCCCGCGACCGGTTCCGGGGTGCCCGCGATCATGCCACCTCCGCGATGAGGTCTACGCCGTCGCTGCCGGTGACGCGGGCCTCGACGATCTCGCCGAGCGCCAGGCCCTCGCCGCGGACGAGGACCGTCCCGTCCACCTCCGGCGCCTGGTGCTCGGCGCGGCCCTCGAAACCGCCGTCCTCGGCCTTCTCCTCCAGCAGGACGCGGACCGTCGAGCCGATGCGGTCCTCGGCGCGCTGGGAGGTCAGCTCCTCGGCGAGGCCGGACAGCTCGTCGACGCGGCCGGCGACCTCGGCCGGGTCGAGCTTGCCGGCCAGGTCCGCGGCCTCGGTGCCGTCCTCGTCGGAGTAGCCGAACACGCCGACCGCGTCGAGGCGTGCGGCGGACAGGAACTCCGCCAGCTCCGCGAAGTCGTCCTCGGTCTCGCCGGGGAAGCCGACGATGAAATTGGACCGCACGCCCGCGTCCGGCGCCAGCTCGCGGACCTGGTCGAGCAGCCCGAGGAACCGCTCCCGGTCGCCGAACCGCCGCATCGAGCGCAGCACCGGGCCGGACGCGTGCTGGAACGACATGTCGAAGTAGGGCGCGACGCCGGGCGTGCCGCAGATCGCCTCGATGAGCCCCGGGCGGGTCTCGGCGGGCTGCAGGTAGCTGACCCGGACGCGCTCGATCCCGTCCACGGCGGCGAGGCCGGGCAGCAGCTTCTCCAGCGCGCGCAGGTCGCCGAGGTCCTTGCCATAGGACGTCGAGTTCTCGCTCACCAGGACCAGCTCGCGGACGCCGTGCCCGGCGAGCCAGCGCGCCTCCTCCAGCACCTCCGCCGGCGGGCGCGACACGTAGGCGCCGCGGAACGCGGGGATCGCGCAGAACGTGCAGCGCCGGTCGCAGCCGGACGCCAGCTTCAGCGGCGCGACCGGGCCGCCGCCGAGCCTCCGCCGCAGCACCCGCGGGCCGGACGCGGGCGCCACCCCGTCCGGCAGGTCGGCCGGGCCGCCGTGCCCCGGGACCGCCACCTGGGACGCCGACCGCTCCACCGGGCTGATCGGCAGCAGGGTCCGCCGGTCGCGCGGGGTGTGCGCCTCCCGCCTGCGGCCCGCCATGACGTCGTCGAGCCGCTCCGCGATGCCGGCGTAGTCGTCGAAGCCGAGCACCGCGTCGGCCTCCGGCAGCGCCTCCGCCAGCTCCTTGCCGTACCGCTCGGCCATGCAGCCGGCTGCGACGACCTTGGCACCCGAGTCGTGCGCGGCGAGGAGCGTGTCGATGGAGTCCTTCTTGGCGGCCTCGATGAACCCGCACGTGTTGACGACGACCACGTCCGCGCCGTCGGCACCGTCGGCGCCGTCGGCCAGGTCCCAGCCCGCGTCCTCGATGCGCGCGGCGAGTTCCTCGGAATCGACCTCGTTGCGGGCGCAGCCGAGCGTGATGAGCGAGACCTTGCGGCGAGTGGACATGCCCCTAAAGGTAATGGGCGCAGGCGCCAGGACGTACCAGCGGCCCCTACGCGGGTTCCGGGTCGTTCTTGTCGAAGCTCAGCCGCTGCACGCCCTTGCCCTTGCCGGGCGAGCCGATGTCCTTGCCGTTGACGGTCAGGTTGACGCTGCCGCCGACGCCGATCACCAGCTTGACCTTCTTCTTGGCGCTGAAGTCCTTCTCGTCGCCCTTGTGCAGGGTGCCGATGAAGAGCGTCTTGCCCTTGTCGCCGATGACGTTCAGCCAGGTGGTGCGCTTGGCCTCGATCCGCACCTCGACCTTGGTGCGCGGCGCCTCGGCGACCGGCGCGCCGCTCTTCGGCGGCGCCGACGCGGACGGCGACGCGGAGGGCGGCGCGGGCGTCCCGGCGACCTGCTGCGCGGTGCGCTGCTCACCGCCGCCGTCGTGCCCGACGACCTGGACGACCCCGTAGATGACGACGAGGGCGAGGGCGAGCGCCATCGCGGCGCTCCAGTTGGGCGCCTTGCGCTCACGGAACGCGACGGGCTGCTCCGGCTCGAACGCCGAGATCGCCGAGACGGGCTGCGGGGCGCCGCCGTGCGCGGCGTCGAACTCGGCGACGAGCGGCTCCGGATCGATGCCGATGACCCGGGAGATGCTGCGGATGTGGCCGCGGGCGTAGAAGTTGCCGCCGCAGAGCGAGAAGTCGTCGGCCTCCATGCCGCGGATCACGGTCTCCCGTATCCGCGTTTGGAGACTCACCTGTGTCACCGAGAGACCGGCCCGCTCACGCTCCTCCGCCAGGGTCTCACCGATGCTCACCTCGGGCCTCCTTCGGGGGCGCTCGTGGCCGATCTTCTGAAACACCAGTCTAGAAACGGCAATGCCCGCTCGGCGACAGCCAACACGTTCGAAACAGGGCAAGATTTCGCATCATTCCGCAATGCCCTGGCCGCGCGGGTCAGCTTCCGCCGCGCAGTTCGGCGAGGACGCCCGGGAGATCGTCCGGCTTGGCCAGCACGTCCCGCGCCTTGGAGCCCTCGCTCGGCCCGACGATGTCGCGGCTCTCCATCAGGTCCATCAGCCGCCCGGCCTTGGCGAACCCGACGCGGAGCTTGCGCTGCAGCATCGACGTCGACCCGAACTGGGTGGACACGACGAGCTCGATCGCCTGGACGAGCAGGTCCATGTCGTCGCCGATCTCCTCGTCGATCTCCTTCTTCGGCTTGTTCGACTCGGCGACGTCCTCGCGGTAGTTCGCCTCCATCTGCGCCTTGCAGTGGTCGACGACCCCGTGGATCTCCTTCTCCGACACGTAGGCGTTCTGCAGGCGCATCGGCTTGCTCGCGCCCATCGGCAGGAACAGCGCGTCGCCCTGCCCGACCAGCTTCTCCGCGCCCGGCTGGTCGAGGATGACGCGGCTGTCGGACAGCGAGGACGTCGCGAACGCCAGCCGGGACGGCACGTTGGCCTTGATGAGCCCGGTGACGACGTCCACCGACGGCCGCTGCGTCGCCAGCACCAGGTGGATGCCGGCGGCGCGGGCGAGCTGGGTGATGCGGACGACCGAGTCCTCCACGTCGCGCGGCGCGACCATCATCAGGTCGGCCAGCTCGTCCACGATGACCAGCATGTACGGGTACGGGGTGTAGACGCGCTCGCTGCCGGGCGGCGGCTTGAGCTTGCCCGCCTTCACCGCCTTGTTGAAGTCGTCGATGTGCCGGTACCCGGACGCGGCCAGGTCGTCGTAGCGGCGGTCCATCTCGCCGACGACCCACTCCAGGGCCTCGGCGGCCTTCTTCGGGCTGGTGATGATCGGCGTGATCAGGTGCGGGATGCCCTGGTACATCGTCAGCTCGACCCGCTTGGGGTCGACCAGGATCATCCGCACCTCGTCCGGCGTGGCGCGCATCAGGATCGAGCTGATCAGCCCGTTGATGCAGGTCGACTTGCCGGCGCCGGTGGCGCCCGCGATGAGGATGTGCGGCATCTTCGCCAGGTTCGCCACGACCGTGCGGCCCTCGACGTCCTTGCCGAGCCCGACGATCATCGGGTGGTGCTCGTTGGTCGCGGCGGGCGAGCGCAGCACGTCGCCGAGGCTGACGATGTCCTTGTCGGTGTTGGGGATCTCCACCCCGATCGCCGACTTGCCGGGGATCGGGGAGATGATCCGCACGTCGGCGCTCTTCACCGCGTACGCGATGTTCTTGGTCAGCGCGGTGACCTTCTCGACCTTCACCGCCGGGCCCAGCTCGATCTCGTACCGGGTGATCGTCGGGCCCCGGGTGAACCCGGTGACCTGCGCGTCGATGTCGAACTGCTCCAGCACCCCGGTGAGCGCGTTCACCACAGTGTCGTTGGCCTTGGTGCGCGGCTTGGCCACGCTCCCGGGCCGCAGCTTCGACGGGTCGGGCAGCACGTAGATCTCGCCGGACGACGACAGCGGCAGCTGCTCGGAGCGGCGCGGCGCGGGCGTCGGGTCGCGCACCTCGTGCGGCGCCTCCTCGGCCATCGACGCGCCGGCGACGTGCTCGTCCCCTGCCGCGTCCATCGGCTCGTCGTCGGCGGGCGGCGCGGGAGGCGGGACGTCGGCGCCGAACGGGTCGGGCTCGAACAGCTCGTCGGCGAGGTCGCGGCGCGGGCGGTCGGCCTTCTTCGGCTCGTCCTCCAGCAGCGGCGTGTCGTACGGCCGGGAGTGCTCGCCGACCTCCAGCTCGCCGTCGCCGTCCTCGGACTTCTTCTTGCGGCCCCGCTTCTTCGGCGCGTCCCCGTCCCCCTGCTCACCGTCGGACGGGCGCTCCGGGCGGCTCTGCAGCGTCGCCATGGCCCACAGGTCGGCGACCCGCTCGGGGACCTTCGCGATCGGCGTCGCCGTGACGACCAGCAGCCCGAACCCGGACAGGAGCAGCAGCAGCGGGACGGCCACCCACCCGCTGAGCGCCGCGTCGAGCGGGGCCGACACCAGCCAGCCGATGACGCCGCCGGACTCGCGGACGCCCGGCATGTCCTTCGCCGGGGACGGGACCCCGGCGGCGATGTGCAGGATGCCGAGCACGCCGACGCCGAGCGCGGTGATGCCGATGACGACGCGGCCGGTGTCCTCGTGCTGCTCGGGGTGGCGCAGCGTCCGCCACGCCAGCAGCGCCAGCAGCACGGGCAGCGCCATCGCCATGATGCCGAGGCCGCCGCGCACGACCTTCTCCAGCGCGATCGTGACGACGCCGTCCGGCCGGAACCAGGTGACCGAGGCCAGCACGATGGACGAGCCGAGCAGCGCCAGGCCGAGGCCGTCGCGCCGGTGCTCGGGGTCGAGGTTGCGGGCGCCGTTCCCGTAGGCGCGGAACACCGACCCGACGGCGACGGCCGCGAGCAGGTACAGCTTGAACAGGAGCTTGAAGAACCCGAGGACGGCCTGGGAGATCGGGTCGGGCTTCTGCGGGGGACGCCCCCGCCCCGACGAGCCGCGGCCCTTGGCGGTGCCGCTCGGTCGCTTCCGGGGGGACGAACCTGCGGACTTGCGAGCCGCCGTGCCCCCCGCACGCGAAGAGGTTTTCGCACCCCCGGACGCACGTGTGGCCATGGTTATGAGAGTAACCAAGGACCCCGGAGGTTCCAGGGATGACGCAAGGCGTGTTGGAGAACGGACGGCCGCGGAGGTCCGCGGCCGTCCGAACCCTGGCCTCAGACCTCCACGACCACCGGGACGATCATCGGGCGGCGCCGGTAGTTGTCGCTCACCCACTTGCCGACGGTGCGCCGGATCAGCTGGCTCATCTGGTGCAGGTCGTTCACGCCGTCGCCGGCGGCGTCCCGCAGCGCGCCCTCGATCCGCTCGATGACCTCGTCGAAGTCCTCGTTGAGGATGCCGGCGCCGCGGGCGTGCACCTCCGGCCCGGCGACGACCTTGCCGGACGTCGAGTCGATGCCGATGACGATGGAGACGAACCCCTCCTCGCCGAGGATGCGCCGGTCCTTCAGTGAGGTCTCGGTGACCTCGCCGACCGACAGCCCGTCCACGTACACGTACCCGGCGGGGACGGCGCCGGTGATCCTGGCGCGGCCGTCCACCAGGTCGACGACCACGCCGTCCTCGGCGATGACGATGCCGTCGTCGGGCACGCCGGTGAGCGCGGCGAGCTTGGCGTGCGCCCGCAGGTGCCGCCACTCCCCGTGGATGGGGAGGAAGTTCGCCGGCTTGGTGACGTTCAGCACGTACAGCAGCTCGCCGGCCGACGCGTGCCCGGACACGTGCACGAGCGCGTTGCCCTTGTGCACGATGCGGGCGCCCCAGCGGGTGAGGCCGTTGATGACGCGGTTGACCGCGTTCTCGTTGCCGGGGATCAGCGAGGACGCCAGCAGCACGGTGTCGCCCTCGGTGATGCGGATCGAGTGGTCGCGGTTCGCCATCCGCGACAGCGCCGACATCGGCTCGCCCTGCGACCCGGTGCACACCAGCACCAGCCGGTCGCCCGGGATGCCGTCCAGCTCCTTCTGCTCGACCATGATGCCGTCGGGCACGTTGAGGTAGCCCAGCTCGCGCGCGACGCCCATGTTGCGGACCATCGACCGGCCGACGAAGCAGACCTTGCGGCCGTTGGCGACGGCGGCGTCCAGGACCTGCTGGACGCGGTGGATGTGCGAGGCGAAGCAGGCGACGATGAGCCGCTCCTGCGCGGTGCGGAACACCTCGTCCACGACCGGGCCGATGTTGCGCTCGCTGGTGACGAACCCGGGCACCTCGGCGTTGGTCGAGTCGGACATCAGCAGGTCGATGCCCTCGGCGCCGAGCCGGGCGAAGCCGGGCAGGTCGGTGAGCCGGCCGTCCAGCGGCAGCTGGTCCATCTTGAAGTCGCCGGTGTGCAGGACGACCCCGGCCGGCGTGCGGAGGGCGACGGCGAGCGCGTCCGGGATGGAGTGGTTGACGGCGAGGAACTCGCAGTCGAACGGCCCCAGGCCGCGCCGCTCGCCCTCCACCACCACGTCGGTGACCGGTTTGATGCGGTGCTCGGCGAGCTTGGCCTCCAGCAGCGCGAGCGTGAGCCTGGAGCCGACGATGGGAATGTCGCGGCGCTCGCGCAGCAGGTAGGGCACGGCGCCGAGGTGGTCCTCGTGGCCGTGCGTGAGGATGATCGCCTCGATGTCGCCGAGGCGGTCCCTGATGTACTCGAAATCGGGCAGGATCAGATCGACGCCGGGCTGCTCGGTCTCGGGGAACAGCACACCGCAGTCGACGACGAGCAGGCGTCCGCCGTACTCGAACACCGTCATGTTGCGGCCGATCTCCCCGAGCCCGCCCAGCGCGACGATGCGCAGGCCGCCCTCGGGCGGCGCGGGCGGGTCCGAGAGCTCCGGGTGAGGATGACTCACCGGCCCCCGCCCTTCCGGGTGGCGACCCCCGGGCCCCCGGGACGGTCACCCGACGATCCTCGCTTCGCTGCGGTCATCGGCTGACCTCCGGGATGACGACCTCCGGCACTTTGACTCCCCCTATCGTGAGGTCTTCTCGCAGGCGCGCCGCGAACTCCGCCGTGGCCTCCACCAGCGGCGCGCGGAGCGGGCCGCCTCCGGGGAGGCCGAGCAGGTTCAGCGCTGCCTTGACGGCGATGGCGCCCTGCGTACGGGTCATGATGGCGGTGACCACGGGCAGCAGCCGGCGGTGGATCTCCAGCGCCCGGCCGTGCTCACCGGCGCGGTAAGCGTCGATCATCTCATGGAGTTCGGCGCCGACGACATGCCCGACCACGCTGACGAACCCCGCCGCGCCCATGGACAGCCAGGGCAGGTTGAGGTTGTCGTCGCCGGAGTACCAGACCAGATCGGTCGCGGCCATCACGCGGGACGCGCCGAACAGGTCGCCCTTGGCGTCCTTGACGGCGATGATCCGCGGATGCTCGGCGAGCTGGACGAGCGTGTCGTTCTCGATCGGCACCCCGGCGCGCCCCGGGATGTCGTACAGCATGCAGGGCAGGGCCGTCGCGTCGGCCACCGCGGTGAAGTGGCGGACGAGGCCCTCCTGCGGGGGCTTGTTGTAGTAGGGCGTCACCACGAGCAGCCCGTGCACGCCGGTGGCCTCGGCCTGCCGCGCGAGTTGCAGGGTGTGCTCGGTGTGGTTCGTCCCGGCACCGGCGACGATCACGGCGCGGTCGCCGACCGCCTCCATGACCGCGCGCAGAAGTTTGCTCTTCTCGTCGTCGCTCGTCGTGGGCGACTCGCCCGTCGTCCCGTTGACGACGAGGCCGTCGTGGCGCCGCTCGTCGACCAGGTGGGTCGCGAGGCGCGCGGCGCCGTCGTAGTCGACGCCGCCGTCCGGCAGGAACGGAGTGACCATGGCGGTCAGCATCCGTCCAAACGGAGCGTCAGTCGATGTGCTGGGTGCCATGCAACGAACGGTACCGTTCCGGCCGTTCGACTTGGACCCGCAGGTCGTACAGAAAGGGAGAAGCCGCCGCCACACGCTCGGGGGTACGCGTGGCGGCGGCCTCCATCACCACATCGTGGCACGCAAAAGCCGCGTTACGGGGTCAGTCCGGCCACTTCCCGGACTCGATCGGATAACGTGACCCATCGGTCATCTCGTGCAGCCGGACGCGCAGCTCCTCGACGTCGGGAGTGCGCACGAGATCGTTGCCGCGGACGGCCCACCAGAGGCCGGAACCACCCCGTCCGATCCGCCAGCCGGCGAACTCGGCTGACAGCTCGCCGATCCGGTCGGCGTCGCGCCGCGCGGTCTGCTGAACGCCCATCGGCCTCGTCCCCTCTTCCTTTGCCATCCGGTGGTCCGGTCTTGACTTCCGCACGGGGCAATACCCCCGAAGGTGAACGGCTACCCAACCCTTTCTACCTGCGGGGACAAGAGAACCGGAACGTGGCCGGGAGGGTTTCTCAGCCGCCAGCACTTTCTGTCGTCCGGGGCAGCCAGGTGGATCGGTAACGGGCCCATTCGTCCTGCCTGGTCGTCCAGTCCGCGTACACGCCGACGCCGTACGGGCGCTTCGGCGGGCGCTCCAGCTGGTCGACCCCGCGCCGCACGCCGCGCAGCGCGACCGGCAGGTCCTCGGCCCACTCCAGGAGCGGGCGGTAGGTGGGGACGCCCATGAAGACGGTCGTGCGGTCGCCGATCAGCTCCAGCGTCGCGCGGGTGTGCCGCGCGAAGTGCCAGCCGGCGAGGGACCGGGTCGGCAGCGACACGTCGTAGGTCATGATCGCGACCTGGTCGGCACGGTCGGCGATCGCCCGCAGGAAGTCCTTGGTCGGACGCGGCGGATAGTGGACGGGACCGGTGCGCGGGATCAGCGCCTTGTAGACGGGCTGGAGGGCGTCGAAGAGCGTCGGCTGCTCCAGCGCCACCGACAGCAGCTTGCCGCGCGACCTGGTCAGCTCGCGGGTGCGGTCCATGAGCGTCAGGAACGCGCGGTCGTCGGGGTAGATCGGCTCGAAGTCGTAGTGGATGCCGTCGAAGCCGAGGTCCAGGAAGGCCGCGTCGGTCTTGAGCACCCGCTCCCGGACGGCGGGGTCGTCCAGTTCGATGACGCCCTCGCCCTCCACGATCCTGATCTGCCCCAGGTACGCCTGGGAGCGGACGCCCGGCGCGTACTCGTGCATGGCCTCGATCAGCTGCCGCGCGTAGCGGTACTTCGAGGCGGGGACCGTCCCGTCCGCCTCGAACGGGCCCGCGTGGAAGAACACGTCGCTGATGCGGTTCCGCTTCAGCAGGTCGCCGAACGCGCGGTACTCGGCGTCGCTGTGCGGCTCCCCCACCCACTGGTGCCGGGCCCACAGCGCGTTGGTCTCGGTGCCCCGCGCCTGCGGCTCGGGCTGCCACCAGACCCAGGCTCCGGCGAAGACGATCGCGACGAGGCCGAGGAGATACGCCGCCGTCCATCCGGTCCAGCGCAGCACCCCGCGCACAACTCCGGCAACCGGCCCTTTGCGTTCCATCACGCAATGATCCCGGATCAGCGGGATGCCCCGGACGCCGCGCGCCAGGAATCCCCCATGAGTCGATCATGGTTGGGGCCCGATCGCGCGCCGCGTGCGGCATCCGTTGACAGGCGGGGAACCCTGTGATGACGAGGCGGCTCAGCGATGTCGCCCGTCGTCCCCGACGGGAGCCGCCCCGGTCCTTACCGTCCGTCCGGATGGAGGTCGAAACGGCATGCGAGTACCACCCGAGCACGGCGAGCCGCGCCCCATGATCAGCACGCGGGCCCTCGTGATCATCATCGCGGCGATCGGCGCGGCGGCCCTCACCGCCGCCGCCCCGCGCTTCGCGATCCCCATAGGCGTGGGCGTCGGCGTCGTGACGCTGCTGGCCCAGATCGTCAAGGACTGACGCCGCCCCGGGCCCGCGGGGGGTACGGGCCCGGGCGCACGACCCGATCACACCGTGCAGAAGCAGAACTCGTTGCCCTCGGGGTCGCGCCAGACCTGGAAGGGCCGCTCCGGGTTGCCCATCGGCTCGCCGGCCGGGGTGGCGCCGAGCCGCGCCGCGCGCTCGCCGGCGGCGCGGATGTCGGGCACGTCCAGGTCCAGGTGCAGCCGGTTCTTGATGGTCTTGCCCTCCGGGACGCGCTGGAACGACAGGATCGGCCCGTTCCCGCCCAGGGGCTCCAGGTCGAGCCAGCCGTCGTTCGCCGCGGTCGTCTTCATGCCGAGCAGCCCGCCCCAGAACGCCGCCATGGCGTCCAGGTCGGCGCAGTCGATGACGAGATTGCCCACCTTCATCGGGCACCTCCCGCCGGCCGGACGGTGCCGGCCGAGTGGGCGGCGGCGCGCGCACAGTACGGCGCGGGCTGCGGACGGGGGGCCGAGCGCCGGACGCCGATCCGGTCGGGCACGCCGCCGGGC
>NZ_JABXFD010000043.1 GCF_013372625.1 Actinomadura sp. BRA 177
GCGGGAGGGGGGGCTGTGGCGGGGGCGGCGCGAGGCGTGCCCCGAAGGCGCCCACCTGGTGCTGTGCGCCGAGCGGGGCGCGGCGCCGCGCGCCGGGCCCGGCCGGGCGCTGGACGACCTGGAGGCGGCCGAGACCGTCCCGGTGGTGACGCGGGACGCCGCGCCGCCGGCCGGTCCGCTGGCCGCGCTGACCGGGGCGGTGCGGGGCGGCGATCTCGCCGCCGTGGACGCGCCCGGCCGGGAGGTCGTCATCGTGCCCGCCGCCGACCCCGGCGAGGCGGTGCACCGGGCGGTCCAGCTCGTCACCGACTCGATCCCCCGCGCGCTCGGCATCCCGGTGGAGGACGTCCAGGTCGTCGCGACCGCCGCCGGCGGCCCGGCGGGCGCGGGGGCGCTCAACGCGGCGCTCAAGGCCCGGCTGAACCCCGGCCCCGGCGCGTTCGGCGGGATGGACCCGTCTCTTAGACACATCTC
>NZ_JABXFD010000590.1 GCF_013372625.1 Actinomadura sp. BRA 177
AACTCGATATGGTCGCGGACGGCGTGCCCCATATCGGCGGCGCGGGTCCGTGCGTCTGAGAACACCGCGAACATCGATTCGATGATGTTTGAGGTTAGCAACACCGGCCACAACTTCACGTCGATGCCGACCAACCGCAGTACATCCACGATGAGTGACATGCCCGTCGCGCATTAGACGCCAGTGTCGCAATCGCCGACTTCAATGCCGTTGGAGACAAGCACGCTACTTATCTACTCCGCTTACCGCTACCAGTCAGTACGGTCCGCGTACCCGATACGACACGGTAAGATACTCACCCGCTGACGCGGAGAACAGCACCGCCCCTACTCGATCTTCGCGCCGGCCGGCGCCGCACAGACCACCTGCCACTGAGATCACCCGGCCGGCTTGTTGTCATCCCGGCACCTCAACCCGGCGCGAGAGCGCGGCACACTCAACGCGATCTCAGCCCACGGGAATATCACGGTCCTCACGGCCGCACAGACCACCGTCGTCACAGCCAACCGCACTGGCCCTACGCACCACTCACTAACCACACACG
>NZ_JABXFD010000207.1 GCF_013372625.1 Actinomadura sp. BRA 177
GCCGCGGCTGGCCGCGGCGCCGCGGCCAGAGCCCGGCGACGGGCCGGTGGAGCGGGCGTGGGGGGCCTGGCTGCCGCTGCTGAACGGGGACGGCCTGGCGCGCGCCGACCACCGGGCGCTGCTGCCGCTGCTGGACCTCGGCGACGGCCGGGTCTGGGGGACGACCTCGGTGAGCCTCGTCGCGCTCGGCCGGGGCGTCCGGTACGACTTCTCCGCCGCCCCGGGCGAGGGGGACGCCTGGTCCCGGGTGCTGTAGGACCGGAGTCCCGAGTACGGCTGCGGACGGGTGACTCCCGGTGCTAAATTGACTACTTAATGCGATCTTCGTCGGGGGTGGCGGCCGGTCTCGCAGCGGTGCTGCTGCTGATGCCGGCGGGCTGCAGCGCCGACGAGCGGGGCGCCGCCGGCGGGACGCTCCGGGTCGCCGGGGCGTCCGACGTCGACCATCTCGACACCGCGAGCGTCTACACCACCTGGGGCGGGCTGCTGGCCCGGCAGTTCGCGCGGACGCTGTTCGGCCACCGGGCGTCGAACGACTTCGGGGAGGCCGTCACGGTGCGGCCCGACGTGGCGGTGCAGATCCCGACCGTGCGCAACGGCGGGCTCAGCCAGGACGGCCGCACCTACACGATCAGGCTGCGCGGCGGCGTGCTGTGGAACACCAGCCCGCCCCGCGAGGTGACCGCGGCCGACTTCGTCCGCGGCATCAAGCGGATCTGCAACCCGGCCGTCCCGTCCGGCGGCAAGGCCTACTACGTCGAGACGATCGCGGGCATGGCCGAGTTCTGCGCCGGCTACGCCGAGGTCGACCCGGGCAGCGCCGCCGCGATGGCCCGCTACCAGCGCCGCACGAAGGTCGCGGGGCTGGTCGCCAAGGACGCCAGGACCCTCGTGATCAGGCTGAACCGGCCCGCGAGCGACTTCACCAGCCTCCTCGCGCTGGAGTTCGCGGCGGCGGCGCCCGCCGAGTACGACCGCTACATCCCCGACAGCCCCGAGTTCCGGCGGCACACGATCTCCGACGGCCCCTACCAGATCACCTCCTATACGCCCGGCAGGCGGTACGTCCTGGAGAAGAACCGGAACTGGCGGGCCGCGTCCGACCCGATCCGCGAGCAGCACCCCGACCGCATCGAGATCTCGCTGGGCCACGACTCGCCGGACGAGGTGCAGCGGATGCTGGAGAGCGGCGCCGCCGACCTGCCCTGGGACCAGCCCGTCCCGGCCGCGCGGCTCGGCGGGCTGCGGGACGACCCCGGCTTCGCGATCATGGAGGGGTCGGCGCTCGACCCCTACCTGGTCTTCAACACGCTCAGCCCGAACAACCGGGGGGCGCTCGGCAGGACCGCGGTCCGGCGGGCGATCGGCTACGCCGTCGACAAGGCCGCGATCGTGCGCATCTACGGCGGCCCCGACATCGCCGAGGTGCTGAACCAGGTCATCCCGCCGCACAGCGTCGGCCACCAGGAGTTCGACCTGTACCCGACGCCCGGCGACGGCGGCGACCCCGGCACGTGCAGGCGGCTGCTCGCCCAGGCCGGATACCCGCGCGGCCTGACGCTGAAGTTCCCGTACCGGGTCAGCGGCTACCACCCGCAGATCGCCCGGTCCATCACCGGCGACCTGGCCGCCTGCGGCATCACCGCCGTCCCCGAACCCGACCGGAGCGGCGCCTTCTACCGCACCACCCTGGTCACCCCGGCGCGCGCCCGCGCCGGGAAATGGGACATCGCCGTGCCGGGCTGGGTGCCCGACTGGTACGGCAACAACGGCCGCACCACCATCGTCCCGCTGTTCGACGGACGCCACTACGGCGCCAACTCCAGCGACTACGGCGGCTTCAACGACCCCGCCGTGAACCGGCTCATCGACCAGGCGCTGAACGCCCGCGACGTCGACGTCGCGTCCGGGTACTGGGCGCAGGCCGACCACCGCATCATGGCGGACGCCGCGGTCGTGCCGCTCGTCAACCAGCGGACCCCGATCTTCCACTCGGATCGCGTCCGCGGCGCCCGCTACCTGCCGCAGTACCGCGCCTACGACCTCAACCAGGTCACGTTCTCATGACCGGCTACGCCGAACTCGGGACGCGGAAGCCGCCCGCCGACACCGACACCGACACCGACACCGACACCGACACCGACACCGACGCCGGCACCGACACCACCACGAGCGCGCCGCCGGCCGTGGCGAGCCGCGCCCCGTCCCGGCTCGCGTGGGACCGGTTCCGGCGCGACCGGCCCGCCGTCGCGTCCCTCGCCGTGCTGCTGGCGATCATGGCGTTCGCGGCGCTGGCGCCGCTGTGGGCGCACCTCACCGGCCACCCCTACGACGCCACGTTCCCCGGCACCGGCCTGGACGCGGGCGGGCAGCCGCGCGGCCCCGGCGCCCGGTTCCCGCTCGGCGCCGACCAGCTCGGCCGCGACGTGCTGGTCCGCGCCGCCTACGGGGCGCGGATCTCGCTGATCGCCGGGATCGGCGCGGCCGCGCTCGCCTCCGCCGCCGGGACGATCGCCGGGACGCTCGCCGGGTTCGCCGGCGGCGCCCTGGACACGCTGCTGTCGCGGCTGCTGGACATGATCCTCGCGCTGCCCTACCTGCTCGTCGCGATCATGCTGGCGAGCACGTTCCAGATCTCCTCGCCCGGCGCGAGCCTCGCCATGACGGTCCTGGTCATCGCGTTCTTCTCGTTCGCCGCCTACGGCCGCACGATCCGCGGGCAGGTGCTGGCGCTGAAGGAGCAGCAGTTCATCGAGGCGGCCCGCGCCCTCGGCGCCTCCAACGCCCGGATCATGGTCGCCGACGTGCTGCCGAACCTCGCCGCGCAGATCACCGTGCTGACCTCGCTGCTCGTCCCGTCCTCGATCGTGTCGGAGGCGACGCTGTCGTTCCTCGGCGTCGGGATCCGGCCGCCGATGCCGAGCTGGGGGTCGATGCTCGGCGAGGGCGGCGACGTGTTCCGCACCGCCTGGTGGCTGCTCGCCGTCCCCGGCGTGCTGCTGCTGGCGACCACGCTGGCGTTCAACCTGCTCGGCGACGGCGTCCGCAACGCCCTCGACCCGCGCGGCGACCGCGCCGCCGCCCGGAGGTGACCCGCCCGTGCCGAGCTTCGTCGCCCGCCGCCTGCTGTACGCGGCCGTCGTGCTGTGGCTGGTCGCCACGCTGACGTTCGTGATCCTGCACGTCTCGCCCGTCCCGGTGGACCGCGTCATCGGCGGGCCCCGCGCCACCGCCGAGACGCTGCAGCAGATCCGCCGCAACCTCGGCCTGGACCGGCCCCTCCTCGTCCAGTACTGGCGGTTCCTCGCGCGGCTGCCGCTCGGCGACCTCGGCGACTCCTACGTCAACGGGACGCCGGTCACGGCGCTGATCGGCGCCCGGCTCCCCACGACGCTGTGCCTGGTGTCCGGCGCGGCGGTGCTGTGGTTCGCCGGCGGCGTCGTCACCGGCGTCACCGGCGCGTCGCGGGCGCGCGGCCTGTGGGACCGGGCCGTCACCGTGTTCGTGCTGGCCGGCCTGTCCACGCCGCCGTTCGTGATGGCGCTGGCGCTGCTGTCGCTGTTCACGGTGGGGCTCGGCGCCGGCGGCGTGCACCTCTTCGAGGCCGGGCCGCCGCTGCAGGAGCACTTCCTGCGCCGGATGGTCCTGCCGTGGTTCGCGCTGGCGTTCCTGATGATGGCCGCCTACACGCGCCTCACCCGCGCCGCGATGCTGGACGTCCTGGACGAGGACTACGTGCGGACGGCCCGCGCCAAGGGCCTGCCGGAGCGCCGCGTCGTCCGCCGGCACGCGCTGCGGGCCGCGCTGACCCCGGTCGCCACCCAGCTCGGCATCGACCTCGGCGCCCTGATCGGCTCCACGATCGTCACCGAGAAGGTGTTCGGGCTGCAGGGCGTGGGGCAGCTGGTGTACCAGTCCATCGCGGCCGGCGACACCCCGGTGATCATCGGGGTGACGCTGCTGGTGACGCTCTCGGTGACCGTCGCGAACCTGCTGGTCGACATCGGCTACGCGGTCCTGGACCCGCGCGTCCGCCTCGCCTGAGCGAAGCGAACCGGGAGTAATGCCGCTAGCTGGGCATGGATAAGCTTTCGGTATGCGATCGTGGCCCGCCTCCGAAGTCCCCAGCCTGCACGACGCGGGCCTGCCCGCCGCCGACCGTCCGCTGGCCCTGCACGACACCGGGACGGGCGCGGCGCGCCCCACCGCCCCCGGCGAGACCGCCCGGATGTACGTGTGCGGCATCACCCCCTATGACGCGACCCACCTCGGCCACGCCAACACCTACCTGGCGTTCGACCTCGTCAACCGCGTCTGGCGCGACCTCGGGCACGGCGTCCACTACGTGCAGAACGCCACCGACGTCGACGACCCGCTCCTGGAACGTGCCCAGCAGACCGGCGAGGACTGGCGCGCCCTCGCCGACCGGGAGATCCAGCTGTTCCGCGAGGACATGACCGCGCTGCGGATCCTGCCGCCCGACCGGTACATCGGCGCGGTCGAGGCGATCCCGCTCGTCGTCGAGATGATCGAGAAGCTGCGCGGCCGCGACGCCGCCTACCCGGTGGACGGCGACGTCTACTTCCCGGTCGCCGCCGACCCGTCCTTCGGCGCGGTCAGCCGGCTGGACCGCGACGAGATGACGCCGCTGTTCGCCGAGCGCGGCGGCGACCCGCTCCGCGCCGGCAAGCGCGACGCCCTCGACCCGCTGCTGTGGATGGCGCGCCGCCCCGGCGAGCCCGGCTGGGACTCCCCGTTCGGCGAGGGCCGCCCCGGCTGGCACGTCGAGTGCTCGGCGATCTCCGTCGAGTACCTCGGCATGGCGTTCGACGTGGAGGGCGGCGGCTCCGACCTCGCCTTCCCGCACCACGAGATGAGCGCCTCGCACGCCCAGGTCGCCACCGGGGAGCGCCCGCACGCCCGCGCCTACGTCCACGCCGGCATGGTCGGCCTGGACGGCGAGAAGATGTCGAAGTCGCGCGGCAACCTGGTGTTCGTGTCCAAGCTGCGGGAGGCCGGCGCCCGTCTACTTCTACACACCTGACGCTGACGACCAACAGGATCGGACAGTACCAGTCGCCCGCCCTAACACTA
>NZ_JABXFD010000661.1 GCF_013372625.1 Actinomadura sp. BRA 177
AGGTGTATATAAGAGCCGGGCCCTCGGGGTGCTCGGCGCGGCCGGCGCGAGCACGTTCGCCGACTGGCTCGCCGGGCTGTTCGCCCTGGCCCGGCAGGAGGTGCTCGACGCGGACACGCCCGTCCTCGGGGTCCTCGACGAGCTGGTCGGCGACCTGACCGACGCCGACTTCCTCGTGGCGCTGCCCGCCCTGCGGCAGGCGTTCGAGTTCTTCCCGCCGCGCGAGCGCGAGACGATCGCCGAGGGGCTGCTGGAGCGGCGCGGCCTGCGCGGCTCGGCCCGCGAGCTGCTCCGCACGCCGGACGCGCCGCTGCTGATGGCCGAGGCCCGCGCCCTCGAAACCCGCGTCGAGAAGGCCCTGGCCGCCGCATTCCTGGAAGGGGAGTCATGATCCCGCCCGACCTGGAACGCTGGCGGCTCGTCCTCGGCGCGCCCGCCGAGTCGTGCACCGGGGAGCTGGGCGGCGAGGGCGCCGAGCGGGACGCCGCCCTCGACTGGCTGTACGGCCGCGACGCCGACCTCGGCAGGCGCGGCGTGCGGCGCGGCGACGGGGGACGAGGCGCCGGCGACGGGCCGTCGCAGCTCACCACCGTCGACTGGCTCGACGCCGTGCACCGGCTGTTCCCCAAGGAGACGATCGAGCGGCTCGAACGCGACGCCGTCGAACGCTACGAGATCCACGAGATCGTCACCGACCCGGCCGTGCTGGAGCGCATCGAGCCCGACGCGACGCTGCTGCGCGCCGTCCTGCGCACCAAGCACCTGATGAACCCCGAGGTCCTCGCGCTGGCCCGGCGGATCGTGGACGCCGTCGTCCGGCAGCTGATGGAGCGGCTCTCGACCGAGGTACGGCAGGCGTTCCACGGTACCCGGTCGCGGCGGCCCAGCCGCATCAAGAACTCCCGCAACTTCGACTTCCACGGGACGATCCGCGCGAACCTCGCGCACTACCGGCCGGACGAGCGGCGCCTCTACATCGAGCACCCCCGGTTCGTGTCCCGGACGCGGCGGCACGTCGAGCAGTGGCAGCTGATCCTGCTCGTCGACCAGTCCGGGTCCATGGCCGGGTCCGTGGTCCACTCCGCCGTCACCGCCGCGTGCCTGTGGGGGCTGCCCGGCCTGAAGACGCACCTGGTCGCGTTCGACACCTCCGTGGTCGACCTGACGTCCGACGTCACCGACCCGGCCGAGCTGCTGATGAAGGTGCAGCTCGGCGGCGGCACCGACATCGCGCGGGCCGTCGCCTACGGGGCCGGGCTGGTGGAGAACCCGCGCCGGACGATCGTCGCCGTCATCACCGACTTCTACGAGGGCGGGAACGAGGCCCGGCTCGTCCGGGAGGTCCGGAAACTCGTCCAGCAGGGGACGCACGTGCTCGGGCTGGCCGCGCTCGACGAGGGGGCGAACCCGGCGTACGACCGTGCCATGGCGCAGCGGCTCGCCGGAGAGGGCGCCCACATCGGCGCCATGACTCCCGGGCAGCTCGCCGAGTTCGTCGCCGAACGGATCGCCCGATGACCCGCACCGACCTGCTGTCCCTCACCCCGGACGCCCTCGCCGCCCTCGCCAACCGCGGGCTCGTCAAGCGCGCCGCGAAGGACCTCGACGCCGGCAACGGCCCGGAGATCACTGTCGGCCCGGACGGCGGCATCGACGGCGCCTTCCCGGACGGTGTGAAGGGGTCCCTGCCCGCAGGCGCCGGGCTGGAGGCCGCGACCTGCTCCTGCGGCGCGACCGGGACGTGCCGCCACCGGATCTGCCTCGTCCTCGCCTACCAGCGGACGGCCGCCACCGAACCCGGGACACCGGAGGCGCCCTGGTCGCCCGGAGCGTTCGACGACGACGCGCTCGTCCGCGTCCTCGGGCAGCGCGCCCTCACCGCCGCCCGCCGCACCCTCCGCGCCGGCTACTCCGCCACGCTCCGGCGCCCCACCGCGCAGGACCCGGTCGCCCAGGTGGAGCTGCCGACCTGCACCGTCCGGTTCCTGGTGCCGGACGAACTCGGCTACGTCCACACTGACGCCGTCGCGGCGGTGCGCGGCGAGATGACCGTGCTGGCCGTCTGGGCGTTCCGCGCCGCCGACGAACGCGGCCTCACCGGCGACGAGATCCGCCTCGACGTCGGCGGCACGCCGGGGGCATCGCGCGACGACCTCGACACCGCACTCGACCTGGCCGAACAGGTCCTCCTGGAGGGCGCCGTGCACGCGGGCCCCGTCCTGTCCGCCGCGCTCGGACGTGCCGCCGCCGACCTGGCCGGGCGCGGCATGCACTGGCCCGCCGCCGCACTGGACGACCTGGCCGGCCAGCTCGCCGCCTACCACGAGCGCCGCGCCGACCACGATCCCGCCCGCATCGCGGAACTCCTCGCCGAGATCCACGCCCGGCACCGCGCCGCCCGGGGACCCGACCGCTCCCAGGTGCTCGGCACCGACGAGCGCGCGGAGACGCCGCTGCGCCGCGTCCGGCTCGCCGCTCTCGGCTGCCGCGTCGCCGGCACCGCCGGGGGCCCGCACCGCCGACATCTTCCTCGCGCACACCGGCACTGGCATCGTGCTCGTCCTGAAACGCAGCTGGGACGTCCCGGACGGGACCCGCCTCACCGGCGCCGACCTGGCCGGACGCAGGATCCTCGGTGCGCCGCTGCGCTCGCTCGCCGCGGCGAACGTCGTGTCGGAGAGCGCGACCCGCAGCGCCGGCCGGGTCGTCCGCGTCGCCGCCGGACGGGTCGCGAAGACGACGGTCACGCCGCTCGGCAGCGCCTGGGAGACGCTGCCCGCCGGGCTCCTCGTCCGCGACCTCGCGGCGGAGGCGCGCGCCCTGGACGCCCTGCCGCCCCGCCTCGTCCGCCCCCGCGTGGCGGCGGAACTGGTCCGCGCCGTCGAGGTCGCCGGCGTCCGCGACGTCGGCTACCACCCCGGCGCGCAGCGCCTGGAGGCCGTGATCGCCGACGCCGCCGGGACCACCGCCGTCGTCTCCGCCGACTACAGCCCGCACCGTCCCGCCGCGCTCGACGCCCTCGCCGGCGCGCTCGCCGCCGGCCCCCGCATGCTCACCGGCACCGTCCGCAAGGAGCGCGGCGGCCTCGTCATCGACCCGTTCGCCGTCCAGACCGCGGACGGCATCGTCGTGCCCGACCTGGCCCCCGGCGAGGGCACCGCCGCCCTGGCCGCACCGCCCCCGGCGACCACCGACCCGCTGTCCCGCGCGCTGGACGAGGCGCTGGCGGCCTGCGCCGAAGCCGCCCACCGCGGCCTCCTGCGCACCACGCCGGGCCTGCGCGAGCGCATCGTCCGCGCGGGAAAGGACCTGGACCGCGCCGGCCTCCGCGCCGCCGCCGGAACCGTCGCCGCCCTGGCCGCCGCCCTCGCCGCCGACGACCCGCACCGCACCGCCTCGACCTGGGCCGACGCCCACATCCGGCTGCTGGCGACCGCCGAACTCCGCTGATCTGACTCTCTGTATTTAAGCAAATACTTTGGGTAGTGCGTGCCTGGGAGGCGCGCATGCAAGGTTTTTCTCGTGTCCAGGTCGCCGAGTGCCCGATGGACGAGGTCCCGCCCGAGGGGCTGCGCAAGATCTGGCGGTGGGCCGTCCTGATCGCGGTCGGCGGCTTCCTGTTCGGCTTCGACACCGGCGTGATCTCCGGGGCGCTGCTGTTCATCCGGGCCGACTTCGCGCTGAACTCCTTCGAGCAGGGCAGCGTGGTCAGCATCCTCGTGCTGGGCGCCATGGCGGGCGCGCTGCTGTCCGGCCGGATGGCCGACCGGATCGGCCGCCGCCGGGCCCTCGGCCTCGAAGGGTTCGTCTTCCTCGTCGGGACGGCGGTCGCCGCGCTGGCGGGCGGCTACGGCATGCTGCTGGGCGGCCGGCTGCTCCTCGGCCTGGCGGTGGGCGCCGCCTCGGCGACCGTCCCGGTCTACCTGTCGGAGATCTCCCCGGCGAAGATCCGGGGCAGCGTGCTGACCCTCAACCAGCTGCTCATCACGATCGGCATCCTGGTCGCCTACATGATCAACGTCGCGTTCGCGGGGAGCGGCGACTGGCGCGCGATGATCGCCGTGGGCGCCGTGCCCGCCCTGGTGATGGTCGCCGGGGCGCTGTGGGGGATACCGGAGTCTCCGGCGTGGCAGCTGGCGCGCGGCGACCGGGACGGGGCGCACCGGACGATCGCCTCGGTCACCAACGACGCGACGGCCGACATGCTCGTCGAACGGCGGGTCGAGGCCCGGCGGAAGGAGGCCGCCAAGGACGGGGGGCAGGCGGGCTGGCACGCCCTGCTCCGGCCGCGGGTCAGGCCCGCGCTGATCGTCGGCGTCACGCTGGCCGCCGTGCAGCAGTTCGGCGGGATCAACACGATCATCTACTACGCGCCGACGATCATCGAGGAGACCGGGCTGAACGCCGCCAACTCGATCTACTACTCCATCGCCATCGGCGTGATCAACCTGGTGATGACCGTGGCGGCGGTGTGGCTCATCGACCGGGCCGGGCGCCGCGGCCTGCTGCTGTTCTCGCTCGCCGCGATGACGGTCACCATGGTCCTGCTGGGGCTGGCGTTCGTGGCCGGCTGGGCGTCCGTGCCGTCGCTGATCTTCATGGTGCTGTACATCGCCGCGTTCGCCGTCGGGCTCGGGCCCGTCTTCTGGGCGATCATCGGGGAGATCTTCCCGGGGCCCGCCCGCGCCAGCGGCTCCAGCGCGTCCACCGCGGTGAACTGGGGCTCGAACTTCGTGGTCAGCCTGGTGTTCCTGCCCATCGCCAACGCCATCGGGCAGGGCGAGACGTTCTGGATCTTCGCCGCGATCTCGCTGGCCGGGCTGGCGTTCGTGTCCCGCTTCGTCCCGGAGACCAAGGGACGCGAGTTCGGCGAGGTGGACGCCGACCTGCTCCGCCGTTTCGGGCGCCGTCCCCCGGAGAGCACCCCTGGATGAGGCCGAGCCGGTGCCACCA
>NZ_JABXFD010000468.1 GCF_013372625.1 Actinomadura sp. BRA 177
GCCTGATCGGCGGCGCCGGACTCGTCGGCGGTGCCGCGGCGGCCGGTGTCGCGGGAGGCATGGCGCTCGGCGGCATCGGGGACGTCGCCGGGCAGGCCGCGAACGTGGCGGGCTACGTCGCGGGCGCCCCGGTGGACGCGTTCGGCAACGCCATCGCCGGATACGCCGGGAATGTCGCCGGTGGCATGGTCGCGGACGCGGCCGGCGGCATCGCCGGTGACATCGCGGGGGACGTCGCCGGCGGCGCGGCCGAGATCCTCGGCGGCCTGCTGGGCGGCCTCTTCGGCTGACCACCGCGTCCACCCGCCGCCGTCCACCGGAAATGCCGGGCCTTTCGGACGAGATCCGCCGCCTCCTCGTCCAACCCGGCCACGGACGGTTATCGTCAAGAGCGCAGCCGCTTCCCGAGGAGTCACGTAACGGGACCCCCCTTCTGAAGGAGGGGGCTTTCAGCCGCTGGCTGAGGGCCGCCGCTACCAGCACCAGCCAACATCACATTGGAGGTGAACGAAGTTGGCTACGTACCGCGTAGGGCCGGAGACCGACCGGGCTGTGCTTCCTCAGCAGCCCGCTCTCGAATTCGGGTCAGCAGACACCCCTCGGGTCGGGGACGAAACGGGACTCGAAGGCCGTCAGGCACCCGGCGCGGTACATGTGCGAGGGGAGATGCTCGGCGCTTCACCTGGTGTCGAGCGCGTCACCCCCGGCTCTACGGCCGGGGAGAAGGTCCGTGAGGGCCACCCCGCCGCATTCGTCCTGGACAAGCACGGCGTAGCGGTGCAGCCGACCACGCCCGCCCGGGCGCGTATGCTGCTCAAGAAAGGCCGGGCCGTGGTCGCCCGGTACACCCCGTTCGTCATCCGGCTCAAGGACCGCACCATCGGCGAGTCGCAGGTGGACGGTGTCGAACTGGGCATCGACCCCGGCTCCAGACACACCGGCATCACCGTCTTCACTGACAAGGATGGCAACCGCCGGGGCCTGTACGGCATTGATCTCGTCCACCGGGGCGGCAGCATCCGGGACAAGATGTCGCAGCGCGCCGCCTACCGCAGGGGCCGCAGATCGCGGAACCTGCGCTACCGCGCCCCCCGCTTCTCCAACCGCACCAAACCCAGAGGCTGGCTTGCGCCGTCGCTGCGGCACCGGGTCGAGACCACCATCACTTGGACCGCCCGACTTGCCCGGTGGGCACCTGTCCAAGCGGTGCACATTGAACGGGTCGCGTTCGACACCCACGCCATCTCCGCCGACCGCCCTCTGGAAGGAGCCGAGTACCAGCAGGGCACGTTGCACGGCACCGAGGTGCGCGAATACCTCCTGGCCAAGTGGGGACGCGCCTGCGCTTACTGTGGTGCAACCGGCGTGCCACTCAACATCGACCACATCCGCCCCCGCTCCAGGGGCGGCTCCAACCGGGTCAGCAATCTGTGCACCGCATGCATCCCCTGTAACCAGGCCAAAGGCAACCGGCCCGTGGAGGACTTCCTCGGCCAAGCCCCGGGGCAGCTCTCCCGCATACTGGCCCAGGCCGAGGCCCCGCTCCGCGATGCAGCGGCCGTCAACGCCACCAGGTGGGCGCTTTGGCGCGCCCTTCATGCCGCGTTCCCGACCGTGCGGACCGCTTCAGGCGGGCGCACGAAATGGAACCGCACTCGTGTCGGCCTGCCGAAGACGCACACCTTGGACGCCCTGTGCGTCGGCCACCTGAACACCATCGACCGCACCCCGCGCACCGTCCTCATCGCCGCGGCCACCGGACGAGGTGCCTACACTCGCACCCGCACCGACCGGTACGGCTTCCCCCGCCTCCGCCTGCCGCGCACCAAGCGGTTCTTCGGGTTCGCCACCGGCGACCTGGTCCGTGCCACGGTCCCGACCGGCCGGTGGGCCGGAACCCACACCGGGCGTGTCGCGGTCCGTTCCAGCGGCAGCCACACCGTCACCACCCCCGCAGGAGCCGTCAAGGCCTCGCACAAGAACCTGGCACTGCTCCAACGGGGCGACGGCTACGCCTACACCACCAAACCCGAAGGGGCCGTGATCAATGCTGCGGCCCGGCAGGTCAGAGCACCGCTCGGGCCCTGGATGCCCGTCCGCGCTTTCGTTCCCCCCGACTAAAGCAGACGGTATCTACGAGAGGAACCCGATGACCACCGTGATCCTGGTTCTGCTCTGCCTCGCGATCGCCGGACGCGAGTTCTACCTCGCGTCCGACAAGCGGCTCCCCCGCGCCCAGGCCGACCTGCGCCTGCTGCAGAACCGGCTGGACCAGCTCGCCCGCGACCACCAGGAGCTCAAGACGGTGGTGGACAACGCCACGGAGCCGGCCGGCATCCCCATCCCGTCCCAGTCGGAGGAGCCGCCCGCCGAGGTCCTCGAACGGCTGGACTCCGTCACCGGACGGGTGGAGCGGCTGGAGAAGCAGTTCGGCGACATCTCCGAGGAACTCGCCGGCGTCGACCTCGACCGCGACGCCCAGCGCGCCCTGGCCCGCTCCCTGGACACCGTGGAGCAGGACGTCCTGGAACTGCACCGCGAGATGCTCGACCGGCTGGACCGCGAGGAGGGCGTCGTCACCGGCGTCCTGCTCAGCGAGGAGGGCGAGGGCGAGGCGCTGCTCGCCGAGGCCTACGAGAAGTGCGCCACCGAGTGCGGGCTGCGCGTCCGGATCCGCGACCAGCGTTCCGCGCAGGCGACCGGCACCTACTGGGGCACCGTCTACCACATGTCGGGACGGCGCCCCGACGTCCTCGCCGAGGACCTGTTCTCCTACGTCCGCGGCCTCTACGACCCGCAGGACGCGTCGGCCGTGAACGCGCTGCTCACCGAACTCGCGGCGCTGCGCGGCGGCGGCATCGCCCAGTTCGGCCCGTTCGTCGCCGTCAGCACGCAGAGCGCGCTGCTGTGCGGTGTGCTCCCGGACGACGAGAGCACACCGCCGGAGCCGTGGCAGCTCGTGGACCACATCCGCGAGCTGCCCGCCGACCGGCAGCGCGACCTGTCCTGGCTGCGCTCCGACGACTGATCACGGCCGGACGAACCGGGGCGTCCCCTCCTCCACACCGAACGCCAGCAGGCACCGCGGCACCCGCGCCGCGTCGATCTGCAGGCACAGCCCGAGCCGCAGCTCCGGGTCGACGATCACGACCCGCCGCAGCGCCCACAGCGCCCGCCGCACCCGCGCCCGCTCCGGTTCGCGGAGCGTCCCGGTGACGACCCGGCCCGCGTACCGCCACAGCGCCGCCGAGTCCAGCACCCGCACGCCCGCCTCCGTGAGGTTCGCGACGATCACGACCCCGCTGTCGTCGTCCTCCGCCCCGGACGGCACCCGCAGCGCGCCCTCGCCCGGCAGGTCCCGAGGCGCCTGCGGCCCGCCCACCGCCCGGTGGTACCGCAGCGGATCCAGCGTGTCGATGACGAAGGCCCCCGCATACGGCCTGGACGCGCGCGGCGGCACCGTCCGCTCCCGCGACCGCACGACGCGGACGCCCAGGTGGGCGCTGAGGTCGAACACCATCCCGGCGTCGTCCAGCCACACGGGCACGCCGAGCTTCGCCGCCGCCTTCCGGTCGAGCGCGTCCATGACCACATCGCCCCGCCGCGACAGCGCCGAGGCGATCCCCATCCCGGGGAACGCGCTCTCCAGCACCGCGAGCATCGCCCGCCACGTCGCACCACCGACGAACTCGCCCACGAACCCGTCCGCCATGGCCCGCCGCCGCCCGGCGTCCGCCATGGGCCGAGGCCGCACCGCGACCTCCGGCACGGTCACCTCCGGCGGCTCCGCTGACAACCCCTTCCCCGGCAAGAACGGCTCGTCCTCGCCCCGCGACGTCCAGGACGACCTGTCCAATACCGGACGCTCCGCAGACGCCTCATGCGCCGCCCAGGGCCCGCCCTCTTGCTGGGCGTAGGACGCCCAAGACTCAGACCCGGCCGGCACCGCCTCCGCCGGCGGAGTCCCCCCGACCGACTCATGCGGCGTCCACGACGGCTCAGGCTCACCCGATACCGAACGTTCCGCCGAAGTCCCGCCCTCGCCAGAGCCCGCCTCATGCCGCCTCCACGACGAGGCAGGTTCCCGCGCCGTCCACGACGCCGAAGACGCCTCCCCCGCAGACCCCACGCCACTCGCCCCCGGCTCCCCCGACGACGCAGGGCCACCGACTGGATCGTGCGGGCTCCACGACGGCGAAGAGGGCTCATCCGCAGGCGACACGCCAGTTGGACGCGGATTCGTCGGGGGCGTGGGGCCGCCAGCTGATTCGCGCGACGTCCACGAGGCCGAGGAGGCCTCACCCGCAGACGGCGCAGCAGACGGACCCGGCTCGGCAGGAGACGCAGGGCCGCCACCGGATGGATCGTGCGGCGCCCACGACGCCGAACGGCGCTCACCCGCAGACGGCACGCCACTCGACCCCGACTCACCCGACGACGCCCGACGGCCACCAGGGGCGCCGGATGGCTCGTGCGGCGACCACGACGACGAGGACGGCTCACCCCCAGACGGCGCGGCAGGCGGACCCGGCTCGGCAGGAGACGCAGGGCCGCCACCAGGGGCGCCAACTGAATCGTGCGGCAACCACGACGCCGAACGCCGCTCACCCGCCGAGGCCACGCCACTCGCCCCCCGCTCACCCGACGACGGCGGACGGCCACCAGGGCCGTCGGATGGCTCGTGCGGCGTCCACGGCGGCGAGGACGGCTCACCCCCAGGCGGCACGCCACTCGCCCTCGACTCAGCCGACGACGCCGGACGGCGACTAGAGCCGCCGGATGGCTCGCGCGGCGTCCACGGCGGCGGGGACGGCTCGCCCGCAGACGGCGCGGCGGGCAGGCCCGGCTCGGCGGGAGATGCAGGGTCGCCACCGGGACCGCCGGATGGCTCGCGCGGCGTCCACGGCGGCGGGGACGGCTCGCCCGCAGACGGCGCGGCGGGCAGGCCCGGCTCGGCGGGAGATGCAGGGTCGCCACCGGGACCGCCGGATGGCTCGTGCGGCGTCCACGAGGGCGTGGATGGCTCGTTCCCGGACGGTGCGGTGGTTGGGGCCGGCTCGGTCGGCGGCGCTGGGGTGCCGGGTGGGG
>NZ_JABXFD010000042.1 GCF_013372625.1 Actinomadura sp. BRA 177
TGGTCGGGATGTGGTTCGTGCCGTTGGCGGGAAGAGTGAGGGTGTGCGCAGCGTGGGGTGGAGGTTGCGGGGCGACCCGTGGGGGGTCTGTCCGGGCATCGGGTGAGCGGGGCGTGCGCGGGTGGGCGGGGCGCGTGTCCGCACCTGCCTGGAGGTGTGGGGGGACGAGGGCCGCCGCGCCCGCATGCTCGCGATGCTCCGCTCGGCGATGACGAACGGGCGGGCGGGGGCGCGGCTGCGCGAGTTCGTCACGGTCGCCCTGTTCGGGCGCGCCCGAACAGGGCGACCGTGACGAACTCGCGCAGCCGCGCCCCCGCCCGCCCGTTCGTCATCGCCGAGCGGAGCATCGCGAGCATGCGGGCGCGGCGGCCCTCGTCCCCCCACACCTCCAGGCAGGTGCGGACACGCGCCCCGCCCACCCGCGCACGCCCCGCTCACCCGATGCCCGGACAGACCCCCCACGGGTCGCCCCGCAACCTCCACCCCACGCTGCGCACACCCTCACTCTTCCCGCCAACGGCACGAACCACATCCCGACCA
>NZ_JABXFD010000688.1 GCF_013372625.1 Actinomadura sp. BRA 177
GGCGCGGGTCCACGAAGACCACCGGGGCACCGGCGCGTTCGGCCTTGTAGGCGATGAAGGCGCCGAGCTGGGCGAAACTCCAGGTGTGCAGTGTGACCCGCTGGGGCTTGCGTAGCCGGACCCGCGCGCGGATGCCGCCCAGGTCTTCCAGGGCGATGCCGTGCGTGGTGCGTTGAGCCTCGGTCACGATGCTTTTGGAGATGCGGTGGTTGGTGTCGGCCGCGAACCGCGCCTCACGGCCCGACAGGTGACGCAGCAGCCGCTTGGCCGACTTGGTGCCCTTGGCCTGGAGTTTGCTGCGGAGGCGGCGGTTGCGGTGCCGGATCTGATTGACGTGCTTGCCGGAGTGGACGGTGCCGTCGGACGCGGTGGCGATGTTGACGATGCCCAGGTCCACTCCCGTGAACCCGTCCGGAACATACTCGGGGGCTTGGGGAACGTCACAGGTGGCGTACAGGTAGAAGCAGCCGCCACGCCAAACCAGGTCCGACTCGCCCCGCCGGTGCGCGGCCAACATCTTCGCCTGCTCAGCCGAGCACGCGAACGGGATGCCGCTGAGTCTGCCGTGCACGGTCCAGATGCTGACGGTGCGGGAGTCGATCTGCCAGGACAGCGACCGGTCGTCGAACGGTTGGGCGGCGTCCTTCCGGAACCGGACCGGCTCGCCCTCCACCCGCGCGCGGCGCCGCGAACCGACCGGCCCATGACTGCCCGCTTTCAGGTTCTTGGCCAGCGTGGCGTAGGCCCCGGCGACTTTGCGGATGCAGTGGATCGCCGGTTGCGCGGACAGACCCATCGCCTTCACCTCGTCGTAGACGAGGCGTTGTAGTGCGGTCTTGCCCTTTACCCCCGTGGTGAAGGCGCGGCGGGAGGCGTGGCAGGCAGCCTGGTTGCACAGCTTGAGAGTCTCCCGCAACGCCTGCTCGGTGGCGGCGTCGGAAAGCAGTTTGACCTGTACGACCAGCTTCACCACCACACCATAACATCATGTGGTCATGTCATTACGAGGAGTTGAATTTTGTGTACCGGGAGGCGATCCGGGCCGTCCAGCAGGAGGGGTACGTCGAGTCGTGCCGCGGGCGGTTCGGCGGGACGTTCGTCACCTACGAGCGTCCGAAGCCCCGCCAGTCCGACCTGAGGCGCGCCCTCGCGCAGATGGGCGACGACCTCAACGACTCCCTGACGTTCCGGATGGCCGTGGAGACCGGTGCCGCGCAGATCCTCGCCACGACCCGGCTGACCGGGGCGCAGCGCGACATGCTGCGCACCCGGCTGGCCGAGCTGAACGCGGCCGGGCCGGACGAGTACCGCCGCCTCGACACCCTCTTCCACCTGACGATCGCCGAGATGACCGGGTCTGCGCTGCTCTCGGCGGCCTGCGCGGACGCCCGGATGCGGGTGACCGACCTGCTCAACGCCATCCCGGTGCTCGGGCGGAACATCGAGCACGCCGCCGTCCAGCACGCCGCGATCGTCGACGCCGTCCTCGCCGGCGACCCGGAGGCCGCGCGCCGCGCCGTCGCCGAGCATCTGGAGGGCACGGCCGCCCTGCTGCGCGGGTTCCTCGGTTAACTTAAACCGGATCGGGGTCGATCACGTACTCTGAGTTGGTTATCGAGGCCACCCGCGGTGAGCGCGGGCGTACGAGTTGAAGGGCACCCCGGATGGTCTACCTGGCAGGAATGCTGATCCTGTTCTTCGGCCTGCTGGTGTCCATCGCGCTGCACGAGCTCGGCCACTTCTCGTTCGCCAAGCTGTTCAAGGTGCGGACGACCCAGTTCATGGTCGGGTTCGGCCCGACGATGTGGTCCAAGCGCAAGGGCGAGACCGAGTACGGCGTCAAGTGGATCCCGCTCGGCGGCTACATCCGCATGATCGGGATGCTGCCGCCGCGCAAGGGCGACGCGCCCGGGCAGGTCCGGCAGGTCAGCACCGGGCCGTGGCAGGGGCTCATCGAGTCGGCGCGCGGCGCCGCGCTGGAGGAGATCCGGCCCGGCGACGAGGACCGCGTGTTCTACGGCAAGAAGTGGTGGCAGAAGCTGCTCATCATGTTCGGCGGGCCCGCGATGAACCTGCTGCTCTCGGTGATGTTCTTCGCGATCCTGCTGATGGGCATCGGCACCGTGCGGTCGCAGCCGGTGATCGGCGAGGTCCTCGAATGCATGGTGCCGGCGAGCCAGTCGCAGACGACCGAGTGCCCGGCGAACGCCACCCCGACGCCCGCCGCGCAGGCCGGGCTCAAGGCGGGCGACCGGATCGTCGCGTTCGACGGGAAGAAGATCGACGGCGACTACGACGAGCTGCGGGTGCTGATCCGCGACAACGGCGGGCAGACCGTCCCGATGACCGTCCAGCGCGGCGGGCAGGACGTGAAGCTGAACGTGCCGATCACCCGCAACCAGATGCACGACCTGAAGGACCCCGACAAGATCGTCAACGTCGGGTTCCTCGGCATCACCCCGATCCAGGCGATGGAGCGGCAGGGGCCGGGCGCCGTCGTCAGCACGATGACCGACCTGACCGCGCGCACCACGGGCGCGCTGGTGCGGATGCCGCAGAAGATGGTCGGCGTCTGGAACGCCGCGTTCAGCGACGAGAAGCGCGACCCGAACGGCCCGGTCGGCGTCGTCGGCGTCAGCCGGATCGGCGGCGAGGTCGCCGCGTCCGACGACTACACCGGCGCCCAGAAGGTGTCGTTCTTCGTGATGCTGCTCGGCTCGCTGAACCTCGCGGTCGGGCTGTTCAACCTCGTCCCGCTGCTGCCGCTGGACGGCGGGCACATCGCCGGCGCCCTGCTGGAGGCGGTCAAGAAGGCGTTCGCCAAGGTCTTCCGCAGGCCCGACCCCGGCTACGTGGACGTCGCCAAGGCGCTGCCGGTGACGTACGTGATGGCGGTCGTGCTGATCGTCATGGGCGGCCTGCTGATCTACGCCGACCTGGTGAACCCCGTCACGGTCACGGGATAGCGGGCATCTCGCCCGTCTTCAGGAAGCCGTGCAGCGCGGCCAGGTAGGGCGCTATGTCCAGGTTCTGCTCCGCGAGCCAGGCGTCCGACCCGTAGGTGCCGGCGTAGCGTTCGCCGCCGTCGCAGATCAGCGTGACGACGCTGCCGCGCTCGCCGTCCGCCCGCATCTGCGCGATCAGCTCCGCCGCGCCCCACATGTTCGTGCCGGTCGAGCCGCCGACGTTGCGGCCGCTGACCGCGCTCGTCCAGCGCATCGCCGCGATGGACGCCGCGTCCGGCACCCGGATCATCCGGTCGATGACCGTCGGCAGGAACGACGGCTCCACGCGGGGGCGGCCGATGCCCTCGATCCGCGAGCCCGCCGCCGTCCGCTCCGGGTCGCCGTCGGCGAACGAGCCGTGGAACGCCGAGCCCTCCGGGTCGACGACCGCGAGCCGCGTCTGGAACCGCTGGTAGCGCGCGTACCGGCCGATCGTCGCGGACGTCCCGCCGGTGCCCGCGCCGACCACGATCCAGGACGGCTCCGGGAACCGCTCCAGCCGCAGCTGCTCGAAGATCGACTCGGCGATGTTGTTGTTGCCGCGCCAGTCCGTGGCGCGCTCGGCGTAGGTGAACTGGTCCATGAAGTGCCCGCCGCACTCGGCCGCGAGCCGCCGCGACTCGTCGTAGATCGCGGACGGCTCGTCCACCAGATGGCAGCGGCCGCCGTGGAACTCGATCAGCTGGATCTTCTCCGGGCTGGTCGAGGCGGGCATCACCGCGACGAACGGCAGGCCGAGCAGCCGCGCGAAGTACGCCTCCGACACCGCCGTCGACCCGCTGGACGCCTCGATGATCGTCGTGTCCTGCCGGATCCAGCCGTTCGCCAGCCCGTACAGGAACAGCGACCGCGCGAGCCGGTGCTTCAGTGAACCCGTCGGGTGGACGGACTCGTCCTTCAGGTACAGGTCGATGCCCCACTCCGGCGGCAGCGGGAACACGTGCAGGTGCGTGTCCGCGCTGCGGTTGGCGTCGGCGTCGACCAGCCGGATCGCCTCGGCGATCCACGCCCGGTACCCGGGGTCGCAGCGGTCCACGGTGCGGCTCACATGTTCTCCTCGATCGACGCTGATCGGCCGGGTCCCACGATATCCGCGCATGTCACGGTGCATCATGGAGGCAGCGGGGGGCAGATGATCGAGATGTTCGACGAGCGGATCGTGGCGACCGGGCGGCTTCCGCTGTTCGCCTTCTTCGTCGCGTTCCTGATCACTTTCGTACTGACGCGGGTCAACGTCCGGCTGATCCGGGCGGACGTGCGCTGGTGGTTCCGCAACGTGACCGCCGGCGACCTGCACATCCACCACGTCGTGTTCGGCGTGGTGCTGATGCTGGCCGGCGGCGTGGGGAGCCTCGCCGTCCCGGACGCCTACACCGGCCTCAGCGTGGGCGCCGCCGCCGTGTTCGGCATGGGCTCCGCCCTCGTCCTGGACGAGTTCGCGCTGATCCTGCACCTCAGCGACGTGTACTGGACGGAGAAGGGCCGCGCGTCCGTCGACGCCGTGTTCGTCGCGATCGCGGTGACGGGTCTGCTGCTGCTCGGCATCCGCCCGCTCGGCTACGAGGGCATCGCGCCCGACCCCGGCACCGGGATCCTGACCCGCGTCTACGTGGTGTCCCTGGTCATCAACCTGGTCTTCGCCATGATCACCCTCCTCAAGGGCAAGATCTGGACGGGCCTCATCGGCCTCTTCGTCCCCGCCCTGCTGATCGTCGGCGCGATCCGGGTGGCGCGCCCGGGCTCTCCTTGGGCGCGCTGGCGCTACCCCCAGGATTCACGCCGCTACCAGCGGGCCGTCCGGCGGGAGAAGCAGTTCCGCCGCCCGCTGATCCGCGGCAAGATCTGGGTGCAGGAGTTCATCGCGGGACGGCACGACCTCATCCCGCCCGACCTGCTGCAACGCCGCGCCGAAGCCGCCGACCGCGCCCGCCGCCGGCGCCTCGACCGCGCCGAGCGCAGAGCCGCCGCTGGCCCTTATACACATCTGACGCTGCCGACGAAGAGGACAGCGGAGATCCCAGATGGCACCGTAAGCATAAACACA
>NZ_JABXFD010000537.1 GCF_013372625.1 Actinomadura sp. BRA 177
CGCGTCCCTACCGGGTTTCCGGGCTCGTCGCGGCCGGTCCGGTCGCCGCGGCGGAGAAGGGCCGCGGCGAACGGGAGTCGAGCGGCGGCCCCGGCGGCCGGCACCGCCGGGGCACGCCCGGGAGCGCCGCCGTCCTGGTGGGACGGATGACGGCGGCGGGGTCGGAAGAAAGTGTTCTAGAGGTTAGAAAAGTCTGTCCAGTTGTTTGCAAGAACATCTTGAGATAAGTTGAGAGGGAAATGTCATCATTTCCCGCCCAGTTGGCCGTGCGGCCATTTCCGCGGGACGGCGGAACAGGTAGTAATGTCCCTCACCGTGTCACCGAGTCTTGATGCGCTTCTGGACGGTCCGTCCGGCTTGCTCGACATGACGTTCGACCAGCTGCGGACCCTGCTGGTGGTGCATGAGACGGGGTCTGCCCTGCGGGCCGCGCGTGTCCTGGGACGTGAGCAGTCGAGCGTCCAGAAGCAGCTCGACATCCTGAACCGAAACAGCCAGAGCCTGTGCGGCGAGGTGCTGACCGTACGGCAGGGGCGCGGTAGGGACTTCTTGTTCACGCCCACTGGGGAGGCCACTGTCGAACTGGCGCGCATGACGTTCGACAAATGGCTGGAGTCCATTCATCTGAGCCGGCGCCGGCTCGGCCGGATGCTGACCGTCGGCACCACCGAGTTCACCCTGCCGATCGTCTCCCGTGCCTGGAACCGCGTCTCGGAGGAGTTCCGGCAGCGGGAGGTGGAGTTCAAGGTCGCCCACGTCCGCACCAAGGACGTGTGGTCACGCCTGGAGAACCGCCAGGTCGATCTCGTGTGCGGCAGCATCGTCAGTACCCCGGAGGGCGACCTGCGGCTGAAAGAGTACGAGGTCATCGAGTACGCGCGGGGCCAGGCGCTGCTGCTGACGAACCTGCCGGAGCACGAGTTGCCGGACATGTCGGTGGAGACCAGCGGGCTCGGGCGTGTTCCGCTGGTCGTGCCGCCCGCCGGGCTGGTCGCCGATCTGCTCGCCACCTGGTACGGGACGAACTTCCGCGACCGGCTCAACGTCGTCGCCGACATCGACGACGTCCACTACGGGCTGTCGCTGCTGCGGTCGGGGTTCGTCCGCGGCTGCATGATCGTCACGGGGTCGATCGGCCGCGGCATGGCCGCCCAGGAGGACCCCGACGCCGTCCCGCTCCGCGCCTTCGGCCTCCACGACGACCTGGAGCCCAAGGCCGAGCTCATGACCGGCGCCTTCGTGCGGCGCGCCGACCTGGAGCGCTACGACGCGGGCCATCCGCTGAACCGCCTCTGGGCGGCGGTGAAGCAGGACGTCCGCACCTACACCCCCGTGGCCTGACCCGCCCCGGCGCAGCCGCTACTTGATCTGGTTGTCGACCACGTCGAGGGTGGGGCGGGCGCCGAGGTGCTTCATGGCCTGCGCGGCGAGGCGGCAGCCGGCGGTGAGGGCGTCGGCGGGCTGCTTGCCGTCCAGCCAGGGCGGGATGAGCCCCGCGACGAACGCGTCGCCGGCCCCGGTGCCGTCGATGATCTTGTCGACGGGCTCGGCGGCGACGGTGACGGGTTCGGGGCGGCCGTTGGTGTACCAGAGGGCGCCCTCGGCGCCGTTCTTGATGACGACCTGCGGGTACCAGGCGGTCAGCACCTTGGCGGCCTGCTCCGGCGTGTCGCGGCCGGTGAGGATCTCCGCCTCCTTGGCGTTGACGACGAGGAGGCGGGCGCCCTGCGTCCACTCCAGGAAGGGCTCGGCGCCCATCCGCTTGAGCGGGGAGGACGAGCCGCCGTCCACGGAGACCGACATCTGCACCTTGCGGGCGATGTCCAGGGTGTGGATGGCGGCCTTCCGGGAGCCCTCGTTGATCAGCGAGTAGCCGGACAGGTGCAGGTGCGTGCCCTGCGAGAACAGATCGGCGCAGCGCTCGATGTCCTCGGGGAGCAGCGCGGCGTTGGCGCCGGGATCGGACAGCATCGTCCGGTCGCCTTTGTGGGTGACCATCACCACACAGGTGCCGGTGGGACGTTCCTGGTCCATGACGAGGCGGGCGTCGACGCCGTACCCCATCATCTCCATGTCCCGGTTCCGGCCCGCGATGTCGGAGCCGCGGCGTCCGACGAACGCGGTATCGACCCCTTCAAGGGCGAGCCAGGCGGCCACGTTGGCGCCCGAGCCGCCCCCATGGGACGTCACGGCGGCGGGCGTATCGCTCCCCTTAGCCAAGGGGTACGCGGCACGCGCCACGGTGTCTGTCATAAGATCGCCGACCACGACCACGCGCGTCATGGAGTCATCACCTCGATCAACACGGCCCGCGCGAGCGGCAACACTGGGCGTGGGGTCGACCGTAACAGCTCTTGAGCCCGGATTAGGTCTCGAACGCGCAGCGAAACCCGGGGAAGCCCGTTTTTTCCCCGCGCGGGGCCTGGGGGGTCCGTGCCTTACCCTCGGGTACGTGACCGAGGGTTATCCGGATCAGTGGGAGGCCGACGTCGTCCTGAGCGACGGCGGGACGGCCCATCTGCGTCCCATCCGGCCCGATGACGCCGATCTGCTGCGCTCGTTCCACGGGCGGCTGTCCCCGGAGTCGATCTACTACCGGTTCTTCTCGCCGCGCCCGCACCTGTCGGACCGCGACGTCGAGCACTTCACCACCGTCGACCACGATCGGCGTGTCGCGCTGATCGCCACGATCGCCGGGGTGATGGTGGCCGTCGTCCGCTATGACCGGCTCAATGAGCGGCCGGAGACGGCGGAGGTGGCGTTCCTCGTGGAGGACGCGCACCAGGGCCGCGGCCTCGGCGCGGTGCTGCTGGAGCACATCGCGGCGGCGGCGCGGGAGCGCGGCGTGCGGCGGTTCGTGGCGAGCGTGCTGCCCGACAACCGCCGGATGACGCGGGTGTTCCGGGAGGCGGGCTACCAGGCGGAGCAGCGGTTCGAGGAGGGCGTGATCGAGCTCGTCCTCGACCTGGAGCCGACCGACACCTCGCTGGAGGTCATGACCGCCCGCGAGCACCGGGCCGAGTCGCGGTCGATCCAGCGGCTGCTGTTCCCGGGGTCGGTCGCGGTGATCGGGGCGAGCCGCGCGGAGCACAGCGTGGGGCAGACCGTCCTGCGCAACCTGCTGGGCGGTGACTTCAGCGGGCCCGTGTATCCGGTGCATCCGACGGCGGTGGCGGTGGCGGGGGTCCGCGCTTACGCGTCCGTTCTGGAAATTCCGGACGATGTGGACCTTGCAGTCGTCGCTGTGCGCGCGGACGCCGTCCACGAGGTTGTGGAGCAGTGCGCCGGGAAGGGCGTGCGCGGCCTGGTCGTCGTGTCGTCCGGCTTTGGCGAGGTCGGTGAGGAGGGACGTGCCGCCCAGAAGGAACTGGTGAGCCTGGCCCGCGCCTACGGGATGCGTGTCGTCGGCCCCAACTGCCTGGGCATCGCCAACACCGACACGGACGTCCGGCTCAACGCGACCCTGGCGCCGACCATGCCGGGACGAGGGCCAGTCGGTTTCTTCTCACAATCTGGTGCGCTGGGCATCGCCATCTTGCAGCGGACGGCCGAACGCGGTCTCGGCCTCTCCACGTTCGTCTCCGCCGGCAACAGGGCGGACGTCTCTGGCAACGACCTCATGCAGTACTGGGAGGAGGATCCGGCGACCAAGGCCGTCCTGCTTTACCTGGAGTCGCTGGGCAACCCCCGTAAGTTCGCGCGGCTGGCGCGCAGGCTCGGTCGCCGTAAGCCGATCGTGGCGGTGAAGAGCGGACGCAGCACGCAGGGCGTCCCCCTGGGTCACGCCGCGCGCGCGCTCACGCTGCCCGATCACGCGGTCAGCGCGCTGTTCGAGCAGGCCGGCGTGATCCGCGTCGAGGACCTGGCCGAACTGTTCGACGTCGCGCAGGTGCTGGCCTACCAGCCGCTCCCGGCCGGCGACCGCATCGCGATCATCGACAACTCCAACTCCCTGGGCCTGCTGGCGCAGGACGAGGCCGTCGCGCTCGGCCTGGACGTCCGGCCGCGCATCGACCTCGGCCCCCGCGCGGACGCCGACGACTACGAGGCCGCCCTCGCCGGCGCGCTCGCCGACGACACGGTCGACGCTGTCGTCGCGCTGTTCACCCCGCCGACGATCGGCGGCTACGACGTGCGCGTCCCGCAGAAGATCCTGCGACTCGCCGCCGGGGCCGGCAAGCCGATCGTGGCGACCTACCTGGGCAGCGAGGGCATGCCCGCCGAGCTGCGCGTCCCCGGCCCGGACGGGATGCCCGCCGAGGGCTCAGTGCCGTCCTACACCTCGCCGGAGGACGCCGTCCGGGCGCTGGCGTACGCGATCCGGTACGCGCAGTGGCGGCAGCGCCCCGCGGGCCGCACGCCGGTGTTCGAGGACGTCGACCGCGACCGCGCGCGTGTCCTGGTCGCGGACTGGCTCGGCGACGGCGGCCCGGTGGACGTCACGCCGAAGCAGGCGGCGGAGCTCCTCGCCTGCTACGGCATCGAGATCGCCGAGCGCGGTGACGGGGTGCCGACCCGCATCGTCGTCCGGGAGGACCGCTCGTTCGGCCCGCTGATCTCGTTCGGCATCGCCGACGAGACCGCCGACCTGCTGGACGACCGCGCCTACCGCCTGTCGCCGCTCGCGGACGTGGACGCCGCGGAGATGATCCGCGCCATCCGCACCGCGCCGCTGCTGCTCGGCCACCGGGGCGCCGAACCCGTGGACGTGGCGGCGCTCGAACAACTGCTGCTGCGCGCGTCCCGCCTCGGCTACGACCTGCCCGAGGTGGCGCGGCTGGAGCTGAACCCCGTCATGGTGGACGGAACCGGCGTCACGGTCCGCGAGGCGAAGCTGACCCTGGAGCGCCCCCTGGGCCCCCGCGCCGAAATGGGCCCCCGCCGCCTCTGACCGCACCGCGCGGAACCAGCGCTGACCATGGTCTGTGCCAACTGGAACCCGTGGCGGTCGGCCGCTGTCGGCCCTGGGGCCGCGCCTGGTCCGGGGTGCCGCCTTAGCCGGGTTGGGGTCAGCCCGGTGGGCCCGGCGGGCGGGGCTCCGGGG
>NZ_JABXFD010000470.1 GCF_013372625.1 Actinomadura sp. BRA 177
TCTGTTGTTAGTAGGATGGTATCGCTTCTTTCAGTCTTTGAGGAGTCGGACACCTCCGAGTCCACCACTACCCTCGTCGTCGGCAGCGTCAGATGTGTATAAGCGCCAGGGCCAGCGCGACCGCCGCGCCGGCCGCCGTCCAGCGCGCGGCCCGTCCCGTCCTGCCCCACCGCGCCCGGAGAGCGCCCCCCAGCCTCATGGTCAGCACCCTATGTGCGGCGCGCCAAGCCGAAGCTCCGCCCTGCGGCCGATCCCCGCTACGCCCGGTGGCGTACGGGAGGCGCGAGCGCGGCGGTGAACATGGCGGTGAGCCGGTCGATGACCTCGTCCGGGTCGGCGGCGCGCAGGTCCGCCAGCCCGAACAGCCGCCGGACGGGCCCGCCGCCCATGATGATCGTGGACGCGAGCAGCGCGCGGGCGCGGGCGTCCGGCCCGTCCAGCTGCGCGATGATCGGCTGGACGATCACGTCCTCCAGGTAGCGGAGCAGGATCTCCTTGACCTCGGGGTGGCCCGCCGACCGGTCGAGGATCCGGGACATGGCGGTCACCGGACGCCGGTCGATCTGCCGGACGAAGTGCTCGGCGAGCCGGCGCGGCAGCCCCTCCGGGTCGCCCGCGATCACGCCGCGGATCACCGACTCGCCGGTCAGCACCTCGCCGAACAGCGCCGCCTTCGAGCCGAAGTACCGGTTGACCAGGGCGACGTTCGCCTCGGCCAGCGCCGCGATCTCGCGGACGGTGACGCCGTCGTAGCCGTGCTCGCCGAACAGGTCGCGGGCGGCCTCCAGGATGCGGCGCTCGGTGGCCTCCCGGTCCCGCCGCGGCCGCCGCCCCCCGTCCCGCGCCGGCCTGTCCCCGCCCGTGCCGGAAAGCGCCGTGCGCTCGCCCTCGACCCGCATCCCCATCCCTGGCCTGTCGGTAACGGTCAGTGTTCAGTATCCAACGAGTTGCAAGTAAACAAGCGTCTACCTAGGATACATGCACGGCACAGGTAAATACCCGTAGGCATGGGGGCAGGGTGGCACAGACCAGCGTGACGTCGCACGGCCCGGCGGCGTCCGAGCCGGCGAGACCGCAGTACACGCACCGCCAGATCCTGGAGATCCTCGCCGGGCTCATGATGGCGATGCTCACGTCGATGATCTCGACGTCGGTCGTCGCCACGGCGCTGCCGACGATCGTCGGCGACCTCGGCGGCCAGGACAAGCTGTCCTGGGTCGCGAGCGCGACACTGCTGACGATGACCGCGTCCACCCCGCTGTGGGGCAAGCTGTCGGACATCGCCGGGCGCAAGCTGATGTTCCAGACCGCCCTGCTGATCTTCGTGCTCGCCTCGGTGGGCGCCGGGCTGTCGCAGAACATCGGCCAGCTCATCGTGGCCCGCGCGGTCCAGGGCCTCGGCGTCGGCGGCCTGTCCGCGCTCGCCCAGGTCATCCTCGGGGACGTCGTCGAGCCCCGCCAGCGCGGCCGGTACGCCGGCTACATGGGGGCGGTGTTCGGCGTCGCGACGGTCGCCGGCCCGCTGCTCGGCGGGTTCATCGTGGACGCCGACGGCCTCGGCTGGCGCTGGTGCTTCTACGTGTGCGTCCCGCTCGCGGTCATCGCGTTCCTGGTCATCCAGAAGGTGCTGAAGCTGCCGAAGGTGAAGCGCGACACCCGGCTGGACGTGTTCGGCGCGTTCACCATCACCGGCAGCGCCGCGCTGCTGATGCTGGTGCTGTCCATGGGCGGCACGGAGTTCGCGTGGAACTCCCAGTGGACCTACATCCTGCTCGGCGCCGCCGCCGTCCTGGTCGTGCTGGCCGTCGTCGCCGAGCGCGTCGCGCACGACCCGATCCTGCCGCCCCGGCTGTTCCGCAACCGGATGTTCCTGCTGACGTCGTTCATCTCCATCTGCGTCGGCATGGCGATGTTCGGCGCGATGATCTACATGCCGCAGTACCTGCAGATCGTCAAGGGGATGAGCCCCACCGCGTCCGGCCTGATGACGCTGCCGCTCGTCCTCGGCATGCTGATCACCTCGACCGGCTCCGGGCAGATCGTGACCCGGACCGGGCGCTACAAGTTCTTCCCGGTGATCGGCCTGGCGTGCGTCGCGGGCGCGATGTTCCTGCTGTCGCGGCTGCACACCGGCTCCTCGAACCTGGTGATCGGCACAGACCTCGCCGTCCTCGGCATCGGGATGGGCCTGACGCTGCAGATCCTGATCCTGGCCGCGCAGAACGCCGCCGCGCCCGCCGACCTCGCCTCGACCACGTCCGGCGTCTCGTTCTTCCGCAACCTCGGCGGCGCGATGGGCGTCGCCGCGTTCGGCGCGATCCTCACCAACCGGGTGGCGGACGAGATCGCGGCGGGCTTCGCGGCCGCCGGCCTCCCGATGCCGTCCGGCACCTCCGGCAGCCTCGGCTCGCCGGAGGAGATCCAGAAGCTGCCCGAGCCGGTGCACGGGATCATCACGGAGGCGTTCACCAAGGCGATGGAGGCCGTCTTCCTGGTCGGCGTCCCGGTCGCGATCATCGGGTTCCTCGCGGTCCTCGCGCTGAAGGAACTGCCGCTGCGCGGTTCGGCGGGCCGCGGCAAGCCGGCCGAGAAGCCTCCGGTTCCGGCAGAGGACGCGCCGGGCGAGGACGGCGTCGTCCGTCCGCCGTCCGTCGCGCGGACCGGCGCGGTCGGCGCCGTCGGTGCCGGGCGGCACGCGAGCGAGAACGGCCATGCCCCCATCGCCACGGTGGCCCCGCCCGCACCCGCGTCCGACCTGGCGGTGCAGGCGCAGCTCCTCGCCCAGCAGAACGGACAGAACGGGCAGGACGGCGGCGTTCCCGTCCGCGGCATCGTGCGGACCGGCGACGGCACGCCCGTCGCGTCCGCCGCGCTGACCCTGATCGGCGTGGACGGGCACCAACTCGCCCGCGCGATCACCCAGGAGGACGGCCGGTACGCGCTGCCCACCCCCGGCCCCGGCAGCTACGTGCTGATCGCCGCGACCGGCGGGCACGAGCCGCAGGCCGCGACGCTGGTCGTCGGCGACAAGCCGGTCGACTTCGACCTGCTGCTCGCGGGCAACGGCGGCCTCGCCGGGACGGTCCGCGGCGGCGACGGCGCCCCGATCGCGAACGCGATGGTCGTCGTCACCGACGTGCGCGGCGACGTCGTCGGCACCGCCCGCACCGAGGGCGACGGGACGTACCTGTTCAGGGACATCACGTCCGGCGCGTACACGCTCGCCGTGTCCGCCGCCGCGCACCGCCCGGTCGCGCTCCCGGTGGACGTGGTCGGCAACGGGCAGACCCGGCAGGACGTGGAGATGCCGCCCGGCGCCCGCATCCGCGGGACGGTCCGCGACGATTCCGGCGAACCGATCGGGGACGCGCGGGTCACGCTGGTCGACGCCGCCGGCAACGTCGTCGCGATGGTGATCACCGGACCGGACGGCGAGTACGCGTTCACCGACCTGACCGGCGGACAGTACACCGTGATCGCGTCCGGATATCCTCCGGTCGCCACCGGTCTGTCGCTTTCGGGCAACGGGTTGGACGAGCACGACGTGACGCTCGGCTACCCCGGCGAATGACGGACGCGATCCCGGGCCGTCCGGCGGCGGCCCCCGAAACGAAGGTCGTTGATGGACGCTGAACGAGGTCTGCGCGGCACAGTGCGGACGAAGGACGGCTGGGCGGTGCGGCACGCCATCGTCACCGTGACGGACCTGGCCGGGAACCAGGTGGCGCGGGAGCGGACCGGGGAGGACGGCGTGCTCGCCGCCGGCCCGCTGCCCGCCGGGACGTACACGGTGATCGTGACGGCGACGGGCTTCCAGCCGGCCGCCGCCACCCTCATCGTCTCCACGTCCGGCACCGCCGACATCGGCAAGATCGTGCTGGGCCGCGCCGGCGGCACCGAACTGCCGGCGCCCGGCCCGTGGACGATCGACCCGGCGCACTCCACCGTCGGCGCCGTCGCGCAGCACCTCGGCCTGTCCAGCGTCCGCGGCCGGTTCGCCGCCTTCGAAGGACGCATCGAGGTCGCCGAACCCGTCGAGCAGTCACGGGTGACGGCCCGCATCGAGGCCGCGTCCATCGACACCGGCAACAAGACGCGCGACGACCACCTGCGCTCGGCCGACTTCATGAACGCCGACGTCCACCCGGTCATCACCTACGAGGGCGAGGGGCTGACCGTCGCCGGGCCCGACCGCTGGACCGTCCACGGCCGCCTCACCCTGAACGGGATCACGCAGCCGGTCGACCTCGACATGACCTACCTCGGCGGCGGCTCCGACCCGTGGGGCGGCCTCCGCGCGGCGTTCCGCGCCACCGCCGAGCTGCGCCGCGCCGACTTCGGCATCCGCTTCAACCAGATTCTGGAGGCGGGCGTCGCGCTGGTCGGCGAGAGCCTGCGGGTCGAACTGGAGATCCAGGCCGTCCAGGGCGAGGAACTCCCCGCGGCCTAACGCCCCTTCAGCTCACGGACGAGCTTCTTCGCCGCCGCCTTGTCCGGCGACCCCGTCACCACGACCTTCCCGTCCGTGATCGCCATGTCGACGCGGGGCAGGGTGACGAGCTTGTCGCGGACGACGAACGCGAGGTCCCGCCCGACCGTCGCGCGCGTCAGGTCGGCGAACGCCTGCCGGTCGACCGGCCGCAGCGTCACCGCCACGTCGTACCCGCCCGGCTTCACCCGCGACTTCTGCACCCGCAGGTCGGCGACCTTGTGGATCGCGATGCCCTGCGTGAGGTGGTAGCACGTCGGGCCGGTCGACGCCTGCCCGGTGAGCCCCTTCGTCCCGGCCGGGCACGGCCCCGGCGTCGCCTGGGCCACCGGGTAGATGTGCAGCGGCGCCGCCAGCGCCACCGGCCGGGTCCGCATCGAGGACGCGATCAGCGCGCCCGTCACCGCGACGGCCGCGATCAGCAGCCCCAGTGTCAGCACCATGGCCAGCAGCGCGGACCGGTGCTGGTCGGCCGCCCCGACCGGCGCCGCCGGCGCCCGCTGCGCCCGCTGCGCCG